>NZ_CP030848.1:2748375-3096751 GCF_008274825.1 Sphingobacterium hotanense
CTACAGAGATGCTTTCTGAAGCCAAGGAATTATCGAACGATCGATTAAGTTTCAAACAACAGGATATAGAATCCTTTGTGGCTGATGAAAGTCGTTGGGATTTGATCTTTAGCAACGCAGCGTTGCAATGGGTAGACGATCATAACAAGTTGTTTCCTGCGTTAATTTCTAAGCTTAATAGGGATGGTCAATTTGCGGTGCAGATGCCCATGCAGAAAGACAATACCTTGAATATGCTATTGGATCAGCTCGTTCAGGCAGAACCCTTCCAAAAAGAATTAGATGGTTTCAGAAGATTATCTCCTGTATTGACGCTAGACGAATACACGCAAATTCTCTTTGACAATGGATTAAGTGATATCAATATCAGCATTCGCACCTATCCTATTATCGCGGAAACTGCAAAAGATCTATACGACTTTATATCTGGATCTACCCTCGTTCCCTATATGGAAAGATTGGACGATAAAAAGCAAGCTTTGTTGCAAGATTCATTTATTGCTCTTATTGAAGACCACTACGAGCGATTCCCTGCGATTTATCCATTCAAACGCATCTTGATGTATGGTGTTAAACGGTAATAGGCTATTTTTCTTTGAAACAATGGAACTGAACAATCAACCCCTCTTCTTCAAGTTTGATAACGAAGGAGCTTCCATTTGACTCTATGCAGGAGAAAGTTGTTGTGTTTCCTTCAAAACTTTTCAGTTCAAATATGGACAAACCCTCGAGAAACCTATAGGTTCCAGTTTCTGTCGTCAATTGCCTAACTTCCTTGCCATTGATAATGACGTCCTCATATCCCGACATACTGTATAATTCTCCAGCGCGAAAGGTAATACGGTTTTCATCGACGTCTTGCTGAGTGATCGTATCCTTTTCGAAAATCAAATGCGAATGGCTCAATTTCCAAGTGCCCGTAATGTTCGAGGTTTTAACAGGTATAATAGGTTCTTCTTTATTACAAGAAATAAAAAACAAACTGAAAATAAAAAACGCGGTAATAATCTTATTCATAAGTAGAATTGCTTGAGATAATCTATTAGATTGTTCCCTTCAGGGATTAACAATACTACGGTAATCTGAAGCAATTCAAAATGACGACGGTAACAATCGAATTGAATAGTTTATTTTGTAGTTAAAATATGATACCCAATATTTATTACAGCATGTTTTGATACGCGTCGCGATGTCGACATTTGAGGAAGACCGCGAGGCTTAAATTTATAAAAGCGCAGGATTTCGTTAGAATCACTGCGCTAAATTAAATCTGTTATTATAAGCTTGATTAAACTCACTCAAGAGACTCGCGTAACAAGCCCTCCTGATGAATTTAGACGATTACTCTACTTATTTTATACTACCACGCACCATCGCGCATCTGTACATAAATAAAATATACAATGGCCATAATAATAATAGCAATGATGATGGATCGCCAAATATTGCGCCCCGCAGGTGCATCATCTTTTTCTTCTTTCACCACTTCAGGTACGTTCTGATCCTCTAGTGGCTTCTTTTCGTTGTATTCTTTGTTCTCTTCCATAATTGTTCTCCTTTTTAGCTTCCATCAATAGGAAGGCTAGTATACATTCTTCATTATCTACGTTTCTTATTGAACAAATCTGACGGTATTTAGTTTTTCTATAGGAAGGGTTGGCGAAAGCTGTCATATTGGCAATGAGCTTTATCGGTTTGTCAACCATTGCGAAACTATTAGTCCCTCTGACGATGGTTTAACGATTAAGTTACCAATAGTTAACTAGTTACCGATGGGTTACTCAATGCCATTTCGACGCGCGATGGCTTTACATTTGTACAATAGATTAGAAAAAGGAGGAAATCATGAAAGTAAAAAATATCAGCAAAATCGAAGGTAGATTACCAATACGTGATCCATATATCATGGGCGCTTATCACTTTGATAAATACCCAGAGGGTAACGGAAAATTTGGACCGAAGGTTTCCTTGGCAGGTCGTAATATTGGAAGCGACTTTGATAATAAAAACGAATGGCGCATGTATCACGGGGAAAATATTCCCGGCTTCCCACATCACCCACACAGGGGATTCGAGATTATTACGATTATCCCAGAGGGCTATGCTGACCACTTTGATTCTAAAGGATCTAAAGGGCGTTATGGACAGGGTGACGTGCAGTTGATGAGTGCGGGCTCGGGCGTACTTCATGCAGAGATGTTCCCATTGATTCATGAGGATAAACCAAACCCTTTGCGTTTGTTTCAGATATGGTTGAATCTTCCGGGTAAAAACAAATTGACCGATCCGAACTATAAGATGCTTTGGGCAGAGAAGATTCCTACGGCTGTTGTTGAACAAGGAGATGGAAAGAAAGTAACTGTTAAGGTTATTTTGGGCGAATATGCCGGAACAAAAGATAGTGGAGCATTGACCCATTCATGGGCGGCAGACCCTAATAACCACGTCGGAGTAGCATTGGTGGATATGGATCCGAATACTGAATTCGTACTTCCGGCAGTATCCAGCACAATGAACAGGTTCGTACTGTTCTACGACGGCGCTGGCACGATCGAAGTAGATACTTATAAAATGAAGAGCAATCACTTAGCAGATTTAGATGGCGGCGAGGAAATCATCATTAAAAATGGCGACAACAGAGCCCAATTCTTGATCTTAGAAGGAGAGCCTATCAATGAGCCGGTAGCAGCATATGGTCCATTCGTTATGAATACACAGCAAGAACTGCAAGATGCATTCCGCGAGTACCAAGTCACCGAATTTGGCGGCTGGCCTTGGGGCGACAAGGAAACTGATCTTGTAAACCCTAAAGACGCCGGAAGATTTGCAAGCTATAACTTCGGAAAGGAAATGGATAAACCTACAGTGTAAGGTTTATTGAAAAGAAGAAAGGGAAGACTCGTAAGGGTTTTCCCTTTTTTTGTTGATATATCTAATCAAATGATTAATTAAATTTTGAAATATAATACACCTGTCTTACCTTTACTTTCAAATTAGAGAAATCATCATGGCAAAAGGGAGACCGAAGAAAGAATTGGACAGCTCGACAGAAAGTATCATTAAGGAAGCCGCTCGTAAGGTGTTCCATCAGAAAGGCTATGCCGCGACCCGCACGCGCGATATTGCGGAGGAAGCGGGACTTAATTTGGCTTTATTGAATTACTACTTCAAAAGCAAAGAGAAGTTGTTTGAGATCATCACCTTCGAGACGCTCTTTAATTTCATGAACACCTTAGGGATTGTTTTCCAGGATGAGAACAGTAGTTTTGAAGAGAAAATAGAGGCATTGGCGACTCGTTACATTGATTTTCTAAGCAATGAACCAGATATTCCTTTATTCATTATATCAGCCGTTCGAAACAATCCGGAGAACTTCGCCAATAAAATCCCTATCAAAAACATGGTATTGCAGTCAGTATTTTACAAGCAATTCCTAGAGAAAAAGGAGCGAAATGAGATCAGCGATACGAACCCTTTACAGTTATTATTAAACCTAATGGGTTTTATCATCTTCCCTTTCATTGCGAAGCCTATTTTCGAGAATGTCACGGGAACAAAAGAAAAGCAGTTCCAAGATATGATGAATGAAAGAAAGGCTTTAATCCCACAGTGGGTAAAAAGTATGATTAGACCGTAGGTCTTTTCTTTTGCACTTAATTTAATCAAATGATTAAACATTTTTAAACATGAGACGAATAATATTATTAAGATCATTTATCATCGCTTACATGCTGTGCCTCGTGTCATCAACAGTCGTTGCACAACATTTGCACCGTCTACAGCTAGACTCGTGCGTTGAAATGGCCAAGCGAAATTTCCCGCTGATAAAACAGTTAGGGCTGTTGCAGCAATCAAAAGATTTTTCAATTGACAATGCCAATAAGGCATACCTCCCCCAATTCTCCATCAATGGTTCGGCTACTTATCAGTCGGATGTAACCAAGGTACCTATTGCTATCCCATCGGTCAGTATTCCTAGTCTCTCTAAGGATCAATACAAAGCGTACGCTGAAGTGAATCAAGCTTTAACAGATATGTTCTTCGTCAAGGATCAGCATAAGTTGATAGAAGCAACTAATAAGGTCGAATCACAGAAGATTGAAGTGGAACTTTACAAACTCCGCGAACGGATCACACAGCTATTCTTTGGTAGTCTATTGGTTGATGCTCAAATAAAACAGACGAGCCTGATGAGGGCTGATATAGAAAATGGCATTCAACAAGTAGAATCGGCGGTAAGAAATGGCATTTCAACACGAAGCAACCTTAGTAAATTACAGGCCGAACTCCTCAAGGCAGAACAACGAGAAACCGAGCAACGAGCAGCTAAAAAAGCTTATATACAGATGCTGGGTTACTTTATTGGAAAGCCTTTATCAGCAGACGTCCAACTTATCGCTCCATCGGGAGCTGTAGAAGATAACGGTATCAATCGCCCTGAATTAGCATTATTTCAGGATCAGGATGACGCCATTACAATTCAAAATCAGTTACTATACAACAGAAACTTACCCCGGTTCAGTGCATTTGTACAGGGCGGCGTAGGTAGACCCGGTCTAAATATGCTTAACCCTGATATGCAGGGATATTACATAGCAGGCTTACGCCTAAATTGGAACCTATCTAGCTTGTACACCTATAGGAACGATAAAAAGAATATTGACATCAGTAGGCAGCTGTTGGAAAAACAAAAAGAGACTTTTCTCTTCAATATCGACCTAACACTATTGCAGCAAAAAGAAGAAACGAATAAATATCAGAAGCTTATCGATACGGACAATGAGATTGTTCAACTACGCGAGCAGGTCAAGAAAGCAACTGCTGCTCAATTGAAGAATGGCGTAGCAAGTACCTATGACTACATGACGGCAGTGACCGAAGAAGATCAAGCGCGTCAAAACATGGTACTGCATCAGATACAGCTCCGATTATCTCAATACAATCAAAAAATTAGCACAGGCAATTAAAGAATTTATGAAAAGTACACATACTCAACTAGTGATCAGCTGCTTAATCGGCTTCCTGCTGTTATCATCCTGCCAAAACAAAGATCCGGAATTTGATGCCACTGGAACATTTGAAGCTGTTGAAACGATTATTTCCGCTGAAGCCAGCGGAACACTAAAAGAATTTGACCTACAAGAAGGCCAACAATTGGCGGCCGGACAACACGTAGGCTATATTGACACTGTTCAATTGTTTTTAAAGAAAAGGCAATTGGAAACTCAGGCTAAGGCAGTATTAGGGAAGAAACCCAGCGTGAATACACAGCTAGCCGCCCTACAATCTCAGCTCTATACCGCCCAACGCGAGCGAGGCAGGATTCAAAATCTGTTGAAAGATGATGCCGTTCCGGCAAAGCAATTGGACGATATCAATGCGCAGATCGATCTAATCAGCAAGCAGATTGCCGCTCAGCGATCTACATTGGACCTCTCGGTTTCTAGTATCGATAAAGACGTTCAGCCAATTGAAGTACAGATGCTTCAGATTGAAGATCAGCTTCAGAAAAGTAAGATTATTAATCCAATGGCAGGTACCGTATTAACGAAATACGCTGAAGTAAATGAGATGGCAAGCGTTGGCAAACCACTATACAAAATAGCGGACCTCTCTAACCTCATTCTACGTGTGTACATCAGCGGGGATCAACTTCCTTTAATTAAACTCAATCAGCAGGTTAAGGTATTTACGGATGATGGCAATGGCGGTTTCAAGGAAACACAAGGAACTATTACTTGGATAAACGACAAAGCGGAGTTTACACCGAAGACTATACAAACCAAAAACGAGCGGGCTAATCAGGTTTATGCTGTCAAGATTCTAGTAAAGAACGATGGTAGCTACAAGATCGGGATGTACGGTGAAATAAAGCTGAACTAACATGTCTGCTGTAATTCTAAATAAGATCCATAAGACCTTTAATAAGGGAGAATTGACGGCCGTCGATACAGTAAGCTTTGAAGTTAATGAAGGCGAACTCTTTGGATTAATCGGTCCTGACGGCGCTGGGAAGACCACCGTATTCCGAATACTGACCACGCTCTTGCTTCCTGATTCGGGCACAGCGACCGTTGATGGCATGGATATCCTGGAGGATTATAAGCAGATCCGTAAGCAGGTTGGCTATATGCCTGGCAAATTCTCTTTATATCAGGATTTAACGGTTGAAGAGAATCTGACCTTCTTTGCCTCCGTTTTCGGCCATAAAGTATCCGATCATTATGATCTGATAAAAGATATATACGTGCAGATTGAACCGTTTAAAGATCGTCGAGCAGGTAAGCTCTCTGGCGGTATGAAACAGAAGCTAGCACTATGTTGTGCTCTGATTCATAAACCTCGAGTTCTCTTTTTAGACGAGCCAACAACAGGAGTTGATGCTGTTTCTCGCAAAGAGTTCTGGGATATGCTCAAGCATTTAAAATCACAGGGAATCAGCATCTTGGTTTCTACGCCTTACATGGATGAAGCTAATCTTTGCGAACGTATTGCGCTGATGCAAAGCGGAAGAATCCTTTCGATCGATACGCCTCAAGGTATACGAAACTCCTATCCTAGCCCACTATACGCCGTTAAATCAGACAATATGATCAAGCTGATCCGGGATCTTCGTAACTGTCCGGAAGTTAGTTCCTGCAATTCTTTCGGGGAATATCATCATATCACTTGGAAAGAAAATCAAAGCTTAGACTATCCTATTCTTGAAAACTACTTAAAAAAGCAAGGGCATCTTAATCTAAATCTAAAAGAGATCGAGCCAACGATCGAAGATTGTTTTATTCGATTAATGCAGTAATATGGAAAAGGTAATAAGCACCAATAAGCTAACAAAACGATTTGGCGATTTTATTGCCACGAATGCAATAACCTTTGATGTTTACAAAGGAGAGATATTCGGCTTCTTGGGTGCCAATGGCGCTGGTAAAACTACTGCTATGAAGATGCTTTGCGGACTTTCTATCCCATCCTCGGGAGAGGCTAATATTGCTGGTTTTGATATTTACAAGGAAACTGAACGTATTAAACAGCGCATCGGATATATGAGTCAGAAGTTCTCGTTATATGAAGACCTGACAGTCGTGGAGAATATTGAGTTCTTTGCTGGAATCTATGGTTTATCGAACAAAGTAATCAAGGAACGCGGTACGCAGTTGATCAGCAACTTAGGATTGAATGATGTAACCAAAAAGCTCGTTGGCACACTCCCATTGGGCTGGAAGCAAAAGCTAGCCTTCTCTGTGGCGACGATCCATAACCCCGAAATTGTATTCTTAGACGAACCTACAGGCGGTGTTGATCCGGTTACTAGACGACAGTTTTGGGATCTTATCTATGACGCTTCCGACCGCGGCATCACCGTCTTTGTGACGACGCATTACATGGATGAAGCGGAGTATTGCCACCGCGTGTCCATTATGGTCGACGGTGTCATCAAGGCTTTAGACAGCCCTGACAACCTTAAAAAGAGTTTCCACGTCAGTTCAATGGAGGAAGTTTTCTTCGAGCTAGCTCGCGGAGCACAACGTAAAGGAGATTGACCATGAATCAATTTATAACATTCATCCGTAAGGAATTCTATCATGTTTTCCGAGATAGCAAAACTTTACTCATGCTATTCGGATTGCCGATTGTCCAGATTGTTTTGTTTGGATTTGCACTCTCTAACGAGATTAGAAATGCGAAGATTGCCATATTTGATCAAGCGAAAGACCAAACTTCACAACAGATTATCAACCGCTTCGCGGCAAGTCGGTATTTCAGCTTGCAGAACAACATATCCTCAGAATCGCAAATTGAAGCAGTCTTTCAAGAAGGAAAGATCAAACTGTTAATGATCATACCTTCCAGTTTTGAAGAAGATCTAATGCACTCCCGAAAGGCCTCGATACAGTTCATATTTGATGCTTCTGATCCGAATACGGCAAGTACATTGCAAGGATACGCTAATGCTATCATAATGAGTTATCAGCAAGATTTGGTAGCTGGTTCGAATATTCCGCTACAAATTATTCCGCAGACAAGGATGCTCTACAATCCGGAATTGAAAGGTGCTCCCACCTTTGTTCCTGGAGTAATGGCATTGGTTCTCATGCTTATTTGTGTACTGATGACATCGATTTCCATCGTTAAAGAGAAAGAGCAAGGCACAATGGAAATACTGCTCGTGTCGCCAGTAAACCCTTTCCTGCTGATCATCGCGAAGGCTGTCCCCTATCTCGCTCTTTCCCTCGTTAACCTCGCTGTTATCCTCACATTAAGCGTGACATTATTGGATATGCCCATCAATGGCAGTTTGTTCTTGCTGATTGCTGAAAGCACCCTACTGATCATTACGGCCCTTGCGTTGGGGTTGTTGATATCCAATAGCACAGCAAATCAGCAAGCCGCTATGCTGATCGCCATGATGGGTATGCTGGTTCCTACCATGTTGTTCACAGGCTTTATGTTTCCTATCGAAAATATGCCAATTCCATTGCAGATCATCAGTCATTTCATTCCATCAAAATGGTATTATATTATCGTGAAGTCTATTATGATTAAAGGCTTAGGCATCGCAGCGATTTGGAAAGAGACGTTAATTCTACTCGGCATGGCATTGATTTTCTTATTTCTAAGTTTTAAAAAATTCAAAACTCGACTGCAATGAGAACCTTACTATTTTTACTCAAGAAGGAGTTTAAGCAAATCTTTAGGAATAAGGCTTTGTTGCCATTAATATTCATTGCGCCCCTTATTCAGCTTCTGATATTGCCACTGGCTGCAGATTATGAGGTAAAGAATATCAATATCAGTTTCGTCGATCATGATCACTCGACGATGTCGCAACAGCTGTATCATAAAATCATTTCATCCGGATACTTTCGAGGGGTTGGTTATGGTAGTTCTTACAAAGATGCATTGAAACAGATAGAAGCTGATCAAGCCGACCTGATCATAGAAATACCGATCGGTTTTGAACGAAATCTAATCCGAGAAAACAGACAAGATCTTTTTGTAGCGATCAATGCAATCAATGGCGTGAAAGCAGGCTTAGGTGGTTCCTATATCGGACAGATCATAACTGATTTTAATCAAGAAATACGATTTAAATGGTTAACATCTGTAGAACAGATCACTCCCGGACAGATAGAGATCGGCAGCTCCTTTTGGTACAACCCAAACCTGAACTACAACATGTTCATGGTTCCTGCCATTTTAGTTATCCTGGTCACGATGATTTGCGCCTATATGTGCTCTTTAAATATTGTAAAAGAAAAAGAGGTTGGAACCATAGAACAAATAAACGCAACACCCATTAAAAAATATCAGTTCATCTTAGGCAAGTTAATTCCCTTCTGGTTTATAGGACTGTTTATTTTTAGCGTCGGACTTTTCGTCATAGCACGCTTTGTTTATGGCATTGTACCTATCGGCAGTTTACTGCTGCTATATTTATTCTTAGCAATCTATCTTATTGCCTTGCTTGGAATGGGGCTTCTGATATCCACCATGGCGAATACACAGCAGCAAGCCATGTCGGTCGCCTTCTTCTTTATCATGATTTTTATGCTGATGAGCGGTCTCTTCACGCCAATTGACAGTATGCCTGATTGGGCGAAACTGATCGCCTACTGCAGTCCTGTCACCTATTTCATTGACGTGACAAGGATGTTAGTATTAAAGGGAAGTGGAATGATGGATATACGATGGCATTTTGTCATTATCATTATTTTCGCCATCGTTTTAAACGCGTGGGCCTTGATAAAGTACAAGAAGACTAGCTAAAAAGTTAAATAAAGTAGTAGCGTTTCATTTAAATGTTAACAAATGTTAAATGGAATATTAAAGCGCTATTCGGCACAGAACTTGATATTATCTTACTAAATTTCATAATTTAGGTTAATAATTGGTTAGTTAAGACTCCTAGAGCTCCCCGCTTTAGGAGTTTTTTTTATGATGTGCCACGAGAACATCTATCCTATTGAACGTTTTCGATTTTTCGAATGACTGGAAAATTAAAAAGTCTTTCTGATAAATGTACTGCAATCGAATCAATGGATTCCTTGCTCGCCCCTACAACCTGCCCTTGATAAATTCGCTTGCTTCTACCATTCTCAAAAGTAACCAAGCCAACTTGCTGCTTGGGTGAATGAACGTAGCGGCCAACTAGCCTATTCGTAATTCGTTGAACCTTGTAATTCCTGACCTGCACTTTTGTCCCCGAAAACAAAACATTCACCATTAAACAGAGAAATGTCAGGTAAGTTCCGAAGATGGTAATGAAATACATGAAAAGCTCAAAGTGACCCACTTGAAGAAATTTTAACAGTCTTGAAAACAGCAGATAAACGAAAACGCCAATTACAAAATACCAAGCAATGAATTCAAGAGGAATCAAGGTTCGTTGAATCAATTGGTAATTGACAACGTTTAGCAAGATAGCTACGACGAAGAGTAATTCAATAATCGATGAAGGCTTTAACGCTACTAATTTCATATTCTATCCCTCTAATAATGCTTTAACAACGACTAAGGTGTGCAGAAAACCTTAAATTTTTGAGTACCCAAAGATAGATAAATTCAGACGATTTTTATTCAATTATTAAAATAATAAATAAAACCACTCAATCATCGCTTAATAAATTCCGAAAGAAAGGGCAACAGAGCCGACATAAATTCTTTGCTACATTCATAATGAATATTGTGTGAAGCATTGGGAAACTTTAGGTGAGTCACCCATTGTGGATGCCGCTTTTTCAGCATCGCATTTTCTTCGTCCTGCGGAAAAGGATCGGGTTGTTTGGTCGCTTCCAGTATTAAAAGCGGAACGGCTAGATGCTGATATATTTCTAAAGGTTCTTGAAGAACGATTGATCTCCCGTATTTAGAGATGCATTCTGGAAACTGCAAAGCGTTCGCAGCCTGTAGGGAATCTTTTAATTGGTAATAAGAATCCAAACCCTGATAAGTAACGTACTGAGTGCCCTTTTTCTTGATCAATGCGAGGAGTTGGAATTGCGATACTGAGCCGCTAGAGTCATACAACTGTTCATACTGTTCAAATTCCGTATTCCTTTCACCAAAATACAATTCTCTCGTATCTTCAGGGACATTGAAAGCGCTTAAAATCTTTTCTTGCTCTTGTCGATGCTGCTTATAGAAATGTCCATAGAACTTCGCGGATCCCCCATCCTCCAAAACGAGTCCTTTTACACGATTGGGGTAACAGTTATAAAAACTAGTCGCAAGATAAGCCCCTCGTGAAAAACCTCCAATGACAGCCTTTTCAACGGAAAAACTGTCTAACAATACCGACAGATCATCTGCAAAGTCTTCAAAGTCTAGATCCCTGTCTGGAAACCCAGTTTTCCCATGCCCATAATGATCAACAGAAATAACATGGTAGCCGATCTCCACCAAATCCTTTGCAAAAGGTTCGAAATCATATGCATCCAATAGACTGCCATGTAGCCAAATAAGGGTATTCTCGGATTTTGTTCCCCAATGAAGATAGGACAGGGTTGTATGTTTCCCTTTAACGAATCCCCGATGCTTACTTTCATACTCAAGATAATGCAACTTATCCTTCTTATACTGCTCATAGCGTACCGAATCAGTCTTTTGACCATACAGCACATTCGAAAGTAGCAGGAAAAGATAAGTTAGATATAGACGCATAGCAGCACGAGCATATAAAAATCGTGAATATACAAAGTAGTATTGATATAATTTTCTATTTTAGAAGCGAAATAAAATTAACCAATGAAAGTTGAAATCTCCCCAGAGTTCAAACGTCAAGCAAATAAAACCTTGTTCTCCATTGTGGCATTTGGACTCATCTATTTACTGCTTGTATTGTTCACCATTGCACTCTGCAGCGCTATTATCTTTGTTGCCTACGTTCTGATATCTGAATTTCCACATTTCATACTCCTGTTTTTAGCGATAAGTTTAATTGTCTCTTCACTGTTCGTCTTTGTATTCTTGATTAAGTTTATCTTTTCGTTCGAAAGAATGAATACTAGTCATCTCCTAGAAGTCGATAAAGATGCCGAGCCCAAATTGTTTGCACTGATTGAAGAAATCGTACAGCAAGTCGAGACGCAGTTACCAAAAAAAGTATATCTATCAAGCGAAGTCAATGCTTCTGTTTTTTACAATTCGAGTTACTGGAGCATGTTCTTTCCGGTTCGCAAAAATCTAATTATTGGCATGGGCTTGATCAACTCCGTTTCCTATCAAGAACTGAAAGGAATCCTAGCGCATGAATTTGGTCATTTATCTCAACGTAGCATACGCGTTGGCAGTTATGTATATCATGCAAATCATGCCATCTACAATATGTTATACAACAATGAGCCCCTCAACAAACTCAGCGAAAAATGGTATAATACCAGTTCCTACGCGGCGGCATTTCAATGGCTCCCAAAAGCGATCATCAGCGTGATGCAAAAAATCCTTCAGAAGCAATACGAGTTTATCAATAAGAATTACATGGCATTGTCCCGAGAAATGGAATTCCATGCGGATGCTATCTCTGCGCAAGTTGCCGGATCCAAAGCGATAGAGACCTCCCTTCTGCGGTCCAACTTTTCTAATTATTGCCTCAACAATGTATTCAATTTTTATGGCGCGCAGATGCAAAAGAACCGCATCAGTGCAGATATCTTTGCAGATCAACGAGCAGCTTCGCATTTCTTAAGCAACAAGTTTTCTTATCCGGAGGTGAAGGGAATCCCCCAAATCAGTATGGCTGAGTTTAATAAATTTGATAAATCTAAGCTAGTTATTACCAACCAATGGGCGTCGCATCCCGCAGAAACGGATCGTATAGCAGCAGTCGATAAACTTGACATTAACCTCAGCAACACGATCGACGAACCTGCTTTACACATTCTACAGAATGAATCCGAATCTTCAGATTGGTTCACCAAGATGATCTTTTCCCAAGGGAATTTCACGGAAGAGCCTACGCCAATAGAAAGCGAGGAATTTGCGGAAGAGTTCAAAGCATGGTTCGATAAGCAGTCTTTCGACTCAATCTTCAACGACTTCTACACGTTCAACAATCCATATTTCAATGCGGATGACGTGGCCCAAGAAAATGGCGAAAAGCAAAACATTGAAACGCTGTTTGGTCCTGACCGAGTAAACGACACGTTTCTTCTTAATTCCTATTTAACAGATATGGAGACACTCCGCCAAATCGAGAATAAAACCATCGATATTGAAACGTTCGACTACGATGGAATCAAATATAGACGTACTGAAACCAGCGGAGTGTTGGAAAAACTTCATGAAGAGTCTGATAAGCTTAAGACGATTATCGAAGGATATAATCGAGATGTCTTCGATTATTTTTACCATACTGTTAAAGATCAACCCCTAGCAGCCAAACTGCAAGACGCGTATCGAAATTTTATGGACGCAGAACAATCCTACAGCAATCAAATGGACCTTTATTTCAACTTAGTAGAAAAAACGAATTTCTTTTATCAGAACCATTCGCATTCCGAAATCACGTTCCATGCTAATGATGTAAAGACCGTAGAAAAGCCTTTCAAGGAAGAGTTGAAGAAGCTGATCGAAGTACACAAAGCAAAAGATAATACCTTGGATGCAGACGTTGAGGATAAATTAAATCGCTTTGTCAATAGAACTTTTGACTATTTCGATGGTGTATCTTATGTCAATGAGAATTTAGAACTCCTAGGCTTAGGATTAGATCAATATTATTACTTATTGAATGACAATTACTTCCAGCTCAAGAAGCATATATTGGAAATACAGAAGGATATTATGCTACAAACAACCATAGAATCAAATTGAGCTTATGAAATCGAAGAGGTTATCCTACCATCGTCCGTGTAAAGATGATTTTCAAGAATACTTTGCCATAAATGCTGATCCACAAACCAATTTACATAATCCAAATGGCCCCATGTCGATTGCAACAGCTCATGAAGTCTTTCATAATATCTTGCTTCATTGGAATATCAGCAACTATGGCATTTGGATGGTACGGGAAATCAACAAGCCCGAGATAATTGGCATTGGCGGACTATCCAACAAATTATACCAAAACGAACAACAAACCAATTTGGGCTATAGACTGAGTCCAAAATACTGGGGACAAGGATATGCTACTGAATTGGCGAAAACAGCTATTACCTTTGGTTTTGAACAGCTAAGGAAAAAGAATATCTACGCGTTGGTACGACCGAGTAATACGGCATCTATTCACGTGCTTGAAAAGTGTAACTTCAAACTGGTAGACTATTTTAGCGACTTCCAAAATGAAGACCCAAGCCTGGTCTATCGCATAGATGCATCGTCTAAAACCTATTGATTTGATGCTTGAGGTACATAAAATAATCTGAAATACTGAACACAGGAAACATAAATGAAAGAAATGTAAGTTAACTAATCGCCATTTCAAGGATTATGGCTATAGTTATTCCCTGTGCTCAGTAATTCAGATTTTAAATATCTTCTGAAACTTTTGTTGTCACCTTTTTAATCTTCAATTGTAATAGAATAACAGATAGCAATAATGTAATGCCCGCAATAATAGCCAATCCCCACACGGAGCTGCTAACATTCACAGCACTCCCCTGCTCAATCACCATTGTTCTGAATATCTGTAGGTAATGTGTTAACGGAATTCCGTTAGCTATCGCAACGATCCAATCCGGCATCTGACTTAATGGCCAGGTAAAACCGCTTAGAATAAAACTAGGAGTCGCGATAACCATTAATATCTCCGTAGCCTTCAACTGGCTGGGTATAGCAATGCTGACTAATATCCCGATAAAAGCTACTGCGAGCAGGAACAGCAAGGTGTAACCATAGAAAGCAAAACCTTCCAAATGCAAAGGCATACGGTAATAAACAGAGAAACCATAGTATAACAGGAAGATGAAGATCGACATCAATATATAAGGCAATATTTTCACTAGAATCAACCCAAATACATTCCTGCATCGACCAACCAGCTCGCCAAAAGTGCCTTTCTCAAACTCCGAAGCAAAACTCAATGCCAATCCTAGCATCATAACTTGCTGCAAGACGGTAAATAACACCCCCGGCAGCATAAAGTAGAGGTAATTTCCACTACGAATATTCTGTTTGATGATCGTTGTTTTGAAGGGTTCATACTGTTGCGTCGCTACAAACTCCGGAACACCTTTCTTCTGCTGTGCTTTGATCTGAATACCAGCCTTCATCGTTCCTGCCGCCACATTAACCGCCATCATCGCATAGTTGGAAGTCAACGTATTCGAAGCATTTACAAACAAAGTCAATTCGGTATTTCTACTGTAGTTAATATTGGATGAAAAGTTTCTTGGTATCTGTACGACAACCGTTGATTCAGTTTCCAGCGCGCGTTCCTTTGCTTTGAATGCATCATTCAGCACATCCGCTACATAAATAACCTCGCTCTCGTTGAACATATCAATCAATTGCTTACTCAAAGGACTTCTATCCTCATCGACTACAATAATCGGTAGGTTCGTTACTTTACCCTTTTTGTAAACTCCACCGATCAAGACACCATACATAATGGGCGCTCCTAGAAACAACACCATCAGTACCTTGTTTTGAAAGAAGAGCCTAAACTCGCGCTTTAATAAACTTAAAAAGTTCTTCATGCTTCGCCCTCCTTAGTCTTGTTTAACAACAAAACTTGCCTTAGTCAACAAGTCTCTACTACCTTGCGAATCAACTGGTTTTAAGCGAATCTCAAATAATGTCTCCTGTTCTTCAAAATCAGGATATGCGGTACTGATATTTGCATAAGAACTCAATGATTTAATAGTTTCAACTCGTGCTTTGATTTCCTGATTATTCAGGTACGGGAATACCAAAGTCTTCTCCGCTCCTTTTTGGAAGTCTTTAACTTTGCTTTCCGGAACGGTTACACGGAAATAAGTACCGTCTACTATGTATCCCGAAACCAAGCTATATCCAGCCAAAGCCAGCTCGCCTACACGAAGATTAATATTTTCGATGGTCATGTCCTGAGGAGCCAAAATGTAGCGCTCTTTTGCTGCTACATTCACCTCACTAACAGCACCCATCGCACGTTCTTTCTGACCTAATGCCATTCTTTGTTGCTCCACGCGAGCACCATGCTGTACATCGGCAAGTTCGGCTTGTGCAGCTAAATATTGATTCTTCGCACCTTGATATTTTGCGTAAACTTCATCATATTTCTGCTGTGCTACTAAAGAATCCTTCAATAGGTTATTCATACGGTCCAGCGATTTCTGAGCAAAGTCAAATTGCTCCTTCAAACCTGCAACTTTCGCATTCAACTGCTTCATCTGCCCGTCAGTCGCTCCTTTAAGTGCCATCTCGTACTGCGCTTGTGCCGCATCAAGTGCACCTTGCGCTTGTATTGATTTTGCGTCTACTTCTGGAAACTCTAGTATCACTAGCGTATCTCCTTTTTGGACTTGCTGTCCTTCCTCGACCAAAATACGTTGAATTTTTCCAGGTATTTTCGTCGTTACAGCTAATTGATCACGTTCTATTTTTCCTTCTAACTTCACTTGCTTACCGCCTTCCTTATTCGAGCAGCTTTGTAAAAAAACAAGCGAAGCGATGATATATGTTAGTTTTTTCATGATTTATCGAGTTATAGTTTGGTACAAGTTGCCATTTGCTTTTAGCAGCTCTAAAACAGCCGTACGCTGGTTTAAGATTTGATTGTAATAGTTTAAAGTTTGTTTGTAGTATTCATTTTCTGCTTCCAAACGCTCGGTCACATCTGTCAAGCCCTCTTCAAATTGTCTAGATGCTAGATGAAGATTGTTTTTCGCAATATCCACCTGCTGTTGATTGACTTGGATTTTCTTCATCGACAAATCATAATCAACAAGCGTTTTTCTTTGCAACAGAGACAGTTTTTCCTTTGTATCGGCCAACTTGTTTTCATTAATCTGCATATCAAGTTTAGCTTTATCAATGGAGGACTGATGTGTCTTGCCTTCAAAAATGGTCCATTTTGCACCAATACCCACCGCGTAGCTAGGCGCCATGCGTAGGTGATTGCTCGACAACTTCAAATCGCCTACTACAGGCAAATCTTTAACATTCATGTTTGTACCAAAAGCATTGAAATACGACACGTTTCCAAAGGCAAATACCTGCGGTAACTTTGCCCCTTTCTCTTTCTTGAAAACGTATTCATACGCCTTTTGCGAGGCTTCCAATGCCTGTAACTCCTTACGGTTCATCTCCGTAGCACTATCTTTATTCAAAAGAATCTCCGATAGCTCAAATTGTATAGCCTCCAACTCACTGACCGGCATCCCTGTCAATTCTTCCAATTTGAAATACAACAACTCTCTATTGCTCTCCACCTCCGCTTTCTTGCTTTCCAATTCGAGGATTGCCAATTTCAACTTGTCGCGGTCATAGGGAATTGCTAATCCGTTATCAATTGCTTGAATCACCTTCAGGTGTTCCTTGTTCAAGCGCTTTTCCGAATCCGCAATCAACAGATCGACTTCTTTTAACAGCATGAGCTGGTCAAAGCTCATGATGACCTCCTGCGCCACTGCATCATAACCCGATTCGGTAAGCAGTTGCTGAGCTTTAAACTTTTGCTCTAATGCCTTTTGTCCGTTAGTAATCTGCAATCCCGAGAAGATAACTTGCGTAGCAGTCACTCCCGCAAGCCCCAACTGTGTGGATACTCTTGCCTTCTGACTGCCCTCAAACAAGCTAATTCCCGTAATTGGCAAGGACTGTGTCGGTAGATCGACATCGATCAAACTATTTACATACCCATACATTGCATTCGCAGAAACTGTAGGCAGCAACTTCCCTTTCACCATCTCCCGATCTAAGGCTACCTTTTGGTTTTCTAAACTTGCATTCTTAATGGATTTGTTGTAGTTGATAGCTTTCTCCACCGGCTCTTTGAATGATACCAAACTTTCTTGCGCAGTCGCAGAATACGCAGCCGAGAGTGTGATAGCACAACCGAGAAAAATTCCTTTCATTGTTAACTCCATTTCTTTCATTGTGTTTTTGATTAACAATACAAAGGTAGGACATGTTTGTCAGAAGAATTTTCAGATATCTTAAAAAATGAAATCTATTTCTGTCCGCGAATGACAGAAAGGGTTTGTTGGGAAATGCCTAGGTAAGAAGCGATATGTCCTAACGTTGCGTTCTGAAAAAGCTCCGGATTATCTTGGATTAGCGAGTTATAACGCTCGTGTGCCGTTTCGAATTGGGTATTGTAAAAACGATTTGAAAATTGAATCAGATTATCCAACAAAACTTTCTGTATAATTTTATTCATTGTTATGTTCGTTTTTGCAAGTTCTTCAATTACTGAAAAAGGCATAAGACTTATCGTGGAAGGCGCCAGCGCTTGAAAACCAAAGACCGCAGGTTTTCCATAAAAGACGCTCTCGATGCCGGTACTGAAAGAATTCGCGCCAAAGAATAAGTGCGTAATATCCTTCCTATTCTTATAGTAATAGATCCGAGTAAAACCTGATTCAATAAAATAAATATACTTTAAATAGGTACCAGGCTCGAAAATAACATCGCCTTTATTGAATTCCTTTGTTTCAATGATGCTGTCTAGCTTCTGCTCCAGCTCGTCGTCAATATGATAGAATTTTCTAAAATGGTCTAATAGTTTCATTGTACTCCAGTCGTGCAATCAATATCATTTGAAATTATGCTTTTTTATTTGGCTTAACAAACCTGCAGGCCATAAATTCCCTCATGTCGACGATGCTTTACTGTTCCGTTTATTCCATCAGGAATAATAAGAAATTAACATAACTAATCATTAAATTGCATATGCTTTAATAAAGTAAAAGTGATTATGAGAAAATTTCTAACAATCCTTTTTATGGGATTATCTCTATTTGTCCATGCTCAAAAAACTGAAGTCAGAAAAATAAATGCAAAACCAAGCGGTATATCTATTTCAACAGGAATCCAAGCGAAAATCGTAAAATCAAATAAGAATGTGGTTGTCTTAGACGCTCAAAACCAAAGTCAATTGGATAAGATCGAAACCAAAGTAGACAAAGGAATATTAATTATTCAAGTAAAGAGGAACAGCAACATATAAAACTCTAGAAATCTGAACGCCACAGTGTACATCAATCCGAACTTAAGTAGCATCGAAATCTCATCGGCTGGCTATTTGGAAATTACCGCCCCCCTGGATGTCCGCATATTGAAAATTGACTTGTCTACAGCAGGCGCATTAAAAACTAACAGAATCTCCACAGGTAAGATGTCTATCGATGCTAGTTCGGCCGCGAAGTTTGCGAGCGATAATATAAAGGTTAACGAGTTAATTATCGAAGCGTCCTCCGCGTCATCAATTGTATTAGCAGGTTCCTCGTCGAGAACTTCGATCGATGCAATTACCAATGCACACGTAAACACAGCAAAAGTACGCTCAAAATCGGTTTCTGCCCAAGCACGAACCGGCGCAAAAATCAAAGTTCAAGCCAAAGACTCGCTACGTGCGATAGCATCTTCCGGAGCCTCCCTAACCTATACAGGATACCCCAAAATGACAAACTTCGAGAAATCTAGCGGTGGAACAATTAACAACGCAAATTAGAATAAAAAAAGAAAAGCTTGTAATCGGGGAGATTACAAGCTTTAACTAACCAATTATTAACCTAAATTATGAATACTAAGTAAGTTACAATCTCTGTGCCAAACTTTTAATATTGAAATATTTTCTTATCTTTTTTTTTAATCAAGCCACGCAGATACCAACTATAGGTCATTCATCATGCTTATCCCATCCACTCCCATTTCATAGCCCTTCCGGAGCGGTTTTGATACGGTTATCAAATGGGTTTGTATTGGGTTTACATTGGGTTTTAGTAATAGTAGTTAGTTTTTAGACATATGGCGTGCATGCTGTTTTTGCTATGATGTCTTTGAACCAGGAAAGGAAGGATGCAAGGATGGTCAGGATCAGGCATCCTGTTGGCTAAGTGATTTACATTGTCTTAACATATGCTGTTCACTTCTTTTCCTGCCCGTCTTTTATCCTTTCTACATGATCCTGCCAATCCTTAAATCCTTCCTTTCCTGGTTCAGAAATAGTAGTCAGTATTTAGTACATCCTTCCTTCCCTAATTCAAGCAACCTTTCCCTCCTTTCCTGACAAAAAAGATATTCTAACATCTATTTCCAGCCGTAGGTCTAAATACTAAGTACTAACTACTAAATACTATAACAAAATTTGATACTTTTGCGACATGCTAGCATTAGAACAATATTTAAAAAACTTAGGCATCGAGAAGTTAAATGCCATGCAGGAGGAATCTCTGGCGGCTTTTGACTACAGTAGAGACTTCATGCTTTTGTCGCCTACGGGAAGTGGGAAAACCTTAGCTTTTGCATTATTAATGCTGAAGTTGATGGAAAAAGCAAAACAGAAGGGCACCTCGGCCTTGGTCATCGTTCCTACACGCGAGCTGGCATTACAGATTGAGCAAGTTATTAAAGCTTTAACAAAGGATATTACATTGGTTTGCGTTTATGGCGGTAGTGATACACGTGCGGAGCGCAAGAAGCTGGAAATAGTCCCTAACCTGATTGTTGGGACACCGGGTCGTATTATCTATCATGTTGACCGCAATCCGGATTTGCTGAAAGATGTCAAGATCTTAGTTTTAGATGAGTTTGATAAATCATTGGAGCTTGGTTTTCACGATCAGTTGGATTTTATTTTAAAGGCTTGCCCGAATATCAAAAATCAGATATTGACTTCCGCTACAGCGATCAAGGAATATCCTCATTTCTTAAAGCTGAACAATCCAGTGTCACTGAACTTTTTAGCCGATAGCGTCCTGACGCCTAATCTGAGCTATTTTCAAGTTCAGGCGAGCAGCAAGATGAAGTTGGAATACCTCTTCAAATTGATTTGTAAGATCGGGACCGAGAAAGTTTTGATTTTCTGTAACCACCGTGAAGCAGTTGACCATATTCAACGCTTATTGATCGGTAAGGGAGTGGAATCTATCAATTACCATGGCGGATTGGATCAATATGATCGCGAGCTGGCTATTATTAAGATCAAGAATGGCAGTGAGCATATCCTTGTCACGACAGACTTAGGGTCTAGGGGCTTAGATATCCCGGAAATGAAGCATGTTATCCACTATCAATTCCCGTATAAGGAGGAAGAGTTTATCCACCGAAATGGGCGTACGGGTAGAAATCAGAGTTCTGGATCGGTGTATGGCATCTTTACGCCTGAAGACCGCTTCCCAGAGTATTTTGAGTATGCACAGGTACTAGAATTAGACGAATTTTATCCGCTTCCTGAACCCCCGGCATTTAAAACACTACGTATTTCTGCAGGCAAGAAAGACAAGATTAATAAGGTCGATATTGTTGGGTTCTTACACTCCCTCGCAAAAATGGAGAAAGAAGACGTAGGTATTATCAACTTGAAAGAATACGAGTCTTACGTAGCTGTGGCGAGCGATAAAGCTTCGGCTATCGCGAAGGCGGGAAATAACACGAAGATTAAAGGTAAAAAAGTTAGACTATTTACGGTCTAACTTTTCAATATGTTTTAGGATCTGAGCGGGTACTAAAGGCTTTATATCGCCATTATTTCGCCATATATCTCTTACTATAGTGGAAGATATATGTGCTAATCCGCTCCGACTCACTAGAAAATAGCTTTCAACATTTGGATTGAGCAATAAGTTGTTTTGCGCAATGATGTTTTCATAATCAAGATCTGTCGTATTGCGAAGACCGCGTAGAATTACCTGCGCACTCACTTCCTTACAATAATCAACCGTTAGCCCCTTATACGTCGTTACTTCGATCTTTGGATTGGAAGCATACAGTTCTTTTATAGATTCTTTCTTTGCCTCGACGTCCATTAGGCCAACTTTCGAACTGTTTACTCCGATGGCAACATAGATTTTATCGAACATCGGCAGGGCGCGTTCTACTAAATCATGATGTGCTAAAGTATAGGGATCAAAGGATCCCGGAAAGACTGCGATTTTCATATTACTTGGTATAAAAGCTAAAAGATGAGTTTCCGTAGACTCTTGTTTCTACAAAATACGGACTTTCTACTAATTTTCTAGCACTTGGATGCTCAACAACCAACAGTCCTCCTGGTTTTAACAAATCATTCTCTAAGATCATCTGTGCGAGCTGAGGAAGCTGCCCGATATCATAAGGTGGATCTGCAAATATAAAGTCGTAAGATTTCTTTGCCGATTTGATGTATTTGAACACATCGGCTCGACGTGTTTTAATCTGTTTGAGGTTTAACTTTTTAGCCGTCTCAGCGATGTAGAGAATACATTTCGCATGCTGATCGATGGAATCAACCGATATAGCGCCTCTGGAAGCTAGCTCAAAGGAGATGTTCCCTGTTCCTGCAAATAGGTCCAAGCAATCTATCTCATCAAAGTCAATACGGTTATTAAGAATATTGAATAATGCCTCTTTGGCAATATCTGTTGTAGGTCTTACAGGTAAGCTTGTTGGCGGATTAATCCTTAGACCCGCAGCTTTCCCTCCTATTATACGCATAAAGGTAAATCTATTAAATAACTGGATGTAACCTCTGAAGGCAGTTCATCATCAGTTTTCAACTTGGTATTCGACTTAATAATCAACACCTCATCTGCTAATTGCTGCAACTTATGTTGGAAAGAAGGTTCCAAATCTACTGCGCTTACAATCGCTTTGGTTACTTTATCTTTAATTCCGAAGGTCTGATACAGATTTAAGATGAAATAGCTTAAATCATCTTCTGTAATCACTTCAAAGTTATTGAAGAATTGGAATTGTCCGTTTATGAATAAGAATAAGTCGGTACTCGTATCGTTGAACACAACGCCCAATACCTCTCCTTTCAAAGGAACATGCGGCCTAACCTGCATAAGGTTCAGCTTGAACTCAGGGATTAGATGTGCTTCAGGAAATAAAGATTTCCAACGTTGCGCTAAAAGAACATCGTACTGGAATACGGCCTTGATTTGCAAGTAATCAAGATCTGCAACTTCAATTGCCTGATTCGGATTTTCCATAAAGTCGTGATAAAGCTCCTGATCGTCTTCTTGATAAAGATCTGCCGGAATGAATGTTAGGTTGCTTTGTGGCAAACTAACATACACCTGCTGAAAAGGCAAGCTTAACAGCTTAAGCGCTTCCTCGGAAGGCTTGTTGCTATCATACTTCATATAAACAAGCAATTGCCCCTCTTGGTCAATCACATATAGGATATCATACACGAAGTTTGCTTTGACTATTAGGGTGTATTTTGCAATAAAGTGTAGATGAAAATCTGCTGCAGTATAATTCATTATTTCGCCTTTGCTAGGAACACAAAAATAGTTTTTAAAATTGGATTGACCAACCTTTTAGATAACTTTGGAATGTGCACATTCAAAATATCCTACGTCAACAGTTCTCGCATCAACCTACTCAACAGCAAGTGGAAGTGTTCCAGCTATTGGAGGAATTCTTACATACCTTTGCCGAGGATAGCTGCTTCGTATTGAAGGGATATGCCGGTACGGGAAAGACCTCAATTATTGGCGCATTGGTTAATGCCTTGCCGAGACTGCAGAAACGATCCGTGCTGTTAGCTCCTACGGGGCGAGCAGCTAAAGTAATGTCTGCCTATTCGGGCAGGAAGGCTTTAACAATTCATAAGAAGATCTACCGCAAGAAATCGGCAGCAAGCATACAGATGGATTTTGAACTAGGCGACAATATTCACGAGAACACCCTGTTTATTGTAGATGAAGCATCGATGATATCAAACGAAGGTATGTCAATGTTTTCCAACGGCCTATTATCTGACTTATTGCAGTATGTGCAGTCAGGAGAAAACTGCTCCATCATGTTTGTGGGTGATATTGCCCAGCTCCCTCCTGTCAGCCTGGAAGAAAGCCCCGCTTTGATTCCGGCATACCTTTCGGATGTGTTCGGCTTGCAGGTGATGCATTATGAGCTCACCGATGTCGTTCGCCAGGATAAGAATTCGGGGATTCTTTTTAATGCGACGAAGATTAGAAATGAGATACGTTTGGAAGAGGAAGCGCCAGAATACAGCTACCCACAATTTGTGACGAATAGCTACCGCGATATCTTCCGGATGAATGGAGATCGGCTGATTGAGGGGCTACATTATGCGTATGACAAGTTTGGTTTGGAAAACTGCATGGTTATCTGCCGCTCTAACAAATCGGCGAACTTGTACAATCGTCATATCAGAAATCAGATTCTATTTCGCGAGGAGGAGATTACGGGCGGAGACTTGATCATGGTCGTTCGGAACAATTATTACTGGCTTCAGGATAACGATGAAAAGAACACCGGTTTTATCGCTAATGGCGATATGGCTGTGATTAAGAAGGTCAGCAATGTACATGATATGCATGGTTTCCGTTTTGCCGACCTTTACCTGGAGTTCATGGATAACAACGAAGGGGATGCAATCCGCTGCAGAGTATTGTTAGACAGTCTTTATGTCGACTCGCCCAACCTCCCCTACGAGCAACAGAAAGAGCTATACGAGCGCATTGCTGCCGATTATGCAGATATTGGCTATAAGAAAGATCGACTAGAGGCGATAAAGAAAGACCCCTATTATAATGCATTGCAGATCAAGTTTGCTTATGCTATTACCTGTCATAAAGCTCAAGGTGGACAATGGCCTTTGGTATTCGTCGACCAAGGCTATATGATCGACGAAATGCTGAATACCGAGTTCCTTCGCTGGCTTTACACAGCCATTACCCGCGCAACACAAGAGTTGTTTCTGGTGAATTTCAACGAAAAGTTCTATTCCTAATCAGCCTATCGAAAATGATACAGTCAGGATGCATTTTTGACTGGAAAAAGAGATATTTTCGCTCTTTCTTCAATTTCTATAATTATTAAATGAAAAAAGTTTATTTAAGCCTATTATTTATTTGCACAGGTATACTTTTCGCCCAGGAAAAGAGTACCCTTGCGAAACCAAATTACCAACAAGCAGCCAAGTTTTCTCCGGCACGCTTGAGAACAATGATCTTCTCGACAGAAGTATCCCCAAACTGGATTAACTTCTCCGACAAATTCTGGTATGAGTACAGCAGCCCGCAGGGAAAGAACTGGTATATCGTCGACCCGAAGGCTCGCTCAAAAAAAGAGATGTTCGACCGCTCAGAAATGGCAGCTAGAATCACCTCTATAGTTAGAAATCCATTCGATGCACAACATCTAAGCATTCAGAACCTACGATTTAAAGATAACAGCGACAATATCGTTCGTTTCGAAGTGCAGAGTTCTAAAGACACTGTAAAATCGAAAGAAGAGATTAAAAAGCTGACCAACAAAAGCGATACGATTAAGAAGAAAGTATTCTTTTTCGAATACAACCTTTCCAATAATAATCTGAAAGAAATCAGCGATACGACGGAGAAAAAGGACCGTCTATCATGGGGAAGCTTCAATCCAGATACGACGAAGGTATTCTATAGCAAGAATTACAACCTATACTGGATGGATTATGCGAATTACCAAAAGGCTATCAAAGATGAGAAAGACTCGACTATTGTAGAACATCAGATTACGACCGATGGTGTGCAATATTACAGTTGGGGCGGCGAGCCATATAGTGTAACAACGGGCGATAAGAAGTCTGAAGATGAAGAGAAAAAGAAGCGTAATGCAGTTTGGTTAAATTGGTCGCCTAACGGAAAGCATTTCGCCATAACACGTAAGGATAACAGAAACTTAAGTGCCTTATGGGTAATCAATAATGTAGGTGGAAAACGTCCTACTTTAGAGACTTACAAGTATCTGATGCCAGGCGAATTAGACTCTACCGAGACTGATTTATTTATCTTCGATGCTGCTGATCTTAAGCCTAAGCGCGTGGATGTGCAAGCATTCAAAAACCAAACGATTAGCCTTTGGAATAAGGATCGCAGCAAGGAAAGCTTTAAAGGAAAGTATTTCATCAACTACTGGCATGGTAATGATAATGAGTTCTATATCGCGCGTTCGAGTAGAGATTTAAAGCGCATTGATATTGTTGCTGTCGACGTTAATGGTAAACTTAGAACATTAGTGGAAGAGCGTTCTAACGTTTATCTGGACATCAAGAAGCCTTATATTGTAAATAATGGCAAACAATTTATCCATTGGTCGCAGCGCGACGGATGGGGCCATTTCTATCTTTACGATATTCAAGGCAAATTGATCCATCAGATTACTAAGGGTGATTTCCACTGTGATGAGCTTACCGCTTATCAAGAGGGTACTGGGAACTTGCTATTTAAAGCAAATGGCAAAGAAAAAGACTCCGACCCATATTATACGTACTTTTACTCGGTGAATAAGAATGGTGGAAGAATTAGCCTGCTAACGCCTGGCGATTTTGACCATCAGGTTGCTGCCAGTGAGAGTGCAAACTACTTTGTAGACAACTTCTCACGTGTGAATACTGCTCCTGTTAGTAATTTATATAATTCGAATGGACAGCTGATCATGAAATTGGAGGAGTCGGATTTGTCGCAGTTGTTTGCTGCGGGCTACAAATTCCCTGAGCCATTCAAAGTAAAAGCGGGAGACGGCGTTACGGACCTCTACGGTGTGATGTACAAGCCTTTTGACTTTGACTCGACCAAGACCTACCCTATTATAGAATACGTTTATCCAGGCCCGCAAACCGAGGCTGTGAACAAAAGCTTTGGAAGAAGCATGGACCGTATCGATCGTTTAGCACAGATGGGCTTTATCGTCGTGTCTGTTGGTAACCGTGGCGGACATCCTTCACGTTCGAAATGGTATCACACATATGGTTATGGAAACTTAAGAGATTATGGTTTGGAAGACAAAAAGGTAGTCGCAGAGCAACTCGCGAATAAATACAGCTTTATCGACATCGACCGCGTGGGTATTACGGGCCACTCTGGAGGTGGATTTATGTCGACAGCAGCGATGTTGGTTTATCCGGATTTCTTTAAGGTTGCCGTATCGGGTGCGGGTAATCACGAGAACAACATCTACAACCGTTGGTGGAGCGAAAGACACCATGGGGTAAAAGAGAATGTTTCTGCAAAAGGCGATACCACATTCAATTATCAGATTGAGCGTAATTCGGATCTAGCGAAAAACTTAAAAGGTAAGTTATTGATCGTTACTGGTGATATTGACAACAATGTACACCCAGCGAATTCTATCCGTATGGTAGACGCTTTAATCAAAGCAAACAAACGTTTTGATTTTGTGTTACTTCCAGGACAACGTCATGCTTTTGGAGAGATGACAGAATACTTCTTCTGGCGCATGGCCGATTATTTCAGCGAACACCTATTAGGCGAATCAAAGATTAATGAAGTCGATATGACCGAGATTAACAGAGATCGCCCAGTGAGAAGATAATATGAAAATAAACAAAGAAGAAATGTTAGCAGCACTATTGAACAATAGTGCTGCTGGCATTACTGAGCAGACCATCGCAACGTTCTCTGTTTCACAATTGATCGAATGGAGCGAACAGACAGCAGATTATCGACTGGCGTTTCGAGCCGCCTGGTATGTGGAGCATTTCTTTTTGAAGGAAACAGCGTTCTTCTCGGATTATGCTTCCGATATCATCCGCATATATTGTAATACCAGTAATTGGAGTGTTTTAAGAAGCTACAGCAAGCTTTTGATGTGGATACTATCCAAACATAATGATAAGATGCTTATCGATGAGGAACAGGAAGAAACCATATTAGAAAAGTCTTTCAATATTCTGGACCATAGCGATTGTCCGGTCGCCGTCCAAGTCAATGTGATGGACATCCTTGCAGACCTTAATAAGAAACATGATTGGATTGCCAATGAACTACGCTTGCGCATAGAAATGGCTTTAGAAAAAGAAGCTACCCCGGCTCTGAAAAGCCGAGGTAACCGAATATTAAAACGTATAACGAATTCCTAAAGAGGTAAAGTTATACATGTCGTTATATTTACTAGCAGATGCTCCGTCTGCAGTCAATGGATCGTATCCGTCAATATCTTCTCCTTGCGAGAATGTGAATTGTGTGTTCACGACGAGGCTATAGTATCCTGATCGATAATAGCTGCTATATTTGTTCAACGGAACAGCTAAACCCGCATTAAGCACCGGGAATAAGATATCCTTTGATTTACTTTTAAATTGCTTAGTCGCAACTAAATTACCTGCTTCATCATAACGTTCGACTAATTCGTATGGCCCATTGACAATGCCTTCAGGAATCTCCTGCACAATCTCAGTACCATCAGAAGCTCTATACCTAAACGTAGTCCCGCGTTGTATTTTAGCGTAATTGTTGAAGATTGCACCTGCTCCGATTCCTACGTAGAAACCGTTCAAGACATACTTCTCAATACCGGTAGCTCTGAACAGGTCACGCTCATTAACAAAAAAGCGGTAAGGATAGACGGTCGCATTCAACAATCCAGTGACATAGAATTGATTTTCCACAAAGCGAGGATCCCAATCTGGATCTAACACATTGTCATTGCCTCTTGCGGTAAGACGTCCCAACTGTCCTTCGAGCCCGATGTAAAGACCTTTGTATAGTTTATAATCAAGCTTTAACGCGCCAGCATAACCAACATTAGTTTCATGGTTGATATCCCCATAAAGAAATGTAGGTCCAGCGCCAACCGTTAGATCAAACTTTTGATTAGCATTTCCGTAGCGATCTACGGGAGGACATTTTAATGTTTGGGCATTTAATAAAAACGGAATCGAGATGAGTCCTAGGCTTAGTATTCTTTTCAACTGCATAACTTAAAACAATGTATTTCCTTTGTAATGATTTGTTTTTCCTAAATGTTTAAATGCAAGCTCTGTACACTCTCTACCTCTAGAGGTTCGCATTAGGTACCCCTCTTGAATTAAAAAGGGCTCATATACTTCTTCAATGGTGCCTTCATCTTCACCTACTGCCGTAGCAATAGTCTTCACCCCCACCGGGCCACCTTTGAACTTATCAATAATTGTGCTCAAAATTTTATTATCCATCTCATCAAGACCGTTCTCATCTACGTTTAAGGCGTTCAGAGCGAACTGCGCTATAGCCATATCGATAGAGCCGTTGCCCTTGATTTGTGCAAAGTCACGCGTTCTGCGCAACAATGCATTTGCTATACGTGGAGTACCACGACTTCTGCGCGCTATCTCGAATGCCCCTTCTTCGGAAATCGGCACATTTAGAATCATCGCTGAACGCATAATAATATCGGTCAGCAACTTTGCATCATAATATTGAAGCCTAGAGTTGATACCAAAGCGAGCACGTAACGGTGCTGTAAGCAACCCTGAACGCGTCGTTGCACCAACTAAGGTAAATGGATTTAAGGAGATTTGAACAGAACGCGCATTTGGACCTGTTTCCAACATGATGTCAATCTTGAAATCTTCCATCGCCGAATACAGATATTCTTCAACTAGGGGGCTTAAACGGTGTATCTCGTCAATGAATAAGATATCGCCTTCATCAAGATTTGTTAATAAACCAGCAAGATCGCCGGGTTTATCCAATACAGGACCCGAAGTAATCTTAATCCCTACCCCCATCTCATTAGCAATGATGTGGGATAAAGTTGTCTTACCAAGTCCTGGAGGACCATGTAACAATACATGGTCTAAAGCTTCACCACGAAGCTTTGCCGCTCTAACAAATATCGAAAGGTTCTCCAAAATCTTAGCTTGCCCCGTGAAATCATCAAAAGTCTGGGGCCGCAATACGCGCTCCAAGTCTTTGTCTGTTGGGGTCAATCTTTCGGGATTTGGGTCAAGGTTTTCGTTCATATATAGGATAACTCTACTCAATAAAACAGAAAAATTCGCTATTTATTGTAATTTTTGAAAAAACTAGCAATTTTCATTTGGATTACGCCAAAGAATGCTTCTTTAAAAATCTTTGTACTCATCTTAGAAGTGCCTAGGGTTCGATCGGTAAAAATAATAGGGATTTCAACAACGTTGAAGCCATATTTGATTGCAGTAAACTTCATTTCAATCTGAAAAGCATAGCCTACGAACTTAATCTTATCTAAGTCGATCGTCTCCAATACTTTTCTTCTAAAGCACACAAAGCCTGCCGTTGCATCTCGAATGTCAATGCGGGTAATCATACGTACGTAGCCTGAAGCAAAATAAGACATCAAAACACGTTTCATAGGCCAGTTGACAACATTGACGCCCTTGATATATCTAGATCCAATCGCCATATCTGCACCGTCGTTCAAGCAGGCAGCACGCAGCCTCATTAAATCGTCAGGATTGTGGCTAAAGTCTGCATCCATTTCGAAGATGAACTCATAATTTCGCTGCAGCGACCACTTGAAGCCATGGATGTATGCTGTTCCTAATCCTAACTTCCCTCTTCTTTCTTCTAAGTGCAATTCGCCGGGAAACTCTTGTTGTAAGCTTTTTAGAATTTGAGCAGTACCATCGGGAGAGCCGTCATCCACCACCAAGATGTGAAATGGGATCTCCAATGAAAACACTTTTCTGATAATTCTTTCTATATTCTCCTTCTCGTTGTAGGTAGGAATAATAATAATACTGTCTGACACTGTATACTTTTTGAAATGTAAAGGTAACAATTTAGCCGAACTATTAACCCTTTGCAGCATGGCATAAAACACAAAAAAGCCGATTTGTTACTACAAACCGGCTTATATATAAGATCTTAGGGACTAATTAACCCCATGCATCAACTTTTTGATCATCGGTGAAAGTGCAATCAAGATTACTCCTGCGATCAGCGAATATAATCCGAGTTGTTTATAGCCCTCCGTATAGGTTATTAACTTATCCATCAGCGAATCGCCTTCTCTTGCTTCTGCCATATTTGCGCCAATTAAACCAGCAACATATTGACCATAAGCACTTGCGAGGAACCACATCCCCATCATGATACCTTGCAATTTCGCAGGCGATAACTTCGTCATGATCGACAATCCAATTGGCGATAAACATAGCTCTCCAACCGTGATAACCAATAAGGCAAGCGTAAAGATGTCTAAAGATGTCATTCCATCGTCTGCAAAAAAGCGAGTAGCATACAGCACATAGAATCCTAAACCTAAGAACAAGAAACCTAAACCAAATTTGATTACCGTATTGGGTTCAATCCTGCGCTTTGCCATCCATAACCAAAGTAGTCCGAATACCGGTGCTAAGATGATAATAAAGAAAGCTCCTCCGGAGTTGTTTACTCCATTTGGGTCTAAGCGGAATGCTCCTCCCAATACCGAATCATTTAAGTTCTTAGCAGCGAAGATGCTCAAGGAGCCGCCGCTCTGCTCATAAATACCCCAGAATACGATGGAAAACAAGATAAAGATCAATGCAGCGATAAGCTTATGACGCTCCTTCTTCTCCACTTTCGACATCTCGTAAAACAAGTAAATCAATGTCAGGGGACCGATGGTATACATAAAGTAATCGGTGTACTGCGTTTTAGAAACCATGACCTGAATCAATGGCACTAACAAAAGTGTTCCGATATATACTGCATATTCCACCCATTTCGGTAAAGGCTTAGCCTTGACGATGGCATCCGGATGTCCCGGTTGCAACCCGATAGGTCCTAACTCATGCTTGGTAAACTGGAAGTTGATCAGACTGATCAACATACCTACAGCCGCCAGACCGAAAGCAACATTCCAACGATGTGCCTCATCGATTACCGAGCTCAGCATGTAGCCTTTTCCGATTGCAACGCAGATATACCCGCCTAAGAAAGCTCCTAGATTGATCCCTGCATAGAATAAAGAGAAACCCGCATCGCGACGGCTATCGCCATCTTTATACAGCTCTCCTACCATCGTCGAGATGTTAGGCTTGAAAAATCCCGTTCCGATAATGATAAAGGCCAATCCGAAGAAGAAAAACTGATGCGTATCGATCGATAATAACACCGACCCCACGATCATCAATAATCCGCCAAAGAACAGGGATTTCCGAAACCCGAGTATTTTGTCTGCGAAGAGCCCTCCTATAAATGTAAAGGCATATACGAATGCCTGCGTCGCTCCATACTGTAAATTAGCTTCTTTCTCACCGAAATTAAGCTGGGTGATCATAAAGAAAACCAACATACCGCGCATTCCGTAAAAACAGAACCGCTCCCACATCTCCGAGAAGAACAATCTCCAAATCTGCTTTGGATACTTCCCTTTAAAGTCTTGAATTTCTTCAAGCGTGTTGTGTGCTCCTGTAGCCATAATGTTAATTATTGTAATTTATTTTATTTTACACCATGCATTAATTTCTTGATTACCGGATGAAGCATCATCACCAATAATCCAGCTACTATTGGAACGATCGTAAAGATCAAGAAAAATGTACTTAAAGAATATTGTTTGGTAATAACCTCAATCTGTCCACCTATGATGGCAGCCAACTTATTACCGATTGCAATCGCGAGATACCACATACCGAACATAAATCCGATCATCCTTGCAGGCACCAACTTGGAAACATAAGATAGTCCAACCGGGGATAAACAAAGCTCGCCAAGCGTATGGAACATGTAAGCCAATATCAGCCATACCATCGAAACCTTGATACCATCCTGAATGCCATAAGCACCGAATGCTAACAATCCGAATCCGATTGCCATAATGATTAGACCAAGTCCATATTTAAAGGTCGCTGGCGGATTATATTTAGAATCCCAGATTTTGGAAACAAAGTTCGCAAAGGTGATAATGAAGAAAGAGTTCATAATGGAGAACCAGGAAACCGTAATCTCCGAAGATTCTGCCGTAAACTCATTGTATAACATCCACAGCGCAACAGCCCAAACGCCAGCAAAACAAACGAACTGCACAACGTTGGATAATGGTGCCTTGCCATAAGTTTTCTTTGTCAATAGGACCACGACATAGGTTACTAAAGCCAAAGGAACAACGGTAAGCAAGGTATTGATGATATTAAAGATCGTCAGTGAACTCCCTGATAAGCTTCTATCCACGTTCTCACGTGCAAAAATTACCAAGGAAGAGGCGCCCTGTTCAAACGACATCCAGAAGAATACTACGAAAAACGCGAATATAATAACGGCTATCAAGCGATCTCGAACAACCTTTGTATATCTAGCCAACCTAGAAATTACGACGAACAAGAACAATACTAATGCAATCAGGATTGCCACATTCTGCCCTGCCATAGATCCGATTTGGAAATTCTCGAGCAAGTCAACACCAGCAATCTTCGAAAGCGGATCATTGAACGCAAACCCCAATCCCAAAACGGTCATCACGAAGATCAGAATAGAATCCAATTTGGTGAAAGGATTAGGCTTATCCTCCGGCAAGTCTGTATTGACTGCAGCAGCCTTCTCAGCAGCTAGTTCTTTACTTGGCGGATCGCCAACCTTACCAAAAATGGGCTTTGCGAACCAAAACTGCAGTGTTCCTAAGAACATGAAGACACCCGCAAGACCAAATCCCCAATGCCAACCTACTTTCTCTCCCAAATAACCACATAGCATCATCCCGAAGAAAGCACCAGAGTTTACACCCATATAGAAAATAGTGTATGCTCCATCCTTCTTTTGCGGGAATTTCTTGTACATTTCAGACAGTATAGAGGTCATATTAGGCTTGAAGAAGCCTGTACCCAATACCAAAGCACCTAGACCCAAATAAAGAAATAGAGGAGTGTCAAATGCCATAAAAAGGTGACCTAAGGTCATAATAGCAGCACCGACGACAACAGCATAGCGATAACCCAAATACTTATCGGCAACAATACCCCCGAAAATAGGCGTGATGTACAAAAGCATCGCATATGTACCATATAATGCTCCTGCCTGCACCGGATCCCAGCCCCAACCAGAGAAAGGACTCCCTGAAATAATCGCGCTGGTAAGAAAGTTGATTAATAATACGCGCATCCCGTAGAAGGAAAAACGCTCCCACATTTCCGTAAAAAACAACACAAAAAGACCCGACGGATGCCCTAATACGAGGCTCCCATCAATCCCCTGCTTCTCTAGTTCTTCCGAAAACGAAGCTTCTGACTCTTGATTCATCAAAAATTACTATTTAGATTAATAAACGACTGTTCAGACAACAATGGCCAAAGCATCCGCCTCCGCTCCCTCCGAGTGAAACTCATAACAGGAGGCAACAATCGCAAGATATAAAAAGGATGCTCCCAAACATCAATTTTATTCAAACGTGTAAAAGTAATAATTTAAGCGAACTATTATTTGATTAATTGGATAATTCAATGCAAAAATTCCATATTTCCACTGAAACAGCGATAGAAATAAAAGTTCTTGATGGCCTCTAAAAAAGACACTTTCACAAAAAAAGCCGGTCTGTAGAACAAACCGGCTTTAATATTATTGTGATATCCTTAGTTGATACCGTGCATCATCTTTTTCAATTTACCATTGAACATCAGTAATAATAATGCTGCTCCCGCTGGTAATGCGGCAATAATCAGGAAGAAAGTCGTCATGGAGTACGTTTGAACGATATAGTCAATGTACGAACCAGTCTTACCTGCGATAAAGTTTGCAATAGCCGAAGCAGTAAACCAAAGACCAAATAATAGTCCTGCAAACTTCTTTGGCGACAGTTTACTCACATAAGAAAGACCAACTGGCGACAGACAAAGCTCTCCCGTTGTATGGAAGAAATAAGCTAGGATTAACCAAATCATACTAACAGAGGCTGTTTTTGCACCCTGAGGGATAGACATCGAGCCATAAGCTAAAGCTAAGAAACCAACGCCTACAAGAAGTAATCCGAATGCGAACTTCACCGGCCCCGAAGGATTCCATACTTTTTCCCACAGCTTACTGAAAGAGGAAGCTAGGGTAATAATAAAGAATGAGTTCAGGATCTGGAACCAAGAAACAGTTACTTCAGTCTGATCTAAGCTAAATTCTTTGTAAACCTTCCATATACCTAATCCCCAAATAATAGCAAATGAAATCGCCGTAAATAGTACCGTTAGCGGGTATTTATCAACAATCTTTTGCGATAATTTAAAGAGTACATAAGTCACGATCATGATCGGGAAAATCGTTAGAGCAGCATCAACCCACTTAAAGATCTCGCCAGAATTACCCGAAAGAACACGTTGCGTATAATCTTTCGCAAAGATAGTCATCGATCCACCTGCTTGCTCAAAAGCGAAGAAAAAGAAGATACTTGCAATCATCAATACAGCAACAACGATTAGACGATCTCTCACCACGTTAGCAGGAGTATGATCCTCTTCTTGAACACTTACCAAATTTTCCTCTGGTTTATGCTCTGTACCCGGTTTTTCACCGATAATACCGAATATCTTTTGCGCAAAATAGAACTGAATCATACCGAAGAACATGAATACCCCAGCAAGACCAAAACCATAATGCCAACCTACTTTTTCGCCGATATAACCACACAATAACATACCTAGGAAAGCACCCGAGTTGATACCCATGTAGAAAATAGTATAACCCGCATCTTTCTTAGAACTTTTATCAGGATACAATTGACCAACCATCGAGGAAATATTCGGTTTGAACAAACCATTTCCTAAAATCATCAATACCAATCCGATGTAGAAGTATGAGTTATTGAAAGTCTCCAATGCCATCGAAGCATGCCCTAAAGTCATGATCAATGCACCTAAGATAATAGCCTTTCTATAACCAGTTAATTTATCGGCAATCATACCGCCGATCAATGGTGTTAAATATACTAGTCCTGTATACCATGCATATAAATTCATGGCTTCAGCATTAGTCCAACCCCAACCGCCTTTTGCGATTTCTGTAATTAAAAATACAGTTAACAATGCACGCATCCCATAATAACTGAAACGCTCCCACATCTCAGTAAAGAAGAGTACAAAAAGACTGGCTGGATGGCCCATAACCATCTTGTCGTCAACTCCTTGCTTGGAAAGGTGCTGGACTAATTCTGCGTCTCTCTCTTGATTCATATATTATCCTTTAATTTAGTTTAATGTGTGATTATCTACAGAACAAAATTTTATTGAAAAAGCAAATAAACAAATTTTTATTCACAATCTCCATAGCTTTTAAAAACCGCTTTCCTTTTTAACATCTCTCCGATTAGGCGCTAAGAAACTATCTTCATCCCCTCGTGCGGGGTTTGAAACTTCGACGTCAGACTCGAAACGAAGGGCTCCTTTGTCCAAATAATAGGCATCATAGGATAAATCGGGGCCATAATATTTAAAATTGCCTTCTAATTTAGGGTCAGCGGGCACTAAATGATCAAATTCGAAGCGGCTTGCCTTCGGATTAAAGACCAAATACATACTCGCTTGGCGGGTATAATTAAATACTTTTCGCGATAAGGAACGATCGTCTGTAAAAACATTTTTACCAAAGACAACCTGTTTTGGTCCCTGCAATTCCACGACATCGATTACTTTCTGCGTGTAATCTGCATGATGTCCCTTCCATCCAAGCAGAACATAAGAGTTCGCCCCCAACTTGCGGATATCATAATACTGCGCCCCATACCAGTTATCTGCTTTGACGATAGCCTTCAACGGCTCTTTAATCTCAAAGGTTTTATCTAACAAAGGGATCAACTCCAGCTGACCGTTACTTGTCGCAAATTGAATAGCGCCATAGTAAAGATACGAGCCATCATCTAAGGGTATATTCCAGGAAAAAATGCGGAAATTCTGATCCGGAGAGTTCAGAATAGAAATCATCTTGAGCTTCGGAAAAGCAAATTGATAAGAGTTGTTTTCCTTCAATGCAGAAACTAGGGTCTTCACAAAACTGAAGTTCTTCTGCATCCGCTCAGGTTCAGAAAGTCTGGAGAACATGGCGCGCCCCAGACTTGCTAAACTGTCTTGCCATACCTGAAGCTTCGCTTCTTTCGATTGTCCTTGAACAACTGTTGTACAGCTTATTAAAATTATTATCAGTATTTGATGCAAATACTTTTTCACAACGTCTATTTAAAACGCTCCAACAAGGCTTTCGTTAATTTGATACCCTCATCTTCGCTGATTTTATCGCCTTCAAACTCAATTCCAACATAGCCTTTGTATCCAGCTTCCTTCACAATATCCATCATTTTAGCATAATCGATACCTGTTTCATTGCCATTTGCATCAAAAGCATGCGACTTCGCGCTCACCCCTTTTGCATATGGCATCAAATCAGTTACTCCTTGATAACGGTCGTACTCATAGAAGTTACCAAAATCCGGAAGACTACCGCAGTTCTTTTTGTTCACCGTTTTCAATACATCCGCTAACCAGTCGCCATGAGATGAAATCCCGCCATGGTTCTCAACGATTACATTTATCTTTCCTTTCTTACCGTAATCAGCTAAAGCAGAAAGACTTTTTACTACTTGGTCTTTTACCTCTTCCTTCGTTCCCTCACCTGCAGCATTTACGCGGATTGCACGACATCCTAAGAAATTTGCCGCATCAATCCATTTATGATGATTTTCAACCGCCTTTAAACGTTTGTTTTCATCGCGATCTCCTAATGAACCCTCACCGTCGATCATGATCAAAACATTCTTAACACCATTATCTTTCGCTCTATTGTTCAAATCCTTTAAGTAAGTCATATCCTGAGCTTTATCCTTAAAGAATTGATTTACATATTCAACTCCGTAAATACCAAAATTCTTCGCTGTATACTCTGGGAAGTCAATATTTTTCAAATCCCCTTTGAACAACTTCTTATGCAATGACCATTCAGCCAAAGAAATATCAAACCAGCTTTTCTTCGCTGCAAAAACATCTAAAGAAGGTGCAATGGTTACTCCAGCTGCAACTAACCCTAGATTTCTTAAAAATTCTCTTCTTGAGTTCATAGTTTAAATATTAGTGTTTTAAATGTTGGCCCATCCAGACGTCAATACATCTACAAGATGTATCGTCTTGATCGCTAACTTGTGTTTATCAATATAGGCTTGTAATTGCAACAAGCAGGATGCATCGGTCGATATAATGTATTCGGCGTTTACAGCCAGCGCATTTTTCACTTTCTGTTCCGCCATAGCCGATGAGATCCCTTCGAACTTCACCGCAAAAGTGCCGCCAAATCCACAGCAGGTCTCCTGATCGCGCATCTCGACGATCTCAAGTCCGCCAACGTGGCTAAGTAATACACGCGGTTCATCCTTAATTTTACATTCGCGCAGAGCTGAGCAGGAATCATGGTAAACCGCCCTACCGACTAGTTCTGCACCGAAATACTCTTTCTTCATGACGTTGACCAGAAAGTCTGATATCTCGAAGATATTGCGCTGAATACCACGACAACGATTATGGTCTGTTGTATTCGTAAATAGATCATCATAGCCCTCGCGCACCATCCCCGTACATGAAGCGGATGGCGAAACAATAGGATGCTCCTCCGTAAAATCATTAAGAAACTTTTGGCCAATTGACTTCGCATCATCCCAAAATCCTGCATTATAAGCAGGTTGACCACAACAGGTTTGTTCTGTATTATATATCACATCACAGCCAGCCTTCTCCAATAATTTGATGGTATTGAAGGCTGTTTCCGGATAAAGTTGATCAATAAAACAAGGTATAAATAGCTCGACTTTATGCATTAATAGCGTTGAATAATCTGTAATTTATTAAATTTTAAAACACGAAACAACAACAACAGCCCAATAATAAAAAATACAGACATGCAAAGTGCTGAATAACGAATATTATGCGTGACCTGCTCAATGATCCCGAAGGTGAACAGTCCGATTACAATCGCGAGTTTTTCGGAAACATCGTAAAAACTAAAAAACGCGGTAGTATCCTCAACATCAGTAGGAATAAGCTTGGAATAGGTCGACCTAGACAGTGACTGTATCCCTCCCATTAACAAGCCTACTAAGAACGCCATTCCGTAGAACTGGTATTCGTTGCTTAGGAAGTATGCAGCAATACAGATGAAAATCCAAATCGTAACAACAAAGATCAACACCTTAATATTTCCAAATCGCTTCGCCAAACCCGACATAATGAAGGCTCCGCCGATCGCAACCAATTGAATCAATAAGATGGAAGCAATCAGCTTCGTCGCACCCAAATTCAACACCTTTTCGCCGAATGCTGCAGCAACGATCATGATCGTCTGCACGCCCATAGCATAAAAGAAATATGCCGGCAAGAAGCGCTTGATGGCAGGAATTTGACGGATCTTATTTAAAACCGATGTAAACTCCTTCCTCGCCTTAACAAAGAATGATAGCTTTTCGTTCTCTATCGTCGGTCTGTTTCTAGGAAGGAAGCGGAAAGGTATCTGTGCGAATGAAATCCACCACAGACCAACTAAAAAGAAGGATATCCTCGCAGGTAAGGATGGGTCGGTGATACCGAACCAATCTGGCTTGAACACAAAGATGAAACAGATCAATTGCAGCGTAACACAGCCGACATAGCCATACGCAAATCCCTGAGCACTCACCCTATCTTGTTGATCGGGCGTCGCGATGACCGGTAAGTAAGAGTTATTGAAGGCTACCCCGCCAATATACCCCATTGCCGCGAGCGCAAAGAATATAATACCAAGTTCCAGGGTTTCAATTTTGAAGAAAAACAAACCCATACAGGCGATTGCGCCCAAATAGGTAAACAATTTCATGAAGAACTTTCGTTGTCCTGCAGCATCGGAATAGGCCGAGATAAAGGGCAACGAAATCGCCATCAAAAGATAAGCAATCGACAGGGCAAAATTCGACAATGCCGTGTTGACAAGTTCAAAACCAAAAAAAGAAACGACATCGTTGCCAGTTTCTTTATTGCTTGTAATCGTAGTATAATAGACAGGAAAAATGGTTGAAGTAATAACCAAATTGTAAGCCGAATTAGCCCAATCATACATGGACCATGAACGAATTAATCGCTTATCGTTTTTCTTGATAATTTTCATAAAATGCTAAGCGAATATACCCAAATGTATTGAATTACGACTAATAGTTTTCGTAGATATAATTAACTATTTTCACCATTTCTTTTCGAACAGGGCTGGCACTTCCTAGAAAGTTATTGTTTAGGAAAGAGAAAGCAAACCGACTCCCCTTTTTCGTCACGATATAGCCACTTTGACAGTGAACCGAATTGATTGTACCGGTTTTTGCCCATACGTAGGGTTTGCCACCCGGCGTTGGATAAACATTCTTTAGCGTACCTTCCAGTCCGCCTGCAGGAAATAGATAAAACTTATCTGCTTCGTTCGGAATGTCAGCATGAATCCAGTTCAATAAAGTCACCATGCTCCTAGGCGTGATCTTGTTATACGAAGACAGACCACTGCCGTCTCTCAACTCGATCGTGTCGGGAAAGAAACGATAGAATTCCTCCTGCATATGCTGTCTCAGGCTCTTAGTGTGGAATGCTCTATTTTTTACAAAAGAGGCTACCATATTCAACTGCTCTGCCAAAAAGTTATCGCTCGGAAGCATCATTTCACGAATCACATCTCTCGTTTTTACCGAATAGATCATCTTGGCATCCAAAGCTAAGGGTTCATGCAGTAAAGCAACAGGCCGCTTTAACGTGTCTTGCAGCAAATTGATCAGCAACGAATCCGTAACATGAAATGGCTTTTCATTGATATATCCCTTAGGCAACGGTACGGAATTATAGTCCATTACATTAGAGCCATAATCTCTATGGATCAGAAACCTGGAAGTCGTATCCTGTTTATAACTGATATAGCGGTCAAAACAGCGTGGGGTTAATTCTAATTTGCCAGCTTGCTCTTTAAATACGATCACATTTCCATACATCGGAAATACCGAAACCTCCGGTTGATAATAATACTCATAATCCTCTACCGACCAACCATTTCTGTAGAACGGTTCCTGCGACTTTGTCGCCGCATAATATAGTTGCTTCTTAGAATCTTTTAAAAAGTTGAAAACCTTAGCATCTTTAAACTTCGCGTGCAAAAAGGTCGGATCGCCAGTCCCCCAGAATATCAGGGAGTCGCCGCGCTCCACATAGGCTAAGCCGGGAATAGAATCGCCTATCAGCTTCAATGCCGTATAAAGCGTAAAGACTTTAGTATTGGACGCTGGCGTAAAATGCTTATCCTCATTCTGCCCGTAAACAAATTGCTTGCTCGACAAATCATACAAACTGAAACCTACATAATGCTTGTTTAACACAGTAGAATTCTGAAAAAGCCCACTGAGCTCACTAAAGTTTTGCGCAAAAACAGATAACGTGACCAGCAAAGTACAACAAGTCGCAACGATTCTTTTCATAAGGTTGATTCAATAATCGGTAAATATAAGAGAAATAGATTGAACCTGATACCTAAGATTAGTCACATCCCTTTATTACCCAATATAAACCCCATTCAAACCCCAATCAAACCCGCTTCTGAGCGGGTTTGATTGGGGTTTGAATGGGGAGTAGTGAGTATTTAGTATTTAGTATTTAGTATTTAGTAAAACTAACTACTGAAGCCTAATTAAATGAAAAAGCTGCCTTTTCAGGCAGCTTTTTCATTTAATTAGGCTTCAAATTGCTGTTTCTATCAAGCTCTTCCTGCGGGATCGGCCAATACTCGTTGTTCGAATTGAATACCAAGTTTTTATAGGTCGGGATAATTCCGCCTTCGAATGCTGAATAGCTTTCCAGCGTAGTTTTAGCGATTCCCCAACGTACTAAGTCGAAGAAACGGTGTCCTTCCATCGCTAACTCTAAGCGACGCTCAAAGCGCACTGCTTTAAGTGCGAAATTCTTGTCTGGGAAGGATGGATAAGGTTTAACATTATATTTTGCTGCATTGACGCCAGAAGCTGTCTTCTTAGGCGCTAGGGTTGCTGCGCGTGCTCGAACGGCATTTACTAACTTCAATGCATTCGCTAAGCTTCCTGCCTCAATTTCGCATTCAGCTGCCATTAAATATACATCCGCAAGACGGATGATATTTACATCTAAGCCGGTAATATAATATTCACCCGGAGCTGTCTGAACACCAAATAGAGATTTAGGCACCATCGTTTTGATTCCTACGAATGGACCACCGGTTACTACCTCTCTAATCCATGAATCGCCCGCCATAGTACCCCAATCAAGGTATTGTACACCGCGACGGCCAACAGTATAGTCCAAACGTGGGTCGAACGCTAGATTAACATTCAACTCATAATCTTCTTTCTGACTTGCTGGTAGGCCGAAATCCGACACATAAGGGTTTGTTCTGTAATTGTCTAACAATGGTAAACCATTTGCGTCTACCTTATATGCATTTACAAGGTCGATAGTAGGCTGATAAAATCCACAACAGTTAACTGGTGCAGTTCCTGACAATCCGGAAAGCATATCGCCGACATTTCCATTCTCCGCATTTCCGTTAGAATTGATAGCATGTTTAGAAACGACAAGCGCTTCTGGGCCGTTTTCTTTTGTTACATCGAAGTTATTCCAAAATGGCATGCTGGTTAGGTCTGTTCCTGCCATAACCGCATTGAACAAGGTCAGCGCCTCTGGATACTTTTTATTGTATAAAAGAACTTTTCCAAGATAAGCCTGCGCAGCGCGTTTATTCATGCGTCCGGCATCATTATTATACTTTTGCTCGCTCAAGTTAGCAACGGCAAAGCGTAAGTCTTCCTCAATCTTAGGAAGCACATCAACATCGTTGCCAATCGTCAATGCCTGATCTGCGGTGGTATTTTCATCGAGGTATGGAATCTTCTTAAAGATTCTCCACAGATAGAAATAATAATGCGCTCGTAGCATTTTGGTTTCGCCTTGAATTTGCTTTGCACGCTCTTCAGTGATTTCTTTTGTACCGCTTTGATCGGCAGCAAGCAATTTCAATGTATTGTTACAGCGCAAGATGCCCTCGTAATAAACTTGCCACATGGTGCTCAAGTTATCATTGACGCTCGTTGCTTTATAACTTTCAATATTAGCCATGTAAGGTTGGTCTCCCCCTTCTGATCCTTTGTGGGCATTATCGGACGCCACTTCGCCAAATAGCCATTGGCTGGGTGCAGAGGCATAATTGCCCCAGGTTCCACTTACATTACCATTTAAAATACTGTAGGCTCCTAACAGGGAACCTTCAACTCCTTCTTTATTTCCTACCTGTGGCTCAGAAAGCTCCCCTTGCGGCAGCTTCTGCAAGAAATCTTTCCCACATGAGCTCAGCGCTAATGCGCCAACAAATAGATAGGTATATAGTTTATATCGTTTCATAATATTTGTTCTTTTGAAATAATAAAAATCTTAGAATCCTAAGCTTACGCCCAATGTGTACTGTCTTGATTGGGGATAAACTCCAAAGTCCACGCCCAATGCCGGGTAATCGGATGGTGTCGCTGAAATCTCTGGATCTAATCCAGTGTACTTCGTAATCGTGAATAGATTTGTTGCTCCAAAATAGATACGCATTTTATTGAAAGACGTATTCTGGCCAAACAATTTTGTGGTATTCAAGTTATAACCGATCTGTAAGTTTTTAAGCTTTAAGAAACTACCATCTTGTATATAAAGCGATGAAGTAGCCACTTCCATTTCATTAAGATCGCCTTGACCAATGATTGATGGCACTTCGCTGCTCGTATTGTTCGGGCTCCACGCATCTAATAAACGCGTGCTGTATTGACCGTTGAACACTCCGAAATCTGTGAAATAACGAGTCGCTTCGTAAAGGTCATTACCTTGAGATCCGTAGAAGAATAAGGTCAGATCGAAGTCTTTGTAAGCAGCCGCTAAGTTTAATGAGTAAACAAAATCAGGGTGTGGACTTCCGATAATGGTACGGTCAGCAGGATCGATCTTGCCATCACCATTGATATCTTTGTATTTTGCGCCGCCTTTGCGTGCTCCTGGATAGATCGGTGAATTTGACAATTCCGCGTCGTCGTTATAAACTCCATCAGCCTGATAACCATAGAAAGCACCGAACTCTTCTCCTGTCTTCAACAAAGAAGTCTGCATACTGCGGAAAGCTCCATAGTTTACTTGCGTAATCGACGGTGCTAAGGACACAACTTCATTCTTATACGTGGATATGGTACCAGTGATGTCTAGGGTGAAAGGTTTTTCTTGACGGCGGCCATAGTGGTAACCTAAGCTAGCCTCGATACCACGATTGCGCATCTCGCCAATATTTTGGTAAGGCGAAGTTGCACGACCTACCGAAGTCGCAGGTAAAGGAACGCGGAATAACATGTCTTCCGTTGCTTTATTATACCAGTCGATGGAACCGTCCAAATCGCCTTGAAGTACAGCAAAGTCAATACCTAAGTTCAATGATTTTACTTGCTCCCATTTGATGTCTGGGTTCTGATAGTTACTTTTCCAGATACCTGTCACTACCTCATTATTAATAGGATAAGACGATTGGGTTAAAGAAGCTCTATAGCGTGCCAAGTACTCATATGCACTGATGCGTTGGTTACCTGTCACCCCGTACCCTGCGCGTAATTTCAAATCGGTCAACCATTCGGCACCCTGAGCAAATTCTTCTTGAGAAATACGCCATGCACCGCTGATACCTGGGAATACCCCATATAGATTGTTCTCACCGAAGTTCGATGAACCATCACGACGAACCGTAGCGCTCAATAGGTAGCGATCTTTATAAGAATAGTCAGCCTTACCCATTAAAGAGAACATAGAGCCAACCGAACCTGATCCTCCGTTATTGATATTCGTACTACCGGCATCTAGATAGAAATAGTCCAAACTATTCAAGATGAAATAGCCATTTCTAGAGCCGTTGATACCTCTATTGCGATTGCTGATTGCCTCCGTACCTACGAGCACGTTTAAGCTATGGTCTTCTCCAAGGTTTGGTTTATAATTCAAGGTATTGGTCCAAGTCCATTCTGTAGTGTAACCGTGGTATTCGCTCATACCGTTGTTGAAAGATCCCTCCGTGAATTCCGGATTCGGATAGTTGTAGCTTAGGCCATTGTAATTCTCATAACGGATACCGAAGCTTGTTCTAGCGGTCAGACCTTGGATTACATCGTATTCTGCAAATGCATTACCGAAGAAAAAGTTCTGACGATTCATATTGTCTTTCGCACGGTAGGACATCGCTACAGGGTTTTGACCATTACCCCATCCGCCTTTGGTTCCGGCGAAGTTTCCTCCTTCGTCATATACCGGAACAACGTTCTGAATACGATATGCAAATCCCATTACCGAACCTTCCCCGATATATCCGCCGGCAGTATTCGGGTTCACCCCGAAGCCATAACCTTCCGTATAGCTATATTGCAAATTCTCTCCAAAACGGAGTTTTTTGTTTAGAGCTGAGAATTGGGTATTCGTACGTCCATTGTAACGTCTGAAGCCGGTATGTATAACGGTTCCTTTTTGATCCAAATAGCCCCCTGAGAAGGCGTAAGTTGCATTTTCGCTACCACCTGTTGCTCCAATTTGATAAGATTGGATGGGTGCGTTTTGCGACAGTTCGTCGAACCAATTGGTTCCCTCTTTGTTGGCTTTGGTTATTTGGTAGAAGTTGTTTGCATCTTTTAAGTTATAATAGTATTTCGACATTTCCACGTCTGCCGGCGTAATATCTTTATTTTTTGCACCGGCAAGTAGGTAATCAGGAACAACATTATTCGTTCCGAATAAGGTATTCTTCATATCGACAACTTGCTGAGGACTCAGCATTTTTGGAAATGCTCCCCTATTCGGCACGCCGACACCGGCATAAGCGTCTACATTGACCAAGGTTTTTCCTGCTTTTCCCGATTTTGTTGTAATAATTACAACACCATTGTTAGCACGAGCACCATAAATGGACGCCGCGGAAGCATCTTTCAAAACCTGCATGGTCTCGATATCGTTCTGGTTGAACCAGCTTAACTTTCCTTCATACGGAACGCCATCGATTACATATAAGGGTTCATTGTTATTGATCGTACTGTAACCGCGAATACGGATTTGAGGCGTGGAACCTGGAGCACCATCGTTGACAATCTGTACCCCTGTTGCTCGCCCTTGTAAAGCTTCCACTGCAGTGGCTGCCGGTTGTGATTTTAACTGGCTTACATTTACGACCGCAACAGATCCCGTCAAATCTTTCTTGCGCTGAGCACCATAGCCCGTTACTACGACCTCTTCGAAGGTAGTTTTGTCAACCCCCATTTCAATCGTGATGTTTTGAGAAACCGAAGTAACAACAGAGGAAGCCTTTAGATAGCCGATGTAGGAAACTTCCAGCACGTCATTTGCTGAAGCACTAATCTCAAAATTACCAGCATCATCGGTAGAAGTGGCAGTCGATTTGCCGACCACTTTTACAGTGGCTCCAGCAATTGGCTCTTTTGTATTAGCATCTAATACACGGCCTTTTACGGTAGATTGTACCGCATGTAGTGGATGGGTTGATATCCTATTCCATAGGTTACCTTCGGCAACAGCCATATTGCTGAATGACAAAAGTCCCAAAGAAAGCAGGAAACCGCCCCTCAGCAGCCCTTTAGGAATGTAAGAGCCACTAATGGTTTTAATTGATTTTCCCATAGTTTAATATATTAGTTGTTTTGTTGTTTTATTGGAGTTGGGTAATGGTTACATATGCAAATATTTTTAATTAAACAATGCCCTAATAGTTACAATAAATCCTTGATATGAAAGAATACATCTATTAGGTTATGATATCTTGGTAAATTCCCAAAATTTTATGCAATAGCATTCCATGCCATCGAATTACGTTAGCTAGAATATCAATGCAAATCGTGTGGAAATTACACTAAGTACTTTTGCGAAGGGAAAGGGTGTAAGTGTGTTTCATGTTTGTTCGTTTAAATTAGCTATGAATGTTTATAAATGGCCTCTTCACGATGCGGAATCTCTAGTTGGTGAATCCTATCCGCTCCTCCTCACTTATTAGGTTCTATACTACAAGTTACGTAAAGCCTTGAATAAAAAAAATATTTTTGCAACATTTTTTTTACAGACAAAAAAAAGGAGACTGATTTAGCCTCCTTCTATATTTTTACATCGTTCTTATAAGCCTAGCACATAGCGTATTCCTCCGACCACATGCTTTTGAAAAGCGATAGAATCAAAAGATTCTTTGGTATGCCCCAACCCAGTATAAAACATCCGTGCGCCTTCAAATTCCTGAAACCAAGCGATGGGGTGAACTTCGCCCATTTTACCGCCTTCGTAAGACTTCTCATCTAGATTCATCAAAACATTAAGACCTGATTGAACGTCTTTGAAATCATACCATTCATCTTTGTGCAGCCATATCATGTTTAAATGCTCGGTTGCAGGGTGCTTTCTATTTAAAACTTGGAGTTTGGCTTCTTGAACTTTGGGATGGCTCAAGAAATACGCGCCAACCAATTGATTATACCACGGCCAGTCATGTTCTGTATCTGTTGCAGCATGAATGCCCATAAAGCCTTTGCCAGAGCGTATATACTTCTGAAATGCAACCTTCTGCTCTTCATTGAAGATGGTACCTGTAGTACTGAAGAAAAGAACGGCATCAAAGGTCGCTAGGGAATCTGATAAGAATAGATTTGCGTCCTCTGAATGCACTGATTGTATACCAATTTCTGCATAGAGCTTTTTCAACACTTCAACGCCCTTTTCAATATTGTCATGTCGAAAGCCTGCGGTCTTCGTAAAGATCAACACTTTCTTCGACGCCGCATAACTAATGCCCGATAATCCGAAGAGAGTAATCATCAATAGCACTATGAACACCGCGTACTTCTTCATAATCTATTTAGTTAAGTTTCTGTAGTAATCTAAACTCTCGATAATAAGATCTTCATCGACATATTTGTTGTAATCGCAATCGCCAATGCTACGTAACAATGCAAATCCTAATTGGTTATTCTCGTTTTTCTTATCATTGCGCATTAAGTCGACTAACACAGGATAAATCGATGGATCGATGGAATAAGCTGGATAGACAGCCTTCAAGTACTGTACAATATCTTCCAACTCGGTATCATCAAGATTATTCACGCGATGGGAAAGGTAAGCCTCGCAGATCATACCAATAGCGATCGCTTCGCCATGCAATAAGGGAGATTGATCATTCACCAAAGAATAGCCTTCGATAGCATGGCCAATAGTATGTCCGAAGTTTAAGATCTTACGTAAACCCTTTTCTGTCGGATCTTCCGTGATTACCTTATTTTTAATCTGAACAGACTCATATACGATCTCATTCGGCACAACGGGCAATGTCAATGACCTACATTTATTGTATAAATCCTTGTCTTGAATTAAGCCGTGTTTGATGATTTCTGCGAATCCGGAGCGAATCTGCCGGTCATCTAAGGTTTTCAAAAATACCGTAGAGATAAACACAGCCTGTGGCTGAGTAAAAGTCCCAATGATATTTTTGACGTTGTCTAGATCAATACCTGTCTTTCCACCTACCGAAGCATCTACCTGAGACAGCAATGTCGTCGGTACATTAATAAAGTCTATCCCTCTTTTATAAGTTGCTGCTGCGAATCCGCCCATGTCTGTAACAACGCCACCTCCTAGATTTAACATTAGCGCTTTTCGATCAGCACCGAAGTCAAGCATCGTCTTCCATACACCGATACAGAAGTCAATATTCTTGTTCTCTTCGCCGGGATCTACTTCAATAATGTCATAATCCAAAATATCCGGAATTGACGCCTGTAACACAGGTAAGCAATGATCATTCGTATTGCGGTCTACAAGTATTAATAGTTGGGAGTAGTCGTGATCAATCAAAAAAGACTGTAGTTCGTTCAAATCATCTTCAAACACCACGTCATAACCTAAGCTTGTTATCTTTTTCATAATGTAATTTCAGCCTAAAGATAGGATTTTTAACGTTAAATTATCTTTACTTTATTCCCATCAAATTCGACGATATCTCCTACTTTAACTTTCAAGCGCTTTCTAAGATCGACCTCGCCATTGTACTTAACCAATCCCTCTTCAACGACCCATTGCGCCATCGCTCCGTGTTCAACCCAATTCATGACTTTCAATAATTGGATCATCTGAATGAACTCCCCTTTTAGTGTAAACGTTTGCATAAACAAAAATATGCAATTGACAACTTTTTACAACCTTCCCATTAAAATAATCTACAATTAATTAACTACTTTTGCAGAATATATAAAATATAGTATCATGGATATATCAACGCCTACAAAGCTTGACTTTAACAATACCGAAATCGCTTTTAAAAACAAAAGTGATAAGGATTTAAACAAGGCTTATTGGTTGTTCAAAATGGTAGCAAGCAATACCTTGATTAAAATTGGTACTCCCATTACCAATTTCTCCCTGAATATTGGACTTCCAATAACGGGGATCATTAAAAACACAATTTATAAACAATTCTGTGGTGGCGAAAGCATCGACGACTGTTATAACGCCATCCAAGATCTAGGTAAGGGAAATGTCACGACTATCCTAGATTATTCGGTGGAAGGCGAAGACTCGGAAGCTAGTTTCGACGAAACTTGCAAAGAGATTTTAAGAACCGTTGTATCCGCAAAAACGAATCCATTGATTTCATTCTGTGTGTTCAAACCTACAGGACTTGGTCGCTTTGATTTATTCGCGAAAATTGATGCTAAACAGACTTTAACGAGCGAAGAAAAAGCAGAATACGAACGCTTGTACGATCGTTGTGATCAAATCTGTAAAGCATGTTATGAGGCAGATATCCCAGTCCTTATCGATGCGGAGCACTCGTGGATCCAAGATACTATCGACGACATCGCAAGAGAGATGATGGAGAAATACAATCAGCAAAAACCGATTGTTTATAATACATATCAATTATACAGACACGACAAACTAGCATCGTTGAAAGCGGATTTCGCATACGCTGAAACGCAAAACTTCTTCTTAGGTGCTAAAATCGTACGTGGAGCTTATATGGAGATTGAGCGTGAAAGAGCTAAAGAGAATGGGTATCAATCGCCAATCCAACCTAACAAACCAGCATCAGATAATGACTATAACGATGCAATCTACTTTATGTTAGATCACATTGATCGTATTGGTTTTATGGCAGGTACGCATAACGAGGAATCTTGCCGTATCTTAACTGAAGAATTAGAAAAACGTAATATTCCACATAACCACCCGCATGTGTTCTTCGCACAGCTACTAGGAATGTCAGACAACTTGTCGTTCAACTTAGGAGCATCGGGATACAATGTGGCTAAATACATGCCATACGGCCCTGTAAAATCAGTAATGCCTTATTTATTCCGTCGTGCACAAGAAAACACGTCGGTTGGAGGACAGACTGGACGCGAGTTAAGCTTGATTATGAAAGAGCTTAAGCGCCGTAAAGCATCAAGATAATTCAACTTGAAGAAAGTCTCCCATTTGCGGAGACTTTCTTACCTTTGTGCCATGAATGAACAATCATTGCACAAATACCTTAAACTAAAAGAACTTTCCTCTCCCTTCAAAGCGTTATTATTTGATGTCGATGGCACACTAGCCGACAATATCTACGCACATAAAGCCGCTTATGTCGCGGTATCAAAAGAGTACGGCGTTGATTTAGATCCCGATTTAATCGACGAAACAGCAGGATGGCCAACTATTGCCGTAGCAGAAGAAATCAGCAAACGCTATCAGGTAGAATTAGATTACGAAATCTTCGCAAAAAGAAAATCTGCAATATTCATTCATGACTTTATTCAACAAACCCAACCCGTAGACTACGTGCGTCAGGTATTATTTGATTATCACGGCATAAAGAAAATAGGTGTTGTATCGGGCGGAACTCGCTCAACATTGAATATAACGCTAGATGTCATTGACGTGAAAGGCAAATATGAAACCTTGGTATGCGCGGGAGATACTGAATTTGGAAAACCCTCCCCTCAGCCCTTCTTATTGGCAGCAGAACATTTACAAGTAGATCCTAAAGACTGTCTAGTATTCGAAGATGGCGACCCTGGTGTCCAAGGTGCCATCGCGGCGGGAATGTCCTGGGTCAGGATCGATGAAATATAAACTAGTGCCTAAAAGTTCGTTATAATTCGAATACCGCCATTCGTATAATTCATATCCGCTTGCTTAAAGCTACCTACAGGTAATTTTACATAGGGCTCTACTGAAAGGTTCAAACGCTTGTTCACACGCATCTCTTTTCCAATTGAAAAGTTCACGAAGCCCCCGAAGTTACCTGTATTCACATTCTCTTCGTCAGTTTTCACCTTACGTGTCACAGGCTGTACCGCATCATTCATCTCTTTTGAGCTCGTTGGCAAACCTTTTTCGAACAAATCAGCATTCGCATTTTCGATAAAGTGTGTATAGCGATTTTGATTAAGTACTACCGCATATGTCATCCCTGTAGAAGCATATAAACCAGCATTGGTTTTATATTTCACCTCCAACGGAATTTCAAAAGCTTGAACATTTCCACTAACGGCATTCACATTCGGTAAAACCATCGTGCGACTCGCTTGCGTAGCCACCATACTATATTTAGCATCCTGTTCCAATACATCCGATGAAGCAAGAATCTGTGTCTCTGGGGCGCCAATAGGGTCTTTCATTAACCCTACCTCATATTGATTATAAGCTAATCCTGTTCGCACGCTCAAATTCTTACTGATATTATATCCTAAAAGCATACCACCACCAAAGTTCATCTGCTCATTTGTAGAGCTTGGAGAAACAAATAAGCCTAAATCAAAACGTTCCGAAAAACTAAACTTCTTCTGTCCTAGCTTAGGTTCTTTACCATCCGCTTGCATAGCAAACTGATCTCCTTGATAAGCCATGACATGCCCACTATTACCCGAACGAACGGGCTTAGCATTCGATAAGTTCACTACATTCCTAATCTGAACACCTTCTGCCTTTAAGGTAGGAATATTCATCATTTGCGGTGCAAAAGCAACATGCGCAGCTTGCAAATCACCTAACTGTAACTCTCCAACAGCATGCTCATTTGTATTCGTATTAGTCGAACTCATTTGCTGCCATGCGGTTTGATTAGCAAGCAATCCTGACGTCACTCCTGAGCTAAGGGAGCTTGCAGATGGCAAATCATTCGGTGTTTCAAGCGGCGAATCCTCTAATTGCGGTACAACCGTCGTTTGTTCCGTCGGATTTGAGTTATTCGCTGTAAGCGTATTATCACCAACAGGTGCTTCCGACCAATTATTTACTGCAAAAAATGCAATTAAAAGGGCCGCAGCCGCACTAGCCGCCCAATAATAATAGGCAGCCTTCGTACGCTTAGGTGCAAATTGGGCGCTCTGGAATTTCTCCCAAGCACCTTCGCGATAAGGTAGCTCCTCCTTATCCTTTAATGACCTAACAATGTGATCAATAATGTCTTTATTTTTGTTGCTTTCCATTTTTCTCTACGAATCAGGATTGTATTCTTTCTAAATCAATACGCGTAGCATACAGCTTTCTAAGCTTTTGCTTTGCTCTTGTCAAATAAGTTCTTGATGTGCTCTCTGGTATGCTTAATTCTCGAGCGATCTCATCATGTGAGTAGCCTTCGATTTCATACATATTGAATATCGTGCGTTGGATATCCGGCAGTTCACGAATTAGGGCGATAATATCATTATACTCTAAACGGCTGTCTGCCTCAACTGCAAAATGTAGGGTGTCACTACCGTTCAGATCGTCCAGCATATACATCTGCTTACGAACGCGAAGTGCATCAATAGAGGTATTTACAGCGATACGTCCTATCCAAGCTTTAAAAGTTTTCTCCAAGACGGTATCATCCTCATGTATGCTAAAGCTCTCAATTTTAGTAAATATCTTCACAAAACATTCGTTCGTCAGCTCCTCTGCTTCCATCTCATGCTTCATGTAACGAAATACAATAGCCATCACGTAGCCATAATATTTTTTGTACAAGAAGGCTTTACCCTTCTCCGAGTTAGACACAGCACACTTATCCAAAGCAACTCTAAGGTTCAATGGGGTGCCATTTCCAAGGTATTTATTTAAAATTCCCACTGGTTATCTAAGCTCCAATACTGACATAATTTCTTCTCTTCCTAAAATCGTTTAATTAGCCTTATTCCATAATACTACCTCAAAATTACTTATTTTATTATCAGTACGTAAAAACTTGATGAAATGCTACAGGATATACTGAAATAATGACTACTATCATTATCATTCTGCGTAATATTTGGTAAATTTAAGTGACGCAAAAAAGAAAGACCATGAGAGCCATATTATTCCCTACCGATTTTTCAGACATTGCAACAAATGCATTTGTCTATGCTTTGCACATCGCTAAGTCGATTGATGCCAAGATATATGTGTTGTACACTTATGTAGAACCCGTATTATCCGCTACTCACGCCGGTCAGCCCGAGTTAATTGGCGAGGTTTATCAAACCATCGAACTCAACCAATTCGAAACGTATAAAAAGAAAACCCAAGGCATGCGCACGATTGCTGAGTCCGAAGGTGCTTCCGACGTAGAGCTTGTTTTTCTCTTTGAAGAAGGCCCTGTGTCCTCCGTGGTGAAGAAGATCGTGGAGCGCGAGAAAATTCATCTTGTCGCGATGGGCACCCATGGAGAAAGCGGCTTCCTATCCAAAATCATCGGATCGAATACTGTCAATGTTATCAAAAACATTCAGAATCCGGTATTAGCGGTTCCACCACATGCCAAATATCAAGGCATCAATCGTGTGGTATTCACTACGCTCTTCCGCGAAAAAGATAAACCGGCACTCCGTGAAGCTATCATTATGGCGAAGGCTGTCAACGCGAGACTCGATTGCTTAAATATCCTTCACAACTCGAAAGTCGGCGATGTCATGCTGCAAACCGAGAACTGGCGACATGAGTTTCCTAACGAAGACATCAACTATGTGCTCCTCGATGAGGTAGAAAGTATAGAAAATACCATAACAACCTATCTGTTGGAAAACAATATTGATATCCTGGCTGTTGTGAAACGCAATAGGGGCTTTTTCGATCGTATGTTCAACAACAGCATCAGCAATAATCTAGCATTTCACTCCAAAGTTCCTATTTTAGTGTTCCATGAGGAAAAATAAGATATGCAGCTTCTGATTAAAAAACTAGAAAAAGAGAAAAAACTGGGAGAAAAAGCCAGCAAATACACCCAAATTATCGATGAAAAATCGGTTTCACACGGCGTGCTGTTCTTTATCCCCCTAGATAAATTCGAAGCGAAGGTTTTGATTCCTGCGCCTTTCCATGAAAGCCTATTCGTTCATGGTGACCCTACTTATCAGCAGGTGCTGAACCATAAGGAGGCTATGATGCTGAAGTAGTAGTTAGTAGTTAGTAGTTAGTAGTTAGACCTATGGCGGCTTGTGGATTTTAGACATTAAACATTAGATATTAGACATGAGACGTTAGATTTTAGACGTATGTTATAATAGCATATTTGATATAATCTTCGCACATAAAAAAATCCTGAGGTTGGGGGCCTCAGGATTTTTAACAAACCAATTATTAACCTAATTATGAAATTATTTACTCTTTTTACTCTACGCTGTGCGCTTTTGCTACAATAATAACGGATCTATCTATCCTATCGTATTTTTAAACCTTCACCTTAACAATTTTTAACAGGAATGCATTTTAAGTGGCAATATCACGACATTTCCGATTCTGTTTATTTGCTTCCCGACAACGTTTTGGGTATATTTGGTTAATAACCTTTTTAATTTCCTCATCATGAAACATGCCTTGCTCGTCCCTACCGATTTTTCAGAGAACGCATGGGTTGCTGCCCAGTACGCTGCAGAATTAGCAAAGAAATATGATTGGAGTGTTCAGATACTCCACGTCTATCAAACATTCTCGCGATTGCTTGCCACGCAAGAGTTTAAAGATGAAGTTAGTCGACATAATACGAATGCCGCTGAGGACGACATGGAAATCTTCTACAATCGTTTTAAAACGGCCTATCCAAGTATTGATAGCACAGCAGCCTGTATGGAAGGCAACCTGAATGATATTATTCTAAATCTAATTGATGAAAATCCGGTAAAGTTTATCGTAATGGGTACCAAAGGTGCTAGCGGTTTGGTCAATGTCGCCATTGGCAGCAATACCTACGAGCTCATCCGCCATTCTCCGATTGGGGTGCTCGCCGTACCGGAAAACTATGGAGACTTTAAGTTTGAAAAAATAGGCGTATTAACAAACTTCAAGGATCATGATATAGAAATATTGAGCGAGTTTGTAGCACGAACTGGTCTAAGTCTGAAAATATCGTTGCTACATGTCAACGAGGCAGCGAAAAAACCAAGCTCCGAGGATGTGCTTTTCTGGCAAGAGAAGGTGATGAAAGAATTGGGAAGCGATGAAGTAACTTATCATGACTACGAGATGGTCAACCGCCTGGACGTCAGGGAGCCGATCACATATGCAGTTGAACGATTGGTTGAAGATGAAAATATAGATGTGCTACTCGTCTCCTACACTCGTAAGAGCTTTTTCCGAAGTTTATTTTCAAGAAGCCTACCTAAGATCATAGCGAATAAATTGACCGTACCGACTTATTTCAAAAAAACGGATTAGAGAGAAGCCTTTACATAGAAAAAGACTATAATAACAGAGCCCTTTTGATTAGAGGGCTCTGTTTATTTATTTGTTCGTTAAATCCTATACTTATTTAGCTCCCATAACCGGATCGGTCATGCTTGGCTTTCCATTTTCCTGGTGGCCAGCATAGATCAATAAAAGCTGTCCATCCTCTTTGCTCGTCACTTCCATGTGATACCAGCCGGAAGAACGTGCAAGATTCCAAGTATGCCCTGAAGTTTTTCCTTTGGTAACTTGTCTCGAAGCATGTCCATACGCAATATGTTCAATAGACAAACCTATAGCTGAGGGGCTAGTCTTTAATTGCAGTCCGCGCATATGATCCGCAGCAATTACAGTCACTGCAGAAGGTATATTCTTTTTGCTAAATGCGAAACGGCGATAAAAGCCGTTTGGCCCATAGACTTCTATATCAATTTTATCACCCACAAACTTATCAAAAGACCACTTATAATGAATCGACTCATTCGGTTTGACCGCAAAATTGAATACTCGATCAAGTTCGGATCGCTCCCCAAAAGGCACTGCCGATTTCGCAAAAAATGGAACACCAACAACCTTATGCGCAGGCAACTGACCAGCCACTTGAAAGATTAGTGTAAATATTTGATTAGCCTTATCCACAGCGAAGTTCACATCTATGTCGTACGGAATAGCACAAGCCTGTTTGGTTCCAGGTTCAGCTAACTGCAAACCATTATTTCCCTTTTTGAAGGAAATGGCTTTCGCGTCTTCTAGGCTGTCCAGTACATCGAAATCTTCCGGCAAGCCCTTCGCCTGTGCCTTATAGATTCGGCTAACTTCCGCATCGCGATCGACAAAATCGATGGTAGGACGCTTCGAATCTTCCGGTTTGCGGAAGACTGAAGTCAAATCGCCACAGACCAAGCGTCGCCACGCGCTGATATTCGATTCCAAAACCTTCTTACCGGTCTTCTTCTGAATAAAATGTTCTAAGAATTGTAAAGTCGAGGTATGGTCGCATACTTCAGAATTCACCCAACCGCCTTTGCTCCATGGAGAAGCAATCACTAAGGGCACTCGGAAACCTAATCCGATTGGTGAATCAAGTGTACTTTCGTTATTCCCTGATCTTTTCTTCTCTTGTTCATTCGTGACGAATTCATCTGCCGTTTCCATTCCTTTAGGCACAGCACCCGTTTCCGGTCGTGTATGTAAGGCAGGAACAAATGGTGGTATATGGTCGAAATAACCATCATTTTCATCATACGTCAAGATGAATATTGTTTTTTTCCATACCTCAGGATTTTTAGTCAAGATATCCAAGGTCTCAGAAACATACCACGCGCCAAACCATGGCGAGCCCGGATGATCCGAAAAACGACATGGTGCCACGAGCCAGGAGACCGTAGGTAGTTTGTTCTCTTCCACGTCTTTGCGGAATTGATAGAATAGATCTCCTTTAGGGACTTTCACAGTCCTTTCCGTTCCACTGTCCGAATACGTAATATCTGCTAAGCTATGATAGTCTGGATCGCTCGTATTCGTGGTGAAAGCGCGCTTATGAATCTCCTGTTCCTGTTTACTCAACTTTGCAAAATTGGCTGGAGAATAGCGCTCTACATCTCTTTTATAGCCTTCTAATCGATTCACCACTTTTTTGTAAGCCTCCTCGCTCGCAAAGCGGCTCGTCATCAGTTGATGTTCGATTTTAGGAATCTCTTTCTTTATATACTCATAATATGCCGGATGGAACTTCACCTGGTATTGCTTATGGAATTCCAAGTTATTGTCTGTAAAATTGGCTAGCCAATCTTCCTCTTCGCCCTCAAATCCTACAGGGACACTAAGCTCATTCTGATAAACACGCCAATCGATCCCAGCCTCTTGCAAGCGTTCAGGATACGTCTTCCAAGATACATCGCGATAGTTGATTTGTCCGTTGTCCACATGTGCCGTTGACTCTGGATTGCGAGGCTCCTCGCGTACTGTGCCAGACCAAAAATACGAGCGATTAGCGCTAGTACCGGTCAAAGAAGAACAGAAATGCTGATCGCAAACCGTAAATGCATCCGCAAAAGCATAGTAAAACGGCAAATCCTGACGATTGTAATACCCCAAGGTCAATGGCATATGCTGATAATTCGGATTACCCGCCTTTTTTGCCTCCAACCAGGTATTCATCTTCCCATTGTTTCGAGCGTAGACCATATCGCGCCAACCATGCGGAAGGGAACCCATCCATGTAGATTTGGTCTTTTCGATGTCCAAATGAAACGGCGTGTAATATTTTCCCTGTGCATTTTTTTGAAGCCATATCGGTAAACCCTGATTGGTAATAGTTCGTGGATCGTTAAATCCACGAACACCCTTTAGTGTTCCGTAGCTATGGTCGAAAGAACGGTTTTCTTGCATCAAGAAAACGACGTGCTCGGCATCTAGATATGTTGAACCCGCAGGCGCATCAATCGCCAAAGCGCGTTGAATAGAATCAGGCATAAACTGTGTCGCAGCTGTTGCGCCAGCTAATAAGGAAGCTTTTCTTAAAAAGTCTCTTCTAGTATCCATGAGGTACTGCTTTTAGGAAGATTTCAAACAATAGATTAATTTTTGAACAATATAGAGATTATTTCATGAAGCACTAATGACTATACAAAGAATTAACATGAATTACATCACAATTTAAAGTGACAAATGTAAATTGGTTTACAATAGATTAAAACAAAAAGAGAATGAAAATTATTTAAATATAATTTTCACTTTTATGATTTATTATTTACCTTTAAATTAACTTACCGTATTACACTACAAATCAATATATTATGAAGATATTCCTATTCCTTTGTGTATTATTTTGGCTTTTCTTCATCTTCTGTCTTATTATTTCAAAGAAGTATAATCTTGAGCTAACCTGCGACTGGTTGTTATTTTACAGTTGGTTAGGAACTTCCTTTTGGTATATCTTGATAAAGAAGGAGCTTAAACCAAAAGGAAGATAATTTTATTGAAATGATTACTTTAACAACTCCTGCAAAAATAACAGGGTATGGTTCCACGCTCTTTTTGCCATAATCTCGTTATAATCTGGAGACTCTGGATTTGTGAAGGTATGCTTTGAATTGGCGTAAGTAATGATTTGCCAATCTGCTTTCCCCTCGTTCATTTCATTTACGAGCTGTTCAATGTCCTCTTTTTTAACACTTGCATCATCTGCAGGATGTTCTACAAGTACTTTGGCCTTTATCGCTTCATTAGGTCGATCCGCGGCTTTCGCTAGCCCACCATGTATGCAGACCACGCCTTCTACCGGCAGTCCCCCTCGTGCAGCTTCCAATGCACCCGTACCACCAAAACAATAACCAATAACGGCTACCTTGTCGGCTCCTTGCTTCTTCATTTCCGTCAGTGCTGCTTGAATGCGACTTTGGTAAAGCTTAAAATCATTTTTGTACTTTGATGATAAACCCGACGCCGCCTGATTGTCCGCAGGTGTATTCCCTACTCCATATATATCGGCAATAAAGGCTATATAGCCCTGCTTTTCCAAGTCAAGCGCCGCTGTCTTCGCTTCCTGGTCGATGCCCTTCCAAGCGGGTAGGATCAGTACTCCAGGTTTCGTACTGCCTGCGTTGGAAGTAACCATCCCCTTCAGCTTCTGTTCGCCATCTTTGTAATCCACGGATTTCAGTTCCTGCGCATTTCCGCCCATGCTGCTTAGCATGCCGAATAAACATAATATCGTTGCGTACTTCATATATACTGTTTTTAGCGTATTTAATTCATTACTACTTTTTTAGAAACATTTTTAACGGCTCAATAAACCGATCGAAGACTTCGATGTGCGGTAAGTGCCCTACATTTTTCAATTCCACAAGTACGGATCCTTTTATTTTCGATTGTGTCATTTTGCCTAAGATTTGATATTGCCCTAGGGAAGCTTTTATTTTTTCATCTTTAACTAAGTTTTTCCCAATAGCAGTTCTATCTCGCGTCCCGATGATCAATAAAGTTGGAACCTCTAACCGATCAAATTCATAAACAACAGGTTGTGTAAAGATCATATCAGCCGTTTGTGCATTATTATAGGCAACGCGAGGATAGTCGGGATGCTTTACCCAGCCCGTCAATAAGTAAACCCATTCATCGTAGCTCTCTTTCCATTTATTATCGTAGTAAAAACCTAGCTGATAATCTTTAACAGTTTCATAAGTCACCTTAAGTTCTGCCGCATAATGCTTGTCAATTGACGTATATGGTGCATAAAGTTTCCAATCTTCTAGGCCGATTGGGTTTTCCAAGATGAGCTTTTCCACCAAATCAGGATACATTAACGCGAATCGAGTAGCCAGCATTCCACCCATCGAATGTCCTAAAAGGGATACTTTTTCTATTTTAAGATGATCCAGCAAGGCCTTCGTATTTTCTGCGAGCTGTTGAAAAGTAAATTGATAACGTTCAGGCTTTGCAGACTTTCCGAAACCGATTTGATCGGGAGCAATTACGCGGTATCCATCCTCGGTCAAAGCTTTAATCGTTGTCTTCCAGTAAGCAGCATTAAAGTTTTTCCCGTGTAGAAGTACTACAATTTTACCTTTGGAGTTTCCCTCTGGCGGCACATCCATGTAAGCCATTGGGAGTTCCTGCTGTTGCGAAGAGATCAACAACTCTTTAACCGGATAGGGATATTCATAGGTGCTCAATCGGATATCCAATACCTTTCGATGCTCTTGAGCAGCAAGCCACGTGAAGTTCAGGCAGCATATTAATGTCAAACAATAGCCTATATATCGCATGCTTTATTAGCTTTAGATCTTTTCCTTAATTATTCTGTTTCCGCAAATACTCGATTACCGCCATGACATCCTGTTCCCCAAAACCTTTATCATGCGCTCCTTGATATGTTTTCATTAGGGTATCGGTCATCGGATAGTCTGCGCCCGCATTGACCGCTAATTTCACGTCCTTCAACATAAAGTCTAAGGCGAATGCCGCCGGAAATTCATTGTTTACCAGCAATGGTGTTTTTACTCGACTGGCACCACTCCCACTCGCACTTTCATTTATTATTCGCATCATGTCGTCCGCTGCAATTCCCATCTTCTCTGCAAAAAGCACGGTTTCTGCCATACCCTGATACAAAATCGATAGATAATAGTTGATGCAAAGCTTAGCTGCAATACCTTTCCCATTATCGCCTAGGTGGAGCGTTTCTCTGCCCATGACGTCTAGGTATGGTTTCACCTTCAATAGATATCCGTTGGCACTCCCCACCATAAATATCAATGTTCCATCTTTCGCCGGTTGAGTACTGCCCGCTACCGGCGCATCAACAAAGCCTGCTCCGCTGCCAGCAAGCAATTTCGCAACCTCCGTCGAGCATTCCTGAGAGATGGTACTCATATCGACAAAAAGCTTCCCTTCAATAGGCAGTTGTAATACCGTTTCATAAACCGCATGCACCGCATCATCATTGCTCAGCATCGTGAAAATAATATCGCTTTCTGAAACGAGTCGCGAGATATCTGTGCATACCTGCGATTTTGCAGCAAAGTCGGCTGCCTTCTCTGGGCTCCTGTTATAAACTGATAATGGGAACCCTGCATTTTCAAGGTTCTTAGCCATGGGATGGCCCATGTTTCCTAATCCAATAAATCCGATTCGTTCTGTTTGGTTCATAATCCTAAGTTACGCTTTTGGAACCGGAGCATGCGCAGCAATAAGATTTTCTTTTTTCAGGTCATCCCAGAATGCTTTAGGGATCTCCTTCTTAAAAGCAGCTACATTCTCCTGAACTTGCTCTACTGTATGTGCTCCAGGGATTACCGCAGAAACCACATCCGGAGCTGCGGAAAATTGCAGCGAAGCCGCCAATAGATCTACCTCATGGCGTTGAGCAACGGTTTTCAATCGTTCTAATTTTTTAGCAGCAAACTCCGGAATCTCTTTGCCATAGAGGTAGCGGTTTTTCCCTGCTAAAAATCCTGCACACAAAGGAGCTCCAACGACAATGGACATATTTCGTTCGGCTACCTTCGGAAAAACCTTATCCAGATCGTCGATATGATGGATCAAAGAATATTGGCATGCCGAGAGAAAAATATCAGGGTCCGAATCGTCGATGGCTCGAAGTATGGGCTCAATGGTATTAACGCCAAATCCCCAAGCTTTTATCAGCCCCTCCTCTCGCATTTTGGTCAATTCTTTCATTGCTCCCTCCTTCGCGATGTCATAATATTTAACCCAATCATCACCCATATCCGCATTGTCGGGAGATAAGTCATGGATAAATACGATATCGATGGTAGGAAGGCCTAATCTCTGCAGGCTATCCTCAACACTTTTACGGGTGCCTTCTGACGAATAATCGTAGGTATAATCAAAATTCATACGGCCATTCCACATCAACCCTTCTTGTTTAAAGTTATCGTGGGGTTTTAATATCCGCCCTATCTTAGTCGAAACAATATAGTCTTCCTTAGGCTTGTCTTTTAAGAACATACCCATCCTGCGCTCGCTGATTCCCAAACCATACCAAGGTGATGTATCGAAATAGCGAACACCAGCATCCCATGCTGCGCTCATACTTTCCAAACATTCAATATCTGGATTCTCCTGAAACCCATTGCCAATAGCGACACCGCCCATTCCAATCTTATCTTTCGGTCTGAATTTTCCCATGAAATTTTCTTTTTGATTATGTTGATTTTGTTCATAGATATCAGCAAAGGCACTCGCTCTGCCTATAGTCGCCAACGACATCGCTAGCAAACTACCCTGTTGAATAAATGTTCTTCTTTGCATAAAAATCTTGAACTGTCTATATAAACAACAGTTTGAAACATTTTTTGTTGGCGCTATTGAATAGTGTGTTGAACCAGGAAAGGAAGGATACAAGGATCGGCAGGATCTCACACCATCGGTCTAACTACTAAATACTTACTACTAAATACTATTCTGAACCAGGAAAGGAAGGATACAAGGATGTGCAGGATCCTGTTTCTCCTAAAATCCTTTTTTTCCTGGTTCAAGACAACCACGTTAAACACCTTATGTCTCTTATCTTTTATCTAATTTCTGCCTCGAGTGGGATCTAGAACAACTTTTACTATTAGAATAATTACATCCCTTTCATAACCAAATCATAGCCCATCGGAAGCGGCTTTGATACGGTTATTAAAGGGGAGTGAAAGGGTTATGAAAGGGCTTTAAGCAAAAGAAGGTCAGTCGCGCTACTGACGAAGATATACCCGATCCTGCCAATCCTTAAATCCTTCCTTTCCTGGTTCAGAAATAGTAGTTAGTAGTAAGTATTTAGTACTTAGACCCATAGCGGAAGATCCCGCCAATCCTTAAATCCTTCCTTTCCTGGTTCAAAGACAACACGTCGATCCTTAACCCTTTCCTATCCTGTTCAAAATGATCCTGCCTATCCTTGCATCCTTCCTTTCCTGGTTCAAGACAAAATTATCACCTTCCCCTTCCTAATTCAAAGCCCAGTCAGTCTCTCTACTTTTTGTACTTGTCGTGTAGGCCTTTTCCGTCTAATATGAGGGGTTTTATTTTTTCTAATCGAGCAAGTTTGGTTTTCTCTTGCTTGGCTTCATCGATATGTTCGATGTATTCCTTTTGTTTGCCGGGTGTTAGCTTTTTGAACGCCAGATCAAAGGTAGAATCGCTTTCCAAAGCTTCTTTTAATAGACCTTCAATTGCTTTTGGAGCGCTTTTCTCTGCCTTGATCTCTTTTCCATCTTTGATGGTTTGTATGGATTCGTTGATATAAGCGAGGATTTTTTTCTCATCCATATCCTTCACATCGGTAAATCGCCACTGTCGGAGCGCCTTGGTTTTACCTTCAGAGGCATTGATCAGTACCTTCTCCTTGTCTTCCAAGAATACTCCATTGTAGAACCAAAGAGAGAAGAAGTCCTTAAAGGCGCCCCAACCAATCAGATTTTTCTTTTGGAACGTGTAGATATCGGTTCCCCATTTGAATTCTTTTGTCAAAGGTTCCGTAGTCTTCACGATCAATTGATGCATCAATTCAATACATTCTCCCCAACGCTCGTTGTTCTTTTGCCAATTAGGTACTTTTTTATCTTTCAACTTTTCGGCATTGAAATCAACCATCGCTTTGATTAAATCATTGGGTAATGGCTTATCTAGAGGCAGTTGAACAGCTCCTTTGGAGGTCTTATAGCCGGATAGTAATGGAGAAAATTCTTCGATAGCTTCTGTGCCTGGGTAGAGTCCTAAGTGGTTTTTGAATAGCGCAAAATGGATTAAATTTCCATTATAACGAAAGGTAGGCATACCGTAGTTTATCGTTTCGGTAGTCCCTTCAGGTGCATGCTTCAAAATTAGCTGTCGTAATTCATTCAGCAGCGGCTGCTTATCGGCATCTACTGATTGTATATACTCTTCGATAGTTGAAATTGACTTGCTCATAAGATATCGGATTATTCTGGGCGCATAAAGTCGAAAGCACCTTTACGAAGGTTTATTCCGTATTCTAAACTCGCCTTTAAACAGGCTAGGAAATTCGCCCAACCTTCTGATTGTCCGATTGCCTGCTTAATTCCTTCTTCATCGTTATTCATCGAACCCTCTACAACGCGAACAACAGTCGACCCGTCGGGTAATGATTGAAGATGCATTTCTACTAACATACCTTCCGCACCGCCACTCCAATCAAAGGATATATATCTATCCTTTTCGATATGCTTCGCTGTTACCGGAAAGGTATCTTCAAACTCTGGAAATTTCCAGGTCACTGTCTTACCATTTTCTAATGGTCCGGTCGAACTTTCAATAAAATATTTACTCATACCCTCTGGTTTTACAATTGCTTCAAAGACTTCGTGTGCAGGCTTTTGAATTTGTATAGAGGCTTTTGCTGTTAGTGCGTTTTCCATAAAGTAATATTATTAGGCTTTTTTATGACATGCGTATTCCTACACAAATGAAGAAATAATTTATGATTAACAAAATCATTATCTAAAAATATTCGTTTAGGTAATACAAGCTGCCCTGCTTTTTTGCAATTTAGCAAGAGCAATTCGCAGCACTAACTAAAAAGATGAAAGCTCGATAACGGCAAATGATATTCTTGTCATAGGGCAAGCGGATATCGTGCAGAGAGCGATAACTTCGTATAAACAAAAACTAAAAATTATGAGCAGCAAAAAGATTCATATCGAAACCTTGGTCAATGCCCCTATTCAACAAGTTTGGGATGCATATAATAATCCTGACGACATTAAACAGTGGAACCAGGCGTCGCCGGATTGGCATTGTCCATCTTCGGAAAACGATTTAAGAGTTGGTGGTAAATTCAAGAATAAAATGGCTGCGAAAGATGGCAGCTTCGAATTTGATTTTGAAGGAACTTATACCGAAGTAACGCCCTTAAATTCTATCTCCTATGTGATGGCGGATGAGCGAACCGCAGACCTTAAGTTTACAGAGCAGGGCGATAATACACTTATCAGTGTTGATTTCGACGCTGAGAATATGAACCCTGAAGAAATGCAAAGAGAAGGCTGGCAAGCTATCCTGGATAGTTTTAAAAATCACGTAGAAAAGTAGTTTATTAAAGACACTTCGATGAAAGACAATGAATACAAACTGGGACAAATTGTTTGGGCGGACTATACGTCTGAACATGCAGATAGCCTCAAAGAGTTCTATAAAGAAGTTGCTGGATGGAAGGAACATCCGATAAAAATGCAAGATGAGAACGGCGAATACCATGACTATGCGATGCTTCGAGAAGAAAATGAAGTAGCAGGAGGAATTTGTTATAAGCGAGGCGTAAATAGTGCTATCCCTTCGCAATGGATTATGTATATCTATGCGCCAGATGTCGACGAACGACTGGAAAAAGTGTTGTCATTAGGAGGCAAATTAATCCATTCGAATAAAGGAAAAGACGGCAAGTACAATTTTATTATCGTTGAAGACCCCGCAGGTGCCGTTTTTGGCATCGGCAGAATGCAATAAACCATGAAGACATTATATTTCAAAGAAACGATTGATGCATCGCCAAGTAAGGTGCACAATCTAATGCTCTCTAAGAAGAGCTATGAGGAGTGGACAAAGCCCTTCTCACCGACCTCCACTTTTCAGGGGGATTGGAGTTCAGGATCGAAGATATTTTTTGTATCAACGGATGAGGATAAAAAGGATATGGGGATGATTGCTCGCGTGGAAACAAATATACCGGGTGAGATTGTAATCATTCGGCATATCGGAATTCTATCAGATCAGGGAGAACTTTATGAGGGTGAACATGTGGACCCTTGGAAAAACTCGTTAGAAATCTATCGTTTTAAAGCCGTAGGCAATCAAACCGAAGTTTTATGTTCCCTGGAAGTGGACAATGACGAATATGAGGAAATGTTTGCCGCGATGTGGCCAAATGCAATGAAAGTTTTAAAAGACATCTGCGAACGAAGCTAGTATGGAAACCCTAAAAACAAGTTTTACCGACGAGGATGTAGCATCTTTCATCGAAAGTGTTGACAATGAACAGAAGAGAAAAGACAGCTATGCGCTGATTTCGCTAATGGAAAAAGCCACCGGAGAGAAAGCCAAAATGTTCGGGCCTACGATCGTTGGCTTTGGTCAATATCATTATAAGTATGATTCTGGGCATGAGGGAGATGCTCCATTGTTAGGCTTTTCTCCTAGAAAAGCAGCCATTTCTTTGTATGTCTATACTGGTGGCAAACGTCAAGATGAGCTATTGAAATCTTTCGGAAAATACAAGATGGGTAAGGCCTGTATTTACGTTAAAAAGCTGAGCGATATAGACGTGGAGGTTTTAGAAGACCTGATGAAAGATTCCATTCAGTTTACCAGTGAAAAATACCAGCGAGTAAAAAGTTAAATCTGGTTTTCCTGTTGACATATGGTTGTCATGAGCCACTCCTAAATTTGAGTATCAACAATAAACTTATTCCAAGCATGATGCATAGCACGAACTACTACAACAGTCTGATTACCGTAGCGGAGGACTGTAAAGTCGATCAAGGTACTATTCCTAAGGAAAATCCAGACAAACTTACCGTAGCGAACTATCATTTTCAGATGATCAATGCTGAGCCCTTAGCCTTGGATTCGGATGAGGTAATTTTTAATACGCATGCCATTCGGAAGGATATCGTAGCTGCGGAACGTGAGAAAGAACGGGATGCTTTTTTCTCCAAAGGTCAAGCATGCTTACGCACGAGCCCATTGGCAAAAACCTATGGTTGGGGCATCTATTTTAATGAAGAAGGAAAAATGGAACTTATTGATTCGATAGGTGATGAATACCAAAAACTACTTGACGATGAGTCAATTAAGAAGATACCAGCCATGCGAAGTACGAAAAAGTAAAAACTTGTCATAGGCCAAGTTGATTTGAATATTTCCTCTCTAACTTAGTTCTGTTAATTGATTATACATCGATAATGAATGCTTGGAGAGCATCAGAAAATCTGAAATAAAAGCATTCAAAATCACGTAAACTAAAATGTTATGGAAAATTCAAAAGATTATCAGTTCCATATTGATCAGGCTAACAACACTTTGCTTATCAAGCGAACCTACCCTGCGAAATTAGAGACTGTTTGGCGCGCATTTACTGATGCAAAAATACTCGATCAATGGTGGGCCCCTAAGCCATGGAAATCGGAAACTAAGTCGCAGGAGTTTGAAGAAGGCGGCAAATGGCTTTATGCCATGGTAGGGCCAGAAGGCGACAAAATGTGGTCAGTCGCCGAATATCAGCAGATTACTCCACAGATTAGCTACAAAGTATTAGATGCGTTCTCTGATGAGAATGGAAATATCAGTAATGAACACCCTACATCGACCTGGGAAACGAAGTTTACCTCCATGGGAGATCAAACCGAAGTAACCAACGTTATTACGTTTAAAAGCTCCGAAGACCTGCACGCTATACTAGATATGGGCTTCAAAGAAGGGTATGAAATGGGACAACAAAATTTAATCGACTGGTTGGATGAGAACCCAGATATCGCTACTTAACAACAAAAACATCAATTAAAACATATTAACAACACTTAACAAGAAAGATTATGGCAAAGATTCATGCTTATTTAAATTTTGATGGTACCTGCAAAGAAGCGTTTGATTTCTATTCGCAGGTATTCAGTTCTCCTGTTACAGGAACGTATTTTTATGACGATATGCCTTCGGAGCCAGGTTCGCCAGAACTTCCGGAAAGCGCAAAAGGAAAAGTAATGCATACTTCATTAGCTTTGAACGACACGACGATGTTGATGGGATCTGATGTAGTTGAAGGTTTTGGAATGAAACTTAACAATGGGAATGCGACTTATATTATGCTTGATGCAAAAGATGCTGAGGAAGCAAGAACCCTACATCAGGCGCTATCCAAAGACGCTAAAGTAATGGAGATGGAATTGGGTGAGACATTCTTTGCAGAGCAATTTTCTTCTTTCGAGGATAAATTCGGTATTTACTGGATGATCCATTTCGAAGGGAATAAGAAAATGGGCTAATACCTATTAAATCATAAAAAGTGCGATATCGTTTAGATTGATATCGCATTTTTCAATCTTATTAAATCTACAAAATGATGCAGCAGCCACAGTTTCAACCGGGGAAGAATATGGCGATGAAAGTGTCTTTAGCGAAGTATCATGAAACGGTACATTTTTACCGGGATATATTGCTTTTAGATGTGGAGGAGGTCGAACTTAACCATCCTCAGGTTGCCAAAACCTGCAAGGTGAAAATTAACGATATGATCCTTTGGATCGATGGCATTGAGAATCTTTCGCAAACAGATCTTTGGTTTGAGATGGAGACAGATTCAATTCAGGCAGCGATGGAATATCTTTCAGCCAATAATGTGGAGAAAGATGATAGTCTAGAACAATTACCCCCGAATGCACATTGGATTAAAGACCCTGTAGGCAACATTATTTTGTTGAGACAAAAAGCCTGAGAGCGATTACTTCCTCCCTACCTATTGGAAAAATAGCAATAAAACAATAAACCTCGTGGTTCTCCAAGAAATCATACTACTTAATCAATTTTATAGAAAAATTAAAAGTGCGATCATGAAAAATCAGCTAATACCTTCACTTTGGTTTGACAATAACGCGTTGGAAGCTTTTGAATATTACGCAGAAGTTTTCCCAAATAGTACTGTTTACAAGAATAGCCCCATTGTTGTTGAAGGCGCCATTATGGGAATCGACTTCATCGGAATTAACGGTGGACCCCATTTTAAACCCAACAATGCAATTTCCTTTATGCATGTTCTACAGGATCGTGAGACTATTGATCGGATTTGGGGACGTCTTAGCGAAGGGGGCACTGTATTGATGGCGCTTGATTCTTATCCATGGAGTGAGTATTACGGCTGGATAACCGATAAATACGGCATTGGCTGGCAGTTATATCTGGGTAAATTGGAAGATGTGAATGGGCAGGCGGTAATTCCAACTTTGATGTTCTGTGGAGAGCAGCAAGGAAAATGTGCTGAGGCGTTAGCATTTTATAAAAATGTCTTCAAAAACTTCGAACAACAGGGTGCTCGCCCCTATCCGGATGGCGAGGTAAAAGGGCAGATTATGCACGCTCAATTTATTGCCAACGGGTTGACGCTTGCTGCGATGGATAGTGGATACCCGCAAGATTTCACGTTCAATGAGGCTGTTTCAATCACTATTACCTGCAAGGATCAGGAAGAGATCGATTACTACTGGAACGCCTTTACGAAGGACGGGAAAGAAAGCCAATGCGGTTGGTGTAAAGATCCTTTTGGAGTATCATGGCAGATCGTACCGGAAAACATCAGCAAACTTTTGGAAGCTAACCCGAGTGCAGGTGCGGCATTGATGAAGATGAAGAAGATTGTAATCGATGAGTTAGTGAATGCTAATTAAAGATATCAATGTTAAAATAAAGCCCATCAAGCGGTATTGCTTGATGGGCTTTCTAATTTTATAAGTAATTATAATTATTTGGACTAATATGGAAGATAACCACATTTAAGATCGACAACTTTATAGGTTGCTTCCTTTTCGATATTTAGAGGCTGTGAACCACTAATTCCGTAGGTATAAACCGAACCTTTGAATTCGCTGCTTGAGTTAGGATTGAAAGTAGCAATGACGATATGAACCAAAATCTGAACCCGTCATATACTTTAAGCCAACAGCATTAGTGTTTCTGGGATTCGCTTTCTTCCTAAATAAGAAAACAACTATCGAGCATTTTCTCTCAAATCAGTAGCAAAGAACAATTTCTCCAATTTTTGCTATATTTATACAATAACAGCACTAATTGAAACTATGAAAAGACACTTGCTATCCAGCTTAGCCATCGCACTATTGGTTTCATCATGCAATAATTCAGGTCAGGAAAACACGAATGATCGCGATACGACCATCGTTATTCAGGACACCATCATTGATACTACTGCGAATACCCAAAGCTTAGATATAACTAACATACAAATATCAACTGCCGATATTGGGGATTTTCCGTTCTTTACTGCTCCTGAAGGGAGTGAGTATATCAACAACCCGAAAGCAAAAGCCTTCGATGCCCTGCTGATCGCTATGCCTGACGGCACTTTACAATCCAAGGAAGGGAAAGTGTACCGTTCATTCATACATCCACTAAAGAACTCCACAGTGGAAATCACAAACCATTACCTCAACAAAAGCTATGAGGACGCGATATTAAAAGCCGGAGGAGTGAAACTATTTGAGGGAAAGCTTTCTGCAGATCAAATAAAGCATTACGACGAAAAAGCCAAATACAAGGGTGAAGACGGATCAATGGATGTCTATAACAACCCCATTAAATCGTACATCATTCGTCGTGCAGAAGGAGATATTTACATTCAATTAGAGGACAAATCAGCAGACGCTACGACTATCCAGATCTTACAGGAAAAGCCATTGGTACAAACCATTCAAAAGATCAGTTCCGAATCAATTGCTAAGGATATCGCTGCTAAAGGTAAATCGATCTTGTATATTAATTTCGACACAGATAAGGCAAGCTTAAAAGCCGACGGCATTGAAGTTGTTGACGAAATAGCGAAAGTGCTCAAATCAGAAGCAGATCTGAAATTAACGATTGAGGGGCACACCGATAATACAGGTGATGCGGCGCACAACAAAAAGCTTTCTGAAGATAGAGCTAAGTCTGTCGTGTCGGCGTTAGAGAAAGCCGGAATCGATAAAACTCGGTTGAAAGCGGTTGGATATGGTGCTGAACGTCCGTTGGTAGCAAACGACTCGGACGAGAACAAAGCAAAAAACAGACGTGTCGAGCTTGTCAAACAATAAAACGTACGTAACATGAACACATTCGTCATCTTTCTTCGTGCGGTCAACGTGTCGGGGAAAAACTTGATCAAAATGGCCGAATTGAAGGATGTCTTGGCGAATGCTTCGTTTACAAACGTACAAACCTATATACAGAGTGGTAACATCATTCTGAACAGTTCTTTAAGCGCTGCAGCGACGGAAAAAGAAGTTGCTAGCTTAATCAAAAAGCAGTTCAACCATGATGTTACTACCTTTGTCTTAACCGAAGAACAGCTAAAAAATGCGCTAAAAAGTAGCCCCTTCGCAACTGACCTTCCCGGAAATCAAGTATTTATAACATTTCTCTCAGATCCTATCGAAAAATCACTTCGCGACGAAATCAATGTGCTAAAATACCTTCCCGAAGAATTTCATTGCGATGATCAAGTTGTATATTTCTATCTGCCAGATGGTGCAGCGAATGCGAAACTGAGCAATAACTTTTTTGAAAAGAAGCTAAAAATAAATGCGACCGGACGCAATGTAAATACCGTAAAGAAGATGCTAGACCTTCTGGCCGCCTCCAAAAACTAAAACCAAAACAATTAATTATGAAATTTTTAAAGTATTTCCTATTTATCATCCTAGGAATTGTAGCGCTGGTCCTACTACTCGGCCTTATCCTACCGAAAGATTTTCACGCTGGAAGTGAAATCGTCATCAACAAACCGCGCCAAGAAGTGTTTGATTATGTAAAGTACATTAAGAATCAGCACAAATTTGACGCTTGGTCCCGAAAAGATCCGAATATCACACAAGCTTATGAAGGCAATGACGGAACCGTCGGGTTTATCTACACATGGGAAAGCAAAAAGGTTGGTGATGGAAAACAAGTCATAACCCATATCGAGGACGGGAAAAAGGTAGCCATGGATTTGTTCTTTAACGGCTCAGATGATGCCAACAAATCGTATATGCTTGTCGAGGAAGCAGGACAGGATCAAAGCAAAATTTCCTGGGTTATTGATGGATCAATGCCTTATCCTTGGAACGTCATGACCTTATTCTTTGATATGAATGATGACTTTAAAACTGGATTGACCAATTTGAAAGAAATTTTAGAAAAACAATAGACTCATGAAAATTACAGTTCCTAAAGATTGCGATAATGCGCCTAAGCGACGTATTATAAGAGATTTCAACTTGGCATTTGCACATGCCGATTTAGAAGCAATAGCTGAATATGTTCACCAAGATGCCGTTTGGAATATGGTTGGCGACAAAGAAATTGTTGGCAGGGATGCAATCATCGCATATTTAGGAACTCTTAATTATCAAAAGGCCACCGCAATCGAATTGCAAGTAATCATAACCCACGGGAAATTTGCATCTGCGATGGGAACCCTTAGCTATGGAAAGGAAACAATCGCTTTCAACGACACCTATGAATTCACATCCGCTGGAAGCAGCATCCTTAAAAAGTTCACTAGTTTCGCTATACCATTAAAATAACTTTAATCTTTCCAAAAGACAACAAGATAAATGAAAGTTTTTGATGGCCTTTGAAGACAAACACAATAAGAAAAACATAAAAAGAAAACAATCTATAGCAAATCGCTATTTTAGCTTATAAATTCTATCTATATGAGGTTACTGATCTTACTTCCGGCGTCACTCCTATTCATTGCCTGCCAATCGAATAGCAAAATGAATTCTGATAAACAAACAGATAGCATTGCACATGCAGGATACTGCTTCAACTTCTTGGAAAAATGAGGGTTGCGCCTGGCTAAAAACCAACGTAGAAAAGAATTTCACGAACGACGGCAGGGAAAATATGGAAGCTATTACCACGCCTGAATATTACGAATATAAGAGCAACGCGACCAATGTCGATCTAATCGTTGATGGAAGTTTGACAGCAGCCGAATTCGAAAAGAAATGGGGCAGTAAGTTCGACACAAAATATGCTGGCATTGGCGCAGGATTTCTGATATCAGGACAAGATTGGGGAAGTATTACCCTTTCGACATGCGACTATATGAAGGGAAATGAACAGGAAGCAACGTACAAAGTGCTGATCTCCGACTGCCAATATAATACCGACTATCATCGCGAAATCACCTTAGTGAAGGATCAGGAAAACTTTAAGATTGCCAACGTTAAGGAGTTCGATTAAGGCTTAATGCTTATCAGCGTAAGCATCACTGAGCCAACGGAATACCTCCTTACCATTCATTCCTTTTAATTGAATATCCAGAACTTTCAAAACCTGATCAAAAAAGGAACTGACCTGCATATCATCTCGATTCGTAAACAGGCTTATCGATTTTCCTTCCTCCGGTATCAATAACACGATATTGTGAAAGCCGGTGCTTTCTCCAGAATGTAATAAGCAGGTTCGACCTGCATTATTGTCTATGACAAACCATCCCAAACTGTAATCGACGTCCTTAGAAACGTTTGATGCAGTCTCTTGTCGCAATAAATCCTTTCCATAATCCGTGTTCGACATCGCCAACTGCATCACATGGGTAGCCCATATTTGATAATCTACGGCCGAACAATACACACCGCCATCCCCTTTTGTCGCACTTGTGATACTCTGATCTGCGAAGACAAAGTTCTTGTCGCGCAGCGTATAGCCGAATGCTCGATTTGCAATTCTGGCTTCTTGCTCAAATATCTGTGTATGCACCATCCCTAATGGATCGAAGATATGCGTTTTCATATAGTCAGTATAGACCTGTCCGCTCACGCGCTCCACAATCAAACTCAATAAGCAATAAGCGGTATTACTATACTTAAAACGTCTATTGTCTTCGGTAAATGCATCTGTATACGGACTAATCAATTGCAGTACATCAGCATCCGACAACTGTTCTTTTTGCTGCTCTGGGATAATATTCTCGTAATCCTTGATTCCTGATGTATGGTTCAAAAGCTCAGAAATCTTAATTGTCGCTGCCGCACCTTTGAGACTTGGAAGAAATTTACCAATCGGGTCTGTAAGTTTCATCTTCCCTTCCTTAAATAGCTGATAAATGGCGTATGCCGTAAACTGCTTACTCACCGAAGCCATCCGAAAATTGCTCGTTAAACTTAACGAACTGCTGTCCTCTAACTTGGCAACACCCTGCGCATTGGCGTAAATCGCTCCTTTACCTACATCACTGATTAACAAAACAATACCCGGATCATCTGAATTAGGATAGTAGCTCGCAATGAGCGAATCTAATTTAGCAGTTTGATCTTGCGCATGCGCGAAGAATACAAAACTGAAAATACAGACTATAAGTGAGTTCCTGAGTTTAAGCATAAACAATGCTAAGTAAATTATCTGAAAATAAAAAGATGTAGACTAAAAGCAGAATTAATCCTTCCATATTTTAATCAAAGCCTTTTCATAGCCCAATCATAGCCCTTGCGGAACGGATTTGATTGGGCTATGTATTGGGTTTACATTGGGTTTAAAAGGGTTTTGACTAGTAGCTAGTATAAGAATTAGATTTGAGACATTAGATTTTAGATATAAGAGTGTGGCGCCGATTAGGCGCCTTTATTTTTGATGTTTGATCCGTTGGTTTAGGAAAGGAATTTTGTTTTGAAATATATACGAGGTAACCATGACGAACCGCGTAGAGACGTTTCACTAAACGTCTCCTTAAACGTACGATGTCAACCTCTTCATTCATCGCCATAGCTGATCCTGACAATCCTTAAATCCTTCCTTTCCTGGTTCAAAGACAAAGGATCCTTCCTTTCCTGGTTCAAAGACAAAGGATCCTAAGCCCCCTTCCATTCTTGGCTCAAAAAAAAAAGAGCTGTCTTTTCAGACAGCTCCCTTACTTCATTTCCCACATCGCCTATTCTGTAACCGGTAAATCGACCGGTTTCATCCGTTTAAACTTTTTGTAGCGCAGTATTTCATCCGCTAACTTTGAAATCGCAAAACCTACAATCGATGCATCATCCAACCACCCTAATACCGGAATCAAATCTGGTACGGCATCCAGAGGAGATACAACATAGATAATCGTCGCCACGATGACCGACATATTCCACTTATTCATTTTATATCGACCGGCAAAGGTATCTTTGATCATCGATAGTAAAAGACCAAAATCACTGCTCTTCTCCCCTAGGTTCTGAGCTTTATCCTCGGCCAAATCGATCTCTTCTTTAGTCAGTTTACGATTTTTAAAGGTATTGAATAACAGAAGTGCTCTGTTAAAATAGTTTTTCTTCATTTGTTCTTTCGTCATTTTATCAATAAGACAGTGTTTCTAATAAACGGTTTAATAGGGATAAAAATTATTAAGAGGATTGAAATAGCGTTATTTAACAGTTTTTTAAAAATAATTTAACGTCTACACAATATCGGAAAAACTACGGCGTTATAATAGTACAAATAAGGTTATTTTTAAGATAGCAGAGATGCTAACAAAAAAAAGAAATAACTTTATAAAAAGGGGTTGTACGAAAGTATAACCCCTTGATTTTCTTTACGCTTCAGTGAATAGGCGGTTAGCCTAGTTTTTCTTGTAATAACTCTTTATCGAGGCCCTTTTCATATTTCGCGACAACTAACGTTGCTGCTCCGTTGCCGATAAGGTTGGTAATCGCACGTGCCTCACTCATAAATCGATCTATTCCTAGCACAATGCCGACCGCCTCGACCGGTATATGACCTACCACAGGCAATGTCGCAGCTAATGTTACGAAACCACTCCCTGTAACGCCTGCGGCACCCTTAGATGTTAACAAAAGCACCAATAGCAGCGTAATTTCCTGCTCTAAACTCAAATGCATATTTAAGGCCTGCGATATAAATACGGCTGCCATCGTTAGATAAATACAGGTTCCATCCAGATTAAAGGAGTATCCGGTGGGAATAACGAGCCCAACAATAGGCTTTGAGCAACCGGCATCTTCCAGCTTTTTCATGATGCCTGGAAGCGCTGATTCGGATGAAGAAGTACCTAATACAATCAGGATCTCTTCTTTGATATATTTAAGAAACTTGAAAATATTGACTCCTACGTAAAAGTGCAGCACAGCACCGATAATGAAAATGATAAAAATGATACAGGTTAAGTAAAAGCTAATCATCAGCAACCCCAGCGAGGACAAGGCTTCGACACCGTACTTGCCAATGGTAAAGCCCATCGCACCCATAGCACCAATTGGTGCTAGATACATGATGATTTTGATAACTGCAAATAGACCTTTTAAGAAGGAGTCTAAGACATTTAATACAGGCTCCGAAGCCTTCTCGCCTATCTTAGTTAGCCCTACCCCAAACAACACCGCAAACAGAAGTACTTGAAGCAAATTATCCGACGCTACAGCCGCTACGACATTATCCGGAATAATGCTGATGATAAAATCCATGGTCGTTTTATGCTCCTGCGATTTTGACACGTATTCGGAAATCGCTGTGGGGTCTAGTTCTGCCGGATTGACGTTCATACCAGTACCAGGTTGAATCCAATTGACGAAGACTAAGCCAATCAATAATGCTATGGTGGTCATAATCTCGAAATAGATAATGGCTGTAAGACCGATCTTCCCTACTTTCTTTACGTCTTTCATACCGGCGATGCCAATTACAATGGAGGCAAAAATCAGCGGTGCGATGACCATTTTGATAAGTTTGATAAAACCGTCGCCTAGAGGTTTCATCTTGACTGCGAAATCCGGATAAAAAATACCGATAAGGATACCAATGATAATAGCGAGAATGACTTGGACGTACAAGCTCGAAAAGATCTTCTTCATAAATAGCTTTTGTGGCTTAATCAATTAAGGTTTAGAATCTACAAAAGTCTAAATTTAAAGGAAAAAAGAAAGAGTATTGCAAACTAATTTGCAAATAATTTCTGGAAGAGACACGATTTCGTAGGTAAGCGCTTGAGTTATTGGTTGGAGACTGTTAGTTTATCGACATATTTGTTGAGTGATTCGCCAAGTAGATAATTCCAACCGTTTTCAAAGCGTACTTGACTGAACTGCTCTCCGGCGTCGTGGAAGTTCTCGAGGCCCTCGTGGGTCAGGTGCAGGGTCGTTGCCCCTCCGCGCGGAATTAATCGCCAAGTAATGATAGAGGTGCCTTTGCTTTGTTTTGGATGGCGCCAGGTAAACTTAAAAAGCTCATTGGGTATCACATCTAAGACCTGGCAATGATGAAGAGAATCTTCGCGCTTATTATGTCGGTAGAATTCAAATTCCCCACCGATCTCCATCGTGAAATTGGGAATCTCAAAGAACCATTCCTTCATATTGTCTTTATTAGTGATAGCTTGCCATAAATCAGTTAGGGCGATGGGATAAGTTCGTTCAATGTGAATAGTTTGCTGGCGCATAGGATCCTCCTTTGTGTTGTCTTAAATATAAGCAATAGTATCCAACAATTTATTAAGCGAAGGTTAAAGTCCTGTAAAAAAATCGTCATACAATCTTCGTCTTTCCTTCGGCTGCTAGAGCCTTCCGATTTGTAAAAAACTCCGTATCTTTGTTAGTGATGAATGTAAACAGCTTACTTGAACGCGCATTGAATTTTGAATTCCTCTCGAAAGAAGAAGGGGTTTTTCTTTATCATCATGCGCCTACGACCGATTTAGCTTACGTTGCGAATGAACTTCGAAAGATTCAAGTTCCTTCCGGCAAAGTGACTTGGCAGATCGATCGTAATGTAAACACCACCAATGTTTGTATTGCGAACTGCAAATTCTGTAATTTCTTCCGTAGACCGGGACACGATGAGAGCTATATCACGGATATAGAAACCTATAAGCAAAAAATTGAAGAGACTTTTAAATATGGTGGCGATCAGTTGTTGCTACAAGGTGGGCACCATCCTGATTTAGGTTTGGCGTTTTACACCGACTTATTTAAAAAGCTGAAAGAGCTATATCCTACATTAAAACTTCACTCCTTAGGTCCGCCAGAGATTGCTCACGTTTCTAAACTGGAAAATATGAGCCATATCGACGTGCTGACGGCAATGAAAGAAGCTGGATTAGACTCTCTACCGGGAGCCGGTGCGGAAATCTTGAATGACCGCGTTCGCCGCTTGATTTCAAAAGGGAAATGTGGTGGTCAGGAGTGGTTGGATGTGATGCGTGCAGCACATAAGATCAACCTTCCAACATCTGCAACCATGATGTTTGGACATATCGAGACGATCGAAGAACGCTTCGAGCATCTGGTATGGATCAGAGAGGTGCAGGATGAAAAACCGGAAGACCATTATGGCTTTATCGCCTTCATTCCATGGCCGTTCCAAGATGATGGCACTTTGTTGAAGCGCCTTCGCGGTATTACCAACAATGTTACTTCGGATGAATATGTACGCATGATTGCTTTGAGCCGTATCATGTTGCCTAACGTAAAGAATATACAGGCTTCTTGGTTGACCGTAGGAAAGCAAACGGCACAGCTATGTCTTCATGCCGGCGCTAATGACTTCGGTTCGATCATGATCGAGGAAAACGTTGTTTCTGCTGCTGGTGCTCCGCATAGATTTACATCGAAATCTATTCAGGATGCCATTGCAGAGGCAGGCTTTGAACCACAGCTAAGAACGCAGACTTATCAGTACCGCGAGCTGCCGGTGGATATGGAAGAACAAGTGATTAACTATTAATAGCCGCACATTGAAAGATATTCTATTAAATATTGAGGCCATCATTTTTGCGTCTACAGAGGGCATCAATCTTCATGACCTACGCTTGGTATTGCAAGAGGCTTTGGCAATAGAGATTACGAAAGAAGAGCTTGAAGAGTTTGTTGAGAAGATAAAACAAAAATATGCGTCGAATGATCAGGTTTTCGAACTTCATATCATCAATGAGCAGTATCAGTTTTTAACGAAAGCAGTCTATCATCCATCGATCAATCAATTGCAGTTGCATAAGGAGAAGAGGAAGCTTTCGCAGGCAGGTCTTGAAACCTTAGCCATCATCGCTTACCGTCAGCCGATTACAAAATTAGAAGTCGAACAGATACGTGGGGTCAACTGTGATTATACGATTCAACGCCTCTTAGACAAGGGCATGATCAGTATCGTTGGCAAAGCTGATTCCATCGGAAAACCGCTCTTATATGCCACGAGCTTTGAGTTCATGCAGCATTTTGGATTGCGAAGCACAAAAGAGCTTCCGCAGCTGAAAGACATTGTGGCTGAGGAGAATAGCATTGGTGAAATTGTTGAATAAAATTTGTAAATGTTAAAGATTATACAGTAAGAAATAATTTCAAAAAAATATTTTTGAATTGAATTATCTTCTATAATTTTACCATACAAAAGATACAAAGTACAATATCATAATTAACAAAATGGCGACAATGCAAGTAATTGAAAATGATGTAATGGTTGAAGAAAGAGTATTCAACTTCAACGGTCCAGATGATGATTCTGATGACTTCGATGGCGATGAAGACGATTTCGAATTAGATGATATCGACGCTATCGGCGGAGGATACGATGACTTCGACGACGATGAAGACGACGATTTTTAATCGAGAATAATCTGAATCACTTTTACCAATACATCATGTTGGGAGGGCTATGTGTGGCCTTATAAAGGATAAAAGAAATTGAGCAAGCTTGGAAGAGATTCCAGGCTTTTTTTGTTAGATATTAGATGTGAGATATTAGATGTTAGACGCGTGGTTTTTTTTAATGGAGGGTTGTTTCAACCTTTCGATTAAACTAGAGAAGTTTTGAACCAGGAAAGGAAGGATGCAAGGATAGTCAGTATCTCTTGTCTTTGTATCAGGAAAGGAAGGATGCGAGGATCGTCAGGATGCGTTGTCTTTGAACCAGGAAAGGAAGTTGCGAAGATAGTCAGGATGTATTGTCTTTGACAGGAAAGGAAGGATGTAAGGATGATCAGGATGCGTTGTCTTTGAACCAGGAAAGGAAGGATGTAAGAATCGTCAGGATGCATTGTCTTGAACCAGGAAAGGAAGGATTTTAGGATGGTCAAGTAGCATTGTCTTTGAACCAGGAAAGGAAGGATTTAGAAGATTTACATGATCCTGCGGTTGTGTAACATGAACTGTGTCAATGGGGAATTAACCTAAACCTAAAAGCTCTTATCTAGCCTGATTCTATCACCAAATTTAATGTAGAGTTGGGATATCGTCAGTGCCCAGTTATGTGCGGGCATAGTCCATTTTTTGGGAATATCCTTGATGATCAAATACATCAGTTTTAAGAGCGCCTGTTCTGAGTTGAAAGCTCCCTTTGTCTTGGTTATCTTTCTGATCTGTCGATGCATCCCCTCGATGGGGTTAGTCGTATATATAATCTTTCGTATCTGCTGATCATATTCGAAGAAGGTGGAAAGATTTACCCAATTTTCCAGCCATGACTTAACTGCTAGAGGATATTTCTTCCCCCATTTTTCCTCGAACAACAGCAGGTTCTCATAACCCATTTCTTCATTGACCGCTCTGTAGATTGGTTTCATGTCGGCTATTACTTCCCTTTTGTCCTTATCTGTCACATAGCGTATGCTCGAACGGATCTGATGAACAACACAGAGCTGGATCCTGGTCTTTGGAAATATGGCCTCTATAGCTTCAGGGAAGCCCTTAAGCCCGTCAATACAGGCAATCAGGATATCCTCAACACCGCGTTGCTTTAGGTCCGTAAGAACCGAAAGCCAAAATTTAGCGCCCTCATGTTCTGAACTATAAAGCCCGATCAGGTCTTTACGACCATCCATACCTATACCCAATATATTGTAGATGGCTCTTGATTCTACCGTTCCGTTCTGACGAACCTTATAGTGCATGCAGTCCAGAAATACAAAAGGATAAACAGCTTCTAAGGGGCGACTTCGCCATTCATTGACAGCAGGCATGACGCTTTCGGTAATCCGAGAAATCTCTGTCGCGGAAATCTCCATAGCATACATTTCGCGGATGAAATCGCTGATAGCACGCATGCTCATACCTTTGGCATACATACTCAAAACATGACCTTCTAACTGTTCTGTAATGATTAATTGGCGTTTGGGGACAATCTTAGGCTCGAACGTTCCAGATCGATCGCGGCTCGTCTCCAACTCGAAGGTGCCCGTATGCGGACCCCGGACCGTCTTTTTGGTCTTGCCGTTCCTACGATTACTATTGCCTGAGGCTTTTTCTTCTTCAAGATGGTTGTCCATCTCGCCCGAAAGCATCGATTCCAATAAATGTTTCATCAGGGGCGCCAGAACGCCGTCATTGGGAGATAGGCTCTTGCCTTCGGATAATCCTTGAAGCGCTTCTTCCTTGAAGCGTTCAAAGTCAAATGGGGTCTTTTCTTTCATGACCGTATCGTTTGAATAATTGAATATAATGAATTACATCTAATTATTCCCCTGACACAGTTCAGGTTACAGTCTCGATCCTGCTAATCCTTGCATCCTTCCTTTCCTGGTTCAAACAACTTTTTATCAAAAACAACTTATCCTGACTTAAATCAATCGAAACATCTTATCTCAAAATGCAGAATCTAACGTCTAATATCTAATATCTAATATCTAATATCTACTTAGACAATGAAAACGGCAAATCTCCCCTGCTAACCCCTCTATTTTTGTTGGGTTCTGCGCCCATATCAAAGCTTAGGTTTGCTCCCTTCATAAGCTCGCTATGATTGATAAAGTTTTTACTATAGCTTCTACCATTGAACTTCATGCTTTGGATATAGCGATTCTGATCCGAGTTATTTTTTGTTTCAATAGTTACCTTCTTACCATTGTTTAGGCTGATGGTTACCTTATCAAATATGGGCGATCCTAAGACATATTCGTCAGTTGCTGGAGTTACGGGATAAAAGCCCATCGCCGTGAAGACATACCACGCTGAAGTTTGTCCGTTATCTTCATCGCCGCAGTAGCCATCTGGGTTTGGAGAGTACATGCGGTTCATGGTCTCACGAAGCCAGTATTGCGCTTTCCAAGGTGCTCCAACATGATTGTATAAGTATATCATGTGCTGAATAGGTTGATTTCCGTGCGCATACTGTCCCATATTGGCGATCTGCATTTCACGGATCTCGTGTATTGGGAATCCATAATAGGAATCGTCGAATACCGGTGGAAGATGGAATACGGAGTCGAGTTTAATTTCCATAGCTTTATGTCCACCCATCAGGTTAGCTAGTCCTTCAACATCTTGAAAAACCGACCAGCTGTAATGCCAACTATTACCTTCAGTGAAGGCGTCGCCCCATTTAAAAGGATTGAATGGTGTAGACCATGAACCATCTTTGTTCTTACCGCGCATCAGTCCGATGGATTGATCGAAAAGCTTTTTGTAATTGAAGGAGCGCTCCTTGTAAAAATCTAAATCTTCCTGGGGTTTATTCAGCGATTTGGCTAACTGATAAATAGCAAAATCATCATAGGCATATTCAAGCGAGCGAGCGGCATTTTCATGTATTTTCACATCGTAGGGAACATAGCCCAACTCATTGTAGTATGTTGCTCCTGCGCGACCTACAGCCGTAATAGGACCAGCATTATTCGCTCCTTTATTCACAGCCTCGTACAGGGTTTCAATATCTTTGGATTTCACCCCTTTTATCCAGGCATCTGCAACAATCGATGCTGAATTATTCCCTACCATAATATTTCGGTAGCCGGGACTTGCCCATTCCGGGAGCCAGCCTCCCTCTTTATAGGCATTTGCAAGCCCTTCCTGAATCTTTTCGTTCACATCAGGATACATCAAATTCAAGAACGGAAACAGACAGCGGAAGGTGTCCCAAAAACCTGTATCTGTAAACATATAACCCGGCAGCACCTTTCCGTTATAAGGTGAATAGTGCACGACCTGGCCAGCAGAATCAATTTCATAGAACATACGCGGAAACAATAGCGATCGATATAACGCAGAATAAAATGTTCGGATTTGATCGATGCTTCCGCCCTCTACTTCGATTTTCGAAAGCTCGGTATTCCAACGCTCCTCGCCGTTTGCTACCTGCTCGTCGAAACTGATGTTGTCAAGTTCTTTTAGATTGAGCTTTGCCTGTTCTGGACTGATAAAGGATGACGCGACTTTAACGAGCAGCTTCTCTCCTGCATTCGCTGTCTTAAATCCCACTAGAGCGCCTACGTGATCTGCTTGTATCTTTAAACGACCATCGGTCAACACCGAGTCAGCGAAGGTTGCAAGGTTCGCGAATGGACGGTCGAACTCCATGACAAAGTAGTTCTTAAAGTTATCCGGAACTCCCCCACTGTTCTTTGTGCTATAACCAACAATCTTTTGCTCGCGAGGGATAATCTCAACAAAAGATCCCTTGTCGAACGCATCGAGCAGAACGAAAGCGGAGTCTGTTTTGGGAAATGTAAAACGGAAGTAGGAAGCTCTCTCCGTCGGGGTAACTTCTACTTTGGTATCATAATCCGCTAGGTATACGGAATAGTAATGCGGCTTCGCAATTTCAGCTTTATGGGAGAAATAACTAGCGCGCTTATCCTGATCGAAGGTTTTGTTGCCAACCATCGCCATTATGGAAAACTGCCCATAGTCGTTCATCCAAGGGGATGGTTGGTGAGTTTGCTTAATTCCTCTTATTTTTTCAGCGGTATAAGTGTACATCCAACCGTCGCCCATTTTACCGGTTTGCGGGCTCCAGAAATTCATTCCCCACGGCATGGCAATCGCTGGATAAGTATTGCCGCTAGAAAGAAAATACGTCGATTGGGTACCGACAAGCGTGCTCACCATATCAATAGGACGTTCGATCTTTCCTATCTTTTGAGCGTAAGTTGTAAGGATAGAGCCCCCCAATAGGAAAGCTGTTGCAAGAATTTTTAATCGCATAGGCTTTTTAGGATTAATTCGTTGCTTAAATATAGAAAATATTCCTTGATAATAGCTGCTAAAAGTATTTAGCCTTCGAAAGACAAGATGATTTTCCCGAAATGATCTTTGCTCTCCATCTGTCGATGAGCTTGCACGGCATCTTGATAATCGAATATCTGGCTCACTTCTACTTTGTACCTGCCGTCTTCGATGAGCGGGATCACCTTTTCTTGGATTTCTCGAGCAAGCGACGTCTTGAAGGCAATATCGCGTGAGCGAAGCGTGGATCCTGTTAGGGTTATGCGCTTATGCATAAGCTTTAAGAGATTCAATTCGACCTTGGCACCTTGCATCGCATTGATATAAACCAGTCGTCCTTCTGGATTCAAGATTTGAATGTTCTTTTCAAAGTATTCTCCCCCGATCGAGTCTAGGATAACGTCCATACCGATGGCAGCCAAAGCCGCTTCAAAGTCTTCCTCGCGGTAAATAATCGCTTTGGTAGCCCCTAACTCCTCTGTGAGCAGCTTTTTGTCCGCTGTTCCAACAGTAGTATACACATGGGCTCCGAAAGCTTTGGCAAGCTGTATCGCGGTCGTGCCGATCCCTCCCGCACCGCCATGTACAAGGAAATTCTCTCCGCTATTTAATCTACCTCGTTGGAACACATTATGCCATACGGTGAATAAGGTTTCGGGAAGTCCTGCGGCTTCAGAAAAGCTAATATTACGAGGCTTCGCAATACAAATTCCCTCATCTACCACCGCAAGTTCAGCATATCCGCCACCAGCCAATAGCGCCATGACCTCATCTCCTATTCTAAACTTAGTTACCTTGGCTCCTAGCGCCTCCACAACACCGGACACCTCTAAACCTGGGATGTCCGCAGCTACGCCCTCAGGTGCCGGATAATTGCCTTTTCGTTGAAATACATCCGGACGATTAATACCAGCAGCTTTCACGCGGATGAGCACCTGATGTTCTTGAAGGATCGGATCCGGGCGTTCCTCAATCTTCAATACTTCAGGCCCGCCGAACGCTGTAATTACAATGGCTTTCATTATTTTTTATTTGGATAGGATTGCAATCTGATATTGAGTGTCAACATCAAATAGCGCCCTAATCTGTTATTTCTAGATTCGAAAACATCATTCCCCGCATATTCTGTCAATACGCCGACATTTTTATTTTGATCAAGCAGGTCAAAGCATTGCAAGCGAAGCAATGCTAGATTATTCTTCATAAAGGTGTACTCTAGGTAAGTATTGATGATTGTTGGATTCACGTCACTCAACTCACTAACATACCCGTTGTAGAATCGCTGCGACATCTCTGCGCCTAACACGAACTTATTGCTGATATACCCTTTGCCACCTAAGCTTAAAAGAAAAGAATGCGCCGCAATCTTATTCCGATATGGCAATTCGTAAATAGCTCTATTCAAGAAATAGTTGGTATTGAACACCGACTCGAAGTACTCATTCCAGTTATAACGGAACTGCAGGTTTTGATTAAAAAGCAATTGTCGAGTTGTACTCTTTCTGGTATCAATAAAAGAAAGGTTGTTATAATATTCAACATCACCATTTAGATCAAGCTGGAAATTGTCGTTGATAACTGGCGTATTAAATAGGTAGTTCCACCGAACATCGTAATAACCGTTTGTATTTTCAAAAGAGGTTTCCTGTATAGTCGACTCTTTGGATACTGACTTTTTTGTACTTACGATCTTATTATTGATAAAGGTATAAGCGAAGCTGGTTTCGAAATATTGGCCCCTATTCGTAACGAACTTACGCAGGCTAGTAGAAATCTTATTATAGAATTCGGCCTTCAATGCAGGATTACCAACGATAATATTTCTGGAATTGGAGTTATCACGCACTGGCGAAATATGCAGGAAATTGGGCTGATTGTTTTTCCCAAGGTAGGAAAATTGTAAATCAAGCTCATCATTTACCTTGTATCGAACGTTTGTCGTTGGAATAAGGTTTACATTACTGTAATTGTAAGTCGCTGAATCTCCCTTAACTTTACCATCTAGACTAAGAGGCTGGACCGCAAAGCCCAAATTAACACGGAATCTATTATTGGGTTCATACTGATAGTTTAATCCGGTTTTAAAGCTCCGAAACTGATAAGCATACTCAACGCCTAAGGAATCTATTATTTCGAATGGTTCCTTTCTAACCATCCGGCGTGCCTCGATATCCGTAATGTCAATATCGTAGGAAACCTCCAAAAGACTGTGCTTGAAAAAAGGCTCTACATACGAAACAGATGATTTAATCGTATTAAGATCGTTTCGTGCATCAACAATTTGCTCCTGTTCAAACATACTGATAGATGGGTTCACGCTGGTCGTATCATAAATAACGTAGCTCTCTGTGACACGTTCATCCTTCCCTATCGTTTGAAAATTAAATCTAAAATCACCTACTAACTTTCTTCCCGGTTTCTTGAAATACTTGGAATAGAACATCAACACCTCTGCCGTCGGCGTAGAATTCACAGAACTATCTTTCTGTTCACCACTTTCGCTAACTCTATAATTCTGGCGGGTGGTATATTTATTATTATCTACAAAAGTTCTGTTGTAGGTAATCGTAGGTTTGATTTTAAATATATCCTGATTCTTAAATTTAGAATTGATTTCAAAGAATAATTTGTGATAGTTATCTAGGGTCGTAGTACTATAATCCTCTTTCTTATGGATCTTAAAATTGCTATAGGAAGAAGTTAATAAAGAGTTACCTTCTGTCAGATTGTGACGGCTTTGATAGTTATAGCCTCCAGATATCTGTATGTCTTTCCCCCAATTATCAGAAAAGCTGACACCTACAGACCCCAGCTTATTCAAGCCATCAGATTGATCAGCGTAGTCGCCGAACTCCCCGAGCGAAGTTGCTCTGCCACCGGCACCATTAGGAGAACCAAATGCGAACAAACTGGTATTGGTATTATTTAAGGACCCAACAACAGAGATCTCTTGACCATCATTAAATTTATTGATACCCAAACTACCCAAATATCGCTCGCGCGTTCCACCGCCAAGCGTCCCTTGTCCGAACGTAATTTTCTTCTTATTATCTTCTAAGATGATATTAATGATTTTTTCGGGCTCCGTATTCTTGATTCCTTTCTCTGCTGATGCAGTACCGTAATCATTGATTACTTCAATCTGCTTGACAAATTCAGTAGGAAGATTCCTCGTCGCGGTTAGCACATCACCTCCGAAGAATTTTCGGCCATCAACTTGTACCCCGGTAATTATTTGGCCATTGTAAAATGGCGTCCCATCACGCAAAACTTGAAATCCCGGAATGTTCTTTAACGCCTCTTCGAGCAGCGATCGCTGTGGAAATGAAAAGGCCTTCATATTAAACTGTATAGTATCTCCCTTATTGACTATCGGAATGTATTTCATCACCCGTACCTCTGGGATTAAGTTGGCCTGCGGATGGAGAGTAACCTTTGGCGCAAAAATCTGATCTATAAAACGGTTAGCGGGAAAAGTCTTCTTAACGATTTGATGCCCCAGCATACTGTAAGTTACACTGATATGCTCACCTTTTATCTTGTTGATACGATAGAAACCATTGGCGTTCGTCGTAACAACAATCGTATCTGCCGTACTGCTTAAGCGCACTGAAACCCCTTTCAAGCCCATACCAATAGTATCTACCACCAACCCTTCAATGCTTCTGGCGCCTTCTTGCGCAAGCAGCTTCGGAGAGACCGAAAGGCAGACCATCAACACGGTCAAGATATAATAAAGATTATGCACCTAAGATAGTTCCTATAGAGTAATTTAAATCTACTAATTCACAATAAATGAAATTTAACATTAAAACGCAGGAACTTAAAATTTTTGTATAAAAAAAGGGGCTAAAAATACAATTTTAGCCCCTTTTTATTATTTTTTAACTTATTCTCCGTCGAAAGTTACTTTTACTAGATGACGGTCAATTTCCCATCTTCCAGTTCCGTCTTCTCCGATTACGTCGAATAGCTCAAGAATACGACGAGCAACATACTCTTCTTCAACTTGTTCCTCTAAGAACCATTGAATAAAGTTGAACGTTACGAAGTCCTTCGCTTTCATACACTTATCAGCAATCTTGTTAAATTGTTCGGTCACAAACATCTCTTGTTCTAATGTCTGCTCGAATACACCTCTGAACGATTCGAAGTCTACAGGAACGTTAGTAACTTCAGGAGAGATCGCACGGCCACCTCTTGCTGAGATGTAGTTAAAGATCTTCAACATATGAGCACGCTCTTCGTCAGATTGCTTTGCAAAGAATGCTGCAGCATTATCTAATCCTTGATCGTCACACCATGCTGACATTGCTAAGTACAATGATGATGAGTGTGCTTCAACTTTAACTTGTGCATTTAATATGTTTTCGATCTCCTCGGAGATGGATGTTTTTAATTTCAATAAATCTTTCATAACAACTATATATAAAAATGTCCAGCGCGGATTGAATGATTTTCAAATCCAACACTACAAAGATAACGTGTTGCAATAAAAATTATTGGATTTTTCTGCAATACAAATTCAGTCTAAATTAGGCCATAAAATAGCTAACTTATTTAGAACTAGTATAATTACAGCTTAAAATGTTAATAGGGATCTTGAGTGTAGACAACTATGAATCACCCCATTAAGTTCGATCATAAACTTCGCTCCTGACAGGACTTCGCGAAGCTGAAGGATCTCCTCAATGGATAGAATAAAACAACGTTCGGTGCGAAACGGCATGATGATTTCAAAGTCACCGTTGCGTGACGAATCCGTAAGCATAGCTTCAAGATCGATACTATCAATCTTCTTTTTGAAAGCGAAAAAATCTCTTACATTGAACGCCGTAGTGGCACCTTGAAACTCCAACCAATAACAGTTTTGTCGGCTACATTGGTAGACCGCAGCGTCATCGGATACAAATACTTCTTCAACGTTTGCTAAAGGACAAATCATGTTTTTCATTAGTCTGGAACAAATCTAAATAATATTAAGAATTAATCCAAATAAATAAACATAATAAAGTTCGTTCGCTCCTAGAACAATGATTTAAATTTTAGATATTCGTCTAAATATTTTTGAACACTTACTGAATCAAGGTAGAATAGTTGCGTATCAAACTCTACCCGGCGGAATTCCTCGTTCACTAAAGAAGTGCTCAGATGCTCTTCCAAAGCATCCCACAATTCCTTCGCTAAAGGAATGAATGCCAAATCCGTCATTCCATAAGAACCTTTCCAAAACCTAATTTCATAATCTGGATGCAAAAGTTCGTTTATGGCAGCTAGTAATTTGTTTAAATTTATTTCTCCATTTGAGTCGGCGATCTGTATAGACTTTTGATTGTAGATAAGACGTATGCCATTGTCATCCAAAATTTCCTTTTCTACGCATTTCATCTCTATCAATTCTTCGATCCTATAAATTATTTCGTCGACAGCGGAGTTTTCGTTTAACCACATAACAAGCTTGGTGTCGTCCATAAGCTTCCTCCCATCGGCACTTTTAACCAATGATTCCAATGTTTTTAATTTATTTAGGGGCATGTTGTTTGTTTTATTAACCTCAAGTTAGCAAGAATTCCCTAAGGATAAAACTATTAATTACCTATTTGTATAGATAATTAACTACAAACTTATCAATCAAGTATTTGTCACGTACGTACAGGAAATATACGATTACCACTAATCAACACATTTCTTTTTGTACGAAAATGATATGCATAAAAAAAGCTGTCTCATTGAGGCAGCTTTTCTTTTCAAATTTTATATTTCTTAGAATTCTTCTTCTTGATTTAATATCTCTTTGTGGTTACTTGCGTTTGTTCGTGTTTTTGTTTTGTGCTTATTAATCTGTCGTCGGATCGATTCGATAGCAACATCTGTGGCTTCTTCGAAAGTCTTTGCTTGTGCCTTAGCGAACAACTGATTGCCGGGAACATTAAATTTTAACTCGACTACCTTGTTTGCTTCGTCATCAACATTTTCTAAACGCAAATAGCATGCGCCCTCGATGATGTTGTCCAAAAACTGATTTAACTTCTCTGATCTCTTCTTAATGAACTCAATTAACTTTTGGTCTGCATTAAATTTAATAGATTGCACTGTAATGTTCATTTTTCCTCCTTTTTTAAGCCTTTGGATGGGCTTGTTTATAAATTGATTTCAAACGTTCAGCTGAGTTATGGGTATATACTTGTGTCGCCGACAACCCAGCGTGACCTAATAACTCTTTAATTGCATTCAAATCTGCCCCATTATCTAAGAGCGCTGTCGCGAAGGTGTGTCTGAGCACATGAGGACTTCTTTTTTTCTGTGAAGTAATCATACTGAGATACCTTTTAACGATTCTATAAATGAGCTCCCGATAAGCAGGCTTTCCTTCTTTGGTAACGACTAACTCCGGTATAATGTTTTGAAAGTTCTGTTGTTTTTTTTCCAACATATACCGTTTCAGTTCTTCTAGTAAAGTGTTGTTGATAGGCGCAAAACGCTCTTTGCTCCTTTTTCCGAATATAAGTATTTTTTTATTATAAAAGTCAACATCTATTTCTTTAATCGACACTAATTCCGATACACGGATACCTGTTCCAAATAGTAGTTCAAGCACGATAAAATCGCGTAAATCTTCAAAACTGCTCAGTTCCCCTTCAATTTGATCCAGCAGGCTAACCATCTTTTCTTTTTCAACGATCGTCGGCAATTTCTGCGGCACTTTCAATGCTTTAATCAACGACATTGGGTTGCGCTCTACCAAACCCTCGCGAAGTAGATATTTATAATAGGATTTCAAAGCGGAGATGGAACGATTAATTGATCGAGCCTCCTTTTTAGACTCTCGTAGCGTCGAAAAATAATAACGGAGAAATTTGAAATCGATAGCATCAAAGGTATACGACTCTTGGTCCGCGAAAGCTAGAAATTGATCTATTTCTTTCTCATAGGCGGTCAAGGTATGCACCGAATAATGCTTTTCAAATCTTAGATATGTTATAAAACTTTCCTTATACATTTCCTCTTCCCTTATTGGTAATATTAGGAATTATTTTCTGAAAAAAATGTGATCTATCGCAATATAATTATTGAAATCTCTCATTTGACACGAAAATGAAAAAGGGCGAAGTGTTCACTTCGCCCTTTCCTTAGATTATATTAATATTATAATTTGCTGTTCACATCAATTGCATTCAACTCTTCGAAAGCTTGTGTCAAACGCGTAACGAATGCTTCTTCACCTTTTCTTAACCAAACACGTGGGTCATAGTATTTCTTGTTTGGAGAATCAGACCCTTCTGGGTTACCGATTTGACCTTGCAAGTAATCACGGTTCTTCGCTTCGTATGCACGAACGCCATCCCAGAATGCCCATTGCATATCTGTATCGATGTTCATTTTAATAGCACCATAAGAGATCGCCTCAGCAATTTCCTCAGGCGATGAACCCGAACCTCCGTGGAACACGAAGTTCACAGGCTTCTCTGCTGTTAAATTGAATTTCTCACGAATAAACTCTTGCGAGTTATGAAGAATAACAGGCTGTAACTTCACATTACCTGGTTTATAAACCCCATGCACATTTCCGAATGCTGCAGCTACAGTAAATTTATCAGAAACTTTTCCTAACTCTTCGAAAGCATAAGCAACCTCTTCAGGTTGTGTATATAATTTTGAGCTATCCACATCCGAATTATCCACGCCATCCTCTTCTCCACCTGTTACACCCAACTCGATTTCCACAGTCATACCTAGTGGTTTCATGCGCTCTAAATACTTTTTAGAAATTTCGATATTCTCTTCAATTGGTTCTTCCGAAAGATCTAACATATGAGATGAGAACAAAGGCTTGCCATGTTGTGCGAAGAATTTCTCGCCAGCATCTAATAAACCATCGATCCATGGTAAAAGCTTTTTAGCAGCATGATCCGTATGCAAGATAACAGCAACACCATAGTGTTCTGCTAATAAATGTACGTGCTGCGCAGCAGATACCGCTCCTAAAATGCAAGCTTGCAATCCATCATTGTTTAATGATTTACCCGCATAAAACTGCGCTCCACCATTTGATAACTGTATAATTACTGGTGAATTAACTTTTTTTGCTGTTTCCATAACGGCATTGATGGAATCCGTTCCAATAACGTTTACCGCTGGTAAAGCAAATTTCTCTCTTTTAGCAATCTCAAATAACTCTTGTACTTGATCGCCGGTTAAAACACCTTTGAAATCTTTTAGGCTCATAGTTTATTCGTTCTAAATATTTGTTGTGAATGCTTAAAGATAGCGTTTTTTTATTATTCGAAAAAATATAGTGTAAAAATTACACTATCCGAATATTACCCCTTAAATTCCCTTTAAACGAAGAGAAACTAATTTTCCATACCATAAAATAATTGAAAAATACCATCTTTTTAACAGTCCTTATGACAACTCTATAACAAGAGCTGAAAGGCATATTTAACACTATTTTGCGCACCCTTAACAATGTATTTAATATCTTTATCCTGTTAGATCATTATTAACAAATTAATACAACATGCTACAGGTATACGGAATTAAAAATTGCAACACGGTTAAGAAAGCGCTCGACTGGTTAAATGAAAACAAAAAAGACTATGTTTTTCATGATTATAAGAAGGAACCGGCAACCCTCGAAAAATTAGAACGATGGGAAAAAGAAATAGCATGGGAAGCCTTAGTGAATAAAAAAGGAACCACCTGGAAGAAGCTCAGCGCAGAAGAGCAAACAAAAGTGCAAGACGCCGATACTGCAAATCAAGTATTACTCGCAAACAACAGCATGATTAAGCGTCCCTTAATCGAGTCGCCACAGGGAATTTTATTAGGCTTTGATGAGGAGGAATACAAAGCAAAACTTTAAACCAATTATGAAGAGAACAATTTTTAAATGGACACTAGCAAGTCTTATGATCGGTTTCTTCGGTCAACAGGAAAGCATTGCCCAAACAAAAGAAAGTCAATATAATTATAAGGAAGCTTTCAACCCTATATTCTACAGTAACAACGGATCGCCCTATCGTTCGGCTTCAGGAAAACCGGGCCATCAATACTGGCAGAACGCGGCGAGCTACGATATAAAGGTTAGCTTGAACGACCAAACACATGAGGTTAAAGGAACGGTCAAGATATCGTATACCAATAACAGTCCGGATGAATTAGCATTTATCTGGCTTCAGATAGAACAAAATCTCTTTAACCAGGAATCCATCGGACAGGCAACTGTTCCCTTGAGCAACAGCCGATATGGCGATGCTGGCTCAAGTTTCAATGGCGGTTATACGTTAAGCAATATCAAAGATCAAAGCGGCAAAGAACTGAAAAACAGTATAAACGATACGAGAATGCGTATTGATCTGCCGACTCCGCTCGCGGCAAATGGTGGAAAGACTGAGTTTAGCTTAGATTTCTCTTATATCGTGCCGGAATACGGCGCCGACCGCACCGGAATACTTCCAACCGCAAATGGCGACATTTATGCCATTGCGCAATGGTATCCTAAGGTAGCTGTTTATGACGATGTGTTAGGATGGAACAGCCTGCCCTATACTGGACCTGGCGAATTCTATATGGAGTACGGAGATTTCAACGTTGAAATTACCGCCCCGGCAAACCATATCGTCGTGATGGGCGGCGAGCTATTAAACCCGCAGGACGTTTGGACCAAGGATCAACTAGACCGTTATAACAAAGCAAAAGACAGCGATAAAACGGTCCTTATCCGCTCCGAAAGCGAAGTTAGCAATGCTAATTCGCGACCACAGAAGAAAACGCTGACTTGGAAATATCGTTTAGAGAATGCGCGTGATGTCGCTTGGGCTTCATCGAAAGCCTTCATCATCGACGCTGCGAAAATCAATCTGCCGAGCGGCAAAAAGTCGCTAGCGCTTTCAGCATATCCGAAAGAAAGTAATGGCGGCAACGCATGGGAGCGATCGACAGAATATACCAAAGCGTCCATCGAATACTATTCAAAGAAATGGATGGAATACCCCTACCCGGTTGCTATCAACGTAGCATCGAATGTCGGAGGTATGGAATACCCTGCGATTGTATTCTGTGGAAACCGCGCAAAGGCGGCTAGCCTCTGGGGCGTTACTGACCACGAATTCGGGCATATCTGGTTCCCGATGATCGTCGGTTCCAACGAACGCTTGCACGCATGGATGGACGAAGGATTTAACACCTTCATCAATGAACTTTCAACTGAAGTCTTCAACAAAGGGGAATACAACCGCCCAATGGGAACTAAAAACTCGATGACACAAGTATTGATGAATCCTGCATTAGAACCCGTGATGACTACCCCTCAAGGTATGAAGGAAAGAAATATAGGTATCCTAGCCTACTATAAACCTGCCTTCGCACTAAGAATATTGCGTGATGAGGTTTTAGGTGCAGAACGATTCGACAATGCTTTCAAAAAATATATCGAACACTGGGCATATAAGCACCCGACTCCCGATGATTTCTTCCGTACAATAGAAAATGAGACCGGCGAAAATCTTGCATGGTTTTGGAGGGGTTGGTTCCTCAACAACTGGGCTTTAGATCAAGCAATTACAGACGTTCATTACCAAGATTTAGACCCAACGAAGGGTGCAATAATCAGCATCAGCAACTTAGAAAAAATGGCGATGCCAGTCGTAATCGAAGCGACAACTGTTAGCGGCAAGAAAGTGCGTACTAAATTGCCTGTAGAAATTTGGGAAAGAAACCAATCATGGCGATTTTTGTTGAATACTACAGAGAAGCTTACTTCAGTAAAGATCGATCCGGATGGCGTTTATCCAGATAGCAATCCTGAAAACAACAGCTGGAAATCAAAATAAGAATGAAAAATCTTAAGAAAATATACATCATCGCCCTATTGCTCGTCAGCAATATAGGCATACTATCTGCCCAACAAATTAAAGGTTTGGTGTTCGATCTCGAAAGCAGTCAGCGATTGAGCGATGTGCAGATCGAAAACATCAGCAACAATAAATCAACAACAAGTGCTTCTGACGGAAGTTTTACGATAGACGGAAAAAAGAATGACTACCTCGTATTAAGAGCGAAAGGCTATGATCGAGATACCGCTTTCATCTACCAGGACGGAGTTTCTAGAATTTATTTAGTGCGCGATAAGAGTATTATCCGGATTGATGAAGTGACAGTTACCCGTATGACGGATAGTCGCCTGAACACCGAGATTGAAAAGGCAAAAAACAACAGCAAGGCAGTTGAAACAAGCCAAAACCGTGGGGGATTACGTGTCTCACCATCGCGCTTATTCGGGAAAGAAGCACGGATCGCAAGAAATAGCATCAAGATCCTTCAACTTGAACAAGAACAGCGTTTAGTGGACCGTACATTTACGGACGAGCTAATCTTATCTCTGATTTCGATGCCAAATGATCAATTGGCTCTGTTCAAAGATAAATACCGACCTAGCTATGCATTTATCAAACAGGCAAGAAAAGAAGATTTGACCGCTTACATATTAGATTCATTCGCGAAGTTCAAAAAGCAGTAAGTCAGTATACGGTCAAACTACAACATATATCAATTGTTGTATAAATGCCTTGGCCGATCATGTCCGCCAAGGCATTTTTATCTAAAAGCAAATACATATGAAAGTAGCATTAATTGGAGCCACCGGCTATGTGGGTTCTCATATTTTAGAGGAGTTAGTTTCAAGGAACATCGAAGTAACTGCAATTGCTAGAGATGTTGAAGAATTAAAAAACAAAGATCATGTATTAGCCGTTCAAGTCGACATCAATGAAGAAGGCCGTTTGGCAAGCGCGTTGAAAGGCAACGATGCTGTGATATCAGCATATAACGCCGGCTGGGGCAATCCGAACATTTATGATGTTTTCCTAGTTGGAGGACGAAACATATTAGAAGCTGTGAAAGATGCGGGTATCAAAAGGCTTATTATTGTCGGTGGCGCGGGAAGCCTTAAAGTAGAAAACGACGAGCGATTAGTCGATACGGCTGGCTTTCCGGGCGAAATTAAACCTGGTGCATTAGCCGCAGCTGATTATCTGGAAGTCGTAAAACGGGAAGACGAATTAGATTGGACTTTCTTTAGCCCTTCCATCGAAATGAATCCCGGAAATCCAGGAACGCGCACAGGCGCATATAGAACAGCAATCGGACATCCCGTATTCGACCATGAAGGCAGAAGCATTATATCTGTCGAAGATGTTGCTGTTGCCATCGTAGATGAGCTAGAAAACAATCAATTTATCAAAAAGCATTTCTCGGCTGGCTATTAATTTAGCTAGCCAGCAACTTGCTAATCTTTAAGTAGCCTACCTCTAGCCTGTCCTCTACCGTATCTTCTGCAATCTCATACTGCAGCTGATATTTTTGTTTAAATTCCGCTTGTAACAGATCCTCTATCTGATAGATATCGTCTACATCGATACCATATTTATCATCAATATGTGAAGATTCATAATGCTTATAAAACGTGGACTCCTTCGCAATTTTACTAGCTTCAGCCAAATCATTCGCAACGACTAAGGTTTTGTAATGATATTCTTCCATATCGTTGGGCTTATAGCCTCCCAGATTTACAAAGAACAGCTTCAAGACGTTTGTCGCTTTTGTTTCTGACTTGTCAACGATGCGAACCTCATAATTTCCAACTCTCGTTACCTTACGCCAGGAGTCGATGTGCATTTTCCCCTCCAGCGCCGGCCAAAAACTATTCATGTAAGGAACCAGATCTTTTAGTTCATTAGCAATACCAAAGAACACATCGTGTTGCTCCGTAAATCGACCTTCCGGCTTACCGCCGAGTACCAACATAAATAAATTCATACGTAGAGTATTTTAATATTATCCGCACTTTATTTTATTAAAAATATAAGTTTTAAATGAAAATTGACTCAAATCATTTGAGTTATTTTAGGAACAGTCTCGTCAATATCATATCAGAAGAATACCTTAAATAGAGCCGGGGTACCCTATCAGATATGGGCTCATTTACCTCAAAACGCCAAATCCTTAACTAAAATAATTTTTCGAGCAGACTTGCTTTGCCCATTCCCCTTTCAAAGCCCTTTCAAACCCAATGTATAACCCAATCAGAACCGCTTCCAATTGGGTATGAAAGGGTTGTGAAAGGGTCATGATTAATTACCAAGCTGAAGCAGATCTGTGTTGGATTAAGAGGTAATATCTGGAGGATATTAAAATATGCATGATGGAATTATGCATATGTAAGAGCCCAATAGTTTTACCAATTTTCAGCACGCCATTGACAGCAATTCGTTGAATGCTACTGCATCATTTTGCAGAAGAACTATTGGCAATCAAACTATAATCCCCAGCATCAACGTTAAAAGAATAATCTTACTTCGAGTTTTGTTTGCACGCTCAAAAAAGAGTTGCGAAAGTTTCGCAGGTATTAAAAAGAGAAAGGGATGCAATCTGGCAATTACATCCCTAACTATTAACCAATTATAAACTTAAATTATGAGACAGCAAATATAGAAATATTTCTACAACTGTTCAAATAATTTTGCATGTTTTTGCATGTTTTATTTATCTATCGACCTCACCAAGCACAATATCGATCGATCCTAATATCGCGATCAAGTCAGCAATCAAGACACCTTTCCCCAATTCAGGCAAGACTGAAAGGTTATTAAAGCTTGGTCCTCTTGCTTTTACGCGCCTTGGAATATCTGTTTTTTCTGCTGTTACGAAATAGAATCCGAGTTCGCCTTTGGGGTTTTCTGCGCGAACATAATAATCTTGCGCTTTTAGGTTGACTTTCTTCGGAACCAGTGCCCGCGGGTCGAATTCTGTGGTCCGTTTAAAATCAGATTGCAGTCGTGCGATACATTGCTCAATGATTTTAACAGATTCCTTTACTTCATCAACACGGACTTTATAGCGGTCCCAACAATCGCCTAATTTTCCCATCTCGCCTTTTCCAACAGGAATTTCAAAATCTAGCTCCGGATAGACCGAATATGCATCCACCCTTCTGAGGTCCCATTTTACACCTGAAGCACGAAGCATTGGACCCGTACAACCATAGTTGATGGCTACGTCCGCCGGCAATACACCAATATTGGCGGTCCGGGAAATAAAAATTTGATTATTGGAAAGCAGGTCGTCCAATTCGACCAACTTAGGCTTGAAATAGTCTATAAATTCCTGACAACGTTCTTCGAAATTGACGGGAACATCGTAAAAAAGACCACCTATCCAAATATAGTTATACAACATTCTGGATCCTGATGCCCATTCCAGCATATTCATAATATGCTCGCGATCGCGGAAACACCACATAAAGGGTGTAAAAGCACCAATATCGATACCATAGGTTCCGATAGCAATAAGATGTGATGCAATACGATTAAGTTCGCACACTAAGACGCGAATGTATTCGATTCGCTTGGGTATCTTTTGATCAATTCCGAGCATACGTTCTACTCCCATGACGAAAGCATGGCTGTTGTTCATAGACGCCAGATAGTCCAATCGATCGGTAAAGGGAATGCTTTTCGTATAGTTTATGGACTCGGCATGCTTATCAAAGCACCGATGTAAATATCCGAGATGTGGGATAATATCTTTTACGATTTCCCCATCTGTGATAAGCTCTAGCCGAAGTACGCCGTGTGTAGAGGGGTGCTGAGGGCCCATATTGATAACCATCTCCTGTGAGGAGACGCTTGCGATTTTCTGTTCGTAATTTCGTAAGCCTGCTTCGTATAAATCTTTACCCATCTTACTTAACTGTTATGCCGTGAAAAGTTTCTGGATCTTCATAATCCTTGCGTAGGGGATAGCCTTGCCAATCATCAGGCATCAGTATTCTTCGCAAATCAGGATGTCCTTCAAAGTAAATCCCCATCAGATCGAAGGCCTCGCGCTCGTGCCAATCTGCGGTACGCCAAATCTCGGATACCGAAGGTAAGCTAGGTAAAGCATCTGCCCGTCGTTCATTCTCTAGCTTCACCTTTAATACCAATTGTTTTTGATAAGGGATCGACGTGAGATGATAGACCACTTCGAAATAATTCGCCGGATAATAGTCGACCGCAGCTATATCTGCAAGCAGATCAAAATAGTAACCTTCCGTATCCCGCAGATATAGACAAACCTGTTTTAAGGAAATAGGATTGATGTATAGCGCAGGTTGCAATCCGCTATCCTGAACCTCCAGCACTGCATCTGCATGAATATGCCTCGCAAGATCGGTATGAATTTTTTCAATCATATTAAGGCGCTATACGTTTTACTGTCCACTTTTCGCTGTTTGCAGTGTACACGATACGATCGTGCAAGCGACTACTCCGACCCTGCCAAAACTCTACCCTGCTCGGCTTCAGAAGATATCCGCCCCAATTTGCAGGACGAGGAATATGATCGCTGTCTGCATATTTTTCCTCAATCGCCTTGACGCGATTTTCCAACTCCGCTCGATCTGTCAGATCATGGCTCTGCGGTGATGCGATGGCACCAATTCGAGAACCACGAGGACGCGATTCAAAATACTCGTCGGAGTCAGCTGCCGGCAGTCTTTCAACTTGCCCTTCGATACGTACCTGACGTTGCAGCTCCGGCCAGAAAAATAAAGCGCTAACCGATGGATTCTCATCCATCTCCTGCCCTTTTCGGCTTTCGTAATTAGTAAAAAAACTAAATCCGTTTGCTTTGATATCCTTTAACAGGACCACGCGGGAAGAAGGTTTTAGATCGCTGTTCACAGTAGATAGAACGAGCGCATTGACTTCGATAACCTCGCTGTGGCGAGCCTCGTTGAACCACTTTTCAAATTGTTCGATGGGATTTCCTAACACATCCGATTCGCTTAAGCTACTCAGCGCATAGTCCTGACGAATGGCAGCAATCTCCTTATGTTGAATCGACATAGTAGATATTTTTATTCCTACAAACTTAACAAAATAGCGAACTTTTTGGCGTTTTATTGGTAAAATATATAGGTATTTAGAAACGATTTACAACTTTATTATATAAATTTGATACAAGGCAACATCGATTTAATTATGTTCAACGAATTTATCCCCAAACGTGGAAGCTTGATTTTATCTGAACCTTTTATGCTGGATCAGAATTTTGAGCGCTCAGTTATCCTTCTTTGCGAACATGACATGGAAACAGGAACCGTTGGTTTGATTCTTAATCATCGATCTATGTTATACTTATCTGACGTGATTGAAGGGATGGATAACACGGAAGTACCGCTGTACTTTGGTGGCCCCGTAGAAGGTGATGCATTATTTTTTGTACATAAGGCCTATGACAAGCTCATGAGTGGCAATCACATTATTGACGACTTGTATTGGGGTGGAGATTTTGATCGCCTAAAGGACTTATTGAATGAGGGACTGATCAGCAATGAAGAGGTAAAGCTTTTTCTTGGCTATTCAGGTTGGTCACCAGATCAACTGAATAACGAGATTCAGCAGAACTCATGGGCCGTTCACAACTCTTTCAACATTGATTTAGCATTTATCACAGACGGTGAAGACCTTTGGAAAGAGGCTATTATCAGCATGGGACCGAAGTATGCGCATGTTGCAAACTTCCCTAAACGTCCTGAATTCAACTAAACTAGAAACAAACATACAACATATGAAGAACACTATTTCTAAGGCGCTATTTTGCGCTGCTGCCACTACGTTAGTAGCGTGCAATGGCGCAAATTCTGCAGGATCAAACCCTACAGATACAACAGCACAAGATACCACGAAACTACCACCGGTAGAGACGAATAAAGGAAACACAGATTATAAGCCTGCTTTTGAAGGACAGACTCGTATTGCGGGCGTAAAAACGACAACTGCCTTTGCAGGCAAAGTTGTTGCCGAAGGTTTGAAAAGCCCATGGGGCATTGCTTCACTCCCTGATGGTCGTCTATTGATCACAGAGAAAGAAGGCACTATGCGCATTGTGGATCCCGCAAGCGGGAAAGTATCACATGCAATTACAGGTATTCCAAAAGTAGATGCACAAGGACAAGGCGGTTTATTAGGGATTACATTGGATCCTGACTTTGAGAGCAACCGCATGGTTTACTGGGTATTTGCGGAGCCTGTTTCTGGTGGAAATCACACCGCTGTAGGAAAAGGCAAGCTTTCTGCAGATGAGAAAACTATCGAAGGAGCGAGCGTAATCTACCAAGCTCTACCTACTTATAACGGCAAATTGCATTACGGTGGCCGTATTATTTTCGACAAAGATGGAAACTTATTTGTTTCCACAGGTGAGCGTTCTGATTTAGAAACTCGCCCACAATCGCAGCATTTAAACTCTGCATTGGGTAAAATTGTCCGCATAACGAAAGATGGAAAACCTGTTGCCGGCAACCCGTTTGAAGGACAAGCAGATGCCAAACCGGAGATCTACAGCTATGGACACAGAAATACGCAAGGTTTGGCCTTCAACCCGGTTACAGGAGATTTATGGAATTCGGAATTTGGACCGCGCGGGGGTGATGAAATCAACATCGTGTCGCCAGGAAAGAATTACGGCTGGCCAACAATCACCTATGGTATAGAATATAAAGGTGATGTAATCGGTAACCCTCCAATTCAGCAAAAAGAAGGATTAGAACAACCGGTTTATTATTGGGACCCTGTATTGTCGCCGAGTGGAATGACTTTCTATACCGCGGACAATGTTCCGGAGTGGAAAAACAACCTATTTATAGCCGGATTGAGCAGTACACATATTGCTAGATTGGTGATTAAAGACAATAAGGTTGTCGGTGAAGAGCGATTACTACAATCAGAAGGTCAACGATTCAGAGATGTGATTCAAGGTAAGGATGGCGCACTATACGCCGTTACGGATTCTGGAAAAGTATATAAAGTAGACAAACAATAAGTTAGTCTTATCGATTAACTGATATCGAAAAGCGGGTTGCTGTATAAGCAGCCCGCTTTTCTAGTTTTACAAACCCTTGCGTTTCTCGTTGATACACTACAAATAAATTAGGTAATAAAGTTGCTACATTTTTTTATTCCATGAAATAATATATAGACAGCATTAAGAACCTAACTGACAAAAAGCATAAACTATAAACATTAGGAAATTTATTTTCCATATATGTTGTAATTATAATCTAAAAATTATTTACATTGCGGAATGTTACTTGATTTAATGAATAAAGTTAATCTTTCTAAGTTTAGAAACTGTTGAAATGAATATTGATTCTATTATTAATTTTTTCATATTAAGAAACAAATAAGTTTTTTTATAAAATAAAAATGGACGTTATTTCTTTTATTTGACTTATATTTGAAATACACACCAACAAACGGATAATGTTTAAAATAATATAACATTACTATTTTTATAATTTAATACTTAATATTACGAAGTAATCCGGTTTATTCGGTGCTATAAGACGCATCTCTTTTTATTAAAGAACAATATGAATTCAGTTGAGAAACTTTTTATCAATCCCACTAATAAAAACCAAAAGCTCGCTCGCACTGCGAAGAAAAAATTCAGAGTGCTGCAGGCCGTATATTTATTAGACCGTGCTTCAGTTAATGAGCTGATGCTAAGTCTAGACCTAAGCTTCCCTACCCTAAACGCATTAATCGTTGATTTACTAGAGCAAAAACTGATTACCCAACACGAGCGTGGCGAATCGATCGGCGGTCGCAAACCTAATTTGTATCAGCTCAAGAATGAACTCTTCCGAATACTATGTATCGAAATGGATCGATTCAACTGTAGTCTTTCGTTTATTGATAATAACGGCAATTTATTGGCAAAAACCGTAAGATATCCATTGATGCTTAGCCGAGACGTGAGCAACCTTCCAGCCTTTATCGATATCATCCGAAAATACGTGGCTGATCAAGGCATAGAATGGCCCCAAGTCACCGGTCTTTCCATCTCGATGCCCGGACTTATTAATAAGGATACCGGCGAGAACTATACTTTTTTCCATGCAACAAACTTCAACTTACAAACCCACCTAGCCGAAACTTTCAATAAAACAACCTGCATTACGAATAGCATCAACATCGCTTCTATTGCAGAAATGCACTACGGTTTGTTGAAACATCGAGAAGAAGGTTTAGTGGTATTGATTGATTGGGGCGTTTCAGTAGGGATTATCTCGAAGGGTAAGGTTTTCCAAGGCAAGCATGGCTTTGCTGGCGAAATGGGCCACATCAGCTTTGTTGAGGACGGCGAACTTTGCTATTGTGGTAAACGTGGCTGCTTAGAGACTGTAGCTTCTGGCACTGCCTTAGTCAAGCGTGCGAAAAACGATATTGCTAATGGCACGCCGACCTTAATTACCAATATGTTTAATGATCAAGATCTTAGACCTATAGACATTCTCAAAGCCGCAGTTGATGGAGATCAATATGCCATAGAGTTAATCTCGGATGTAAGTGCACATTTAGGTAAAGCGATAGCTCAATTTCTGCAGGTTCTGGATCCTGAATGCATTGTACTGTCCGGAAGCTTTGCATCCGCAGCCTCGCTGATTACCAACCCAATACAGCAGCAGATACAAACCTATACTATGGGCAAAATATCGAAAGACTGTGAGTTATTCGTTTCGGAATTATCAGACAAAGGTGCAATTCTAGGGCTTAGCCGGTATTTTATCGAGAAATACTTCGCCGACAAACTGAAGCTTGCGTAAAACGGAAGGAAAATAGACTTTCCAATAATATTATTAAGGTTAGGTTAGGGCACAATTACCATTTTGTCATTTTCCTAATTTTAGAATGCCTTAAATTCGTATTCTACAGCAATCTTAATACCTTTGCGTATTAATTCAATACTATGAGAGTACTTAATTTAAGGTCTTTCAACATTCTGTTGATTTCCACCTTATTCCTGTTTGCTTCGTGTAAAACCTCGTATTACCAAGCCACAGTAAGCAACAAACAAATGCTTGCAATCGACAATAGTATTGCCGAAGACAGCAGCATTCGTAATTATATCGAACCTTATAAAGTTCAGTTGGATGTAGCGATGAATCGAGTTATTGGTTTAGCACCGGAAAACATGATCCATAATCGTAATCTTCCCGAAACCAACTTAAGTAATTTCTTTATCGATGCGTTATTAGCGATAGGCAAGAAAATAGATCCGGAAGTGTCATTCTCCTTAGCCACTAAAGACGGGATTCGTTCAAGCATTAAAGAAGGCGATGTGACGGTCAGAACGATCTTTGAGTTAATGCCTTTTGAAAATTACGTCACCATACTAGAATTAAAAGGCTCCGATGTGATGACATTGGCTAATTTTATCGCCAAGAGCAATGGCCAACCTGTAGGGAATGTTAAAATAAAGATTAAGGACAAACAATTGGTCGACTTTAGAATTAATGATCAGCCAATCGACCCGAACAAAACGTATAAATTGGTTACTTATGATTTCGTGGCGAATGGCGGGGATCACGTTGAGGGCTTGAGCAACCCTATTCAGTTGCACACCTCGACCGAGCGTGTTCGGGAGGCTTTAATCAGTCACATTGAAGAGTTAACAAAATCGGGTAAAAAAGTAGAAGCGAAATTAGATGGAAGAGTTGAAATCATTAAATAGACGAGCATTTTTAAAAAGCTTGGCCGCACTAGGTGCAACAGCGAGCTTAGGAAGTCTTCCATTGGAAAGCTTTGCGAAAGCAAAGGATATTAAATTGACTATTCTACACACCAATGATGTACACAGTCGTGTCGAACCATTTCCTATGGACGGGTCGAGATTTCAAGGTTTAGGAGGCGTTGCACGCCGTAGCACCCTCATCAAAGAAATTCGCGCCGCAGAAGATAACGTATTACTATTTGACGCAGGCGATATATTCCAGGGAACCCCCTATTTCAATGTATTCGATGGACAGGTGGAATTGGAATTGATGTCGAAACTTGGTTATGATGCTGGAACCTTCGGTAACCACGAATTTGACAATGGCCTCAATGGTCTGTTGAAGCATTTTGATAAAGCTAATTTCCCTTTTGTGTCTTCAAACTATGATTTCACCGGGACGGTTATGGAAGGAAAAACAAAAGATCACCTAATTTTTGAAAAACAAGGAGTTAGGATTGGTGTTTTCGCTGTAGGCGTGAATTTGGAAGGACTGGTAGATCCGAACAGCTATAAGGGCATGAAGATTTTGGACCCCATCGAGGTGGCAAACAAAATGACGCCTTTCCTGAAAAAAGAAAAGAAATGTGATTTAGTGATCTGTCTATCCCATATTGGTTATAGTTATGATACCGATCAGGTATCAGATTTAGTGTTAGCAAAGAACAGCCGCTACATCGATTTGATTATTGGCGGTCATACGCATACTTTTCTAGATAAACCAACCGAGGTTAAGAACCTAGACAACGAAGTCACGCTAGTTAACCAGACTGGTCGTTCCGGGGTAAACCTTGGTCGCGTTGATTTTATTTTGAACAAGCAAAAAGGTACTAAAAAGGCCGTTGCACACAATTACATCATCGACGCAAGTTTGGATAAAAAATCATTTGCCTAATATTATTACTTCTTAAAATAGCGTAACGTATTGAAATCACTTCTTAGACTCTATATAAATTCCTATAAGGGCTTATCTCCTGCAGCTTGGTTATTGGCATTGGTCATGTTGATCAATCGTACCGGTTCTATGGTAATTCCTTTTTTGGGGATCTATATGTCTGAGGAATTGCATTTCAGCAAACCTCAAATCGGTATTGTGCTAGGCTGTTTTGGGTTGGGTTCTGTATGTGGATCTTGGCTTGGTGGATGGTTAACAGATAGACTGGGAAGCTATAAAGTTCAGATTTGGAGCTTAATAGGTGTAATTCCCTTATTTCTTATCCTCCCTAACTTCCGAACGTTTGAAGGTTTAGCATTCATGATCTTCAGTCTTTCTTTGGTTGCCGATGTGTTTCGTCCGGCAAACTCGGTTTCTGTAGCTCGATATGCCAAACCCGAGAATATTACGCGAGCTTATTCCCTAAACCGCATGGCGGTCAACTTAGGTTTCTCCATCGGCCCTGCTTTAGGTGGATTCCTAGCTGGTTTTTCTTACGATTGGATCTTTTATGGTAATGCAATCGGCGCTGCTGTTGCTGCTGTTGTTTTTGTGTATTTCTTCCGTAATCGTGCTCCCAAGTCGAACCTACAGGATGTACATAAGAAAAGCCTTGACAAAGATGAGGCGCCTGAGCGGAGCGCCTATAGAGACGGCTTATTCATCATCTTCAGCGTTTTCTGCTGTTTTTTCTCCATGGCGTTCTTTCAACTATTAGGAACCTTATCGCTATTCTATAAAGAAATCCACATGTTGAATACCGGACAGATAGGCTTGTTGTTAGGATTTAGTGGATTCGTGATTGTGCTTTTTGAAATGGTTTTGGTGCATTTGGTAGAGCATCGATTCAGTGTTCGTCAAATTATGTTATGGGGCACAGCAATTGCCGGGGTGTCTTATCTGATGCTGAATATTGATTTCGGAATTGCATGGCTATTCTTTGCTATGTTCTTATTGTCAACCGGAGAGATGCTGACCCTACCTTTTACCGCAACTGTGGCGATTCAGCGAGCGGGAAAAAGAAATCAAGGCGCGTATATGGGGCTAAACTCACTGTCCTTTGCAACCGCAAATATCTTTGCGGCTTATCTTGGAACTTATTTGGCTGAACACTATGGCTACTCCACACTGTGGTTAGTGACCGGATCGACTTTGATCATATGTGGATTTGGCTTCTATTGGATTATTGGGAAGATGAAAACGGTTTAACCTACGTTGCGCTCATAGGGCACCCGTGTCGCAATAGAGCGACCTAAGGTAATTTCATCCACATATTCCAATTCACCTCCGAACGAAATTCCGCGTGCAATGGTGCTAATTTGAATTTGAAACTCACGAAGCTTACGGTATAAATAGAATATGGTGGTATCCCCTTCCATGGTTGCACTTAGGGCTAAGATTACTTCCTGAATTTCCCCCTTACGAACGCGCTCAACAAGACCTTCTATTTTCAAATCTGCAGGTCCAACGCCTTCCATCGGTGAAATCAATCCGCCCAACACGTGATAAACACCATTAAATTGATTGGTATTCTCAATTGCCATCACATCCCTCGTATCCTCTACTACGCAAACTAAACTATGGTCGCGCTTTGGAGAGCTACATATTTCACAAACATCGTGATCAGAAATATTAAAACATGTCTTGCAGTACTTAATATCGCTTTTCAAGCGATCTAAAGAATCTGTAAAACGCGAAACATCCGCATCGGATTGCTTTAGTAGATGCAAAACTAACCGTAACGCAGTCTTCTTCCCTACCCCCGGCAACTTCCCAAACTCCTCTACGGCTTGTTCTAATAGTTTAGATGAAAAATTCATTCTTCAAAATTACGAAATAATAGCAAAAAAATGTGGTTGTATCATTAACGATATCAACCACATTCTATTATTCGAACATGATTCTTTGAAAACCTTAGAAGTCTCTATAATCCCATGTTCCTCGGTATGGTCTAGTTTTTAGATTATTGGCATACGCATTATCAAACTCTTCTTTTCTAGGATCCCATTTCAATGGTTTTTGAAGCTGATAAGCAATGTTTATTGCATTACATACCGTAGCAGTGCGATGACCAATTTCAACGTCGCATATTGGTTTAGAACGCTTTTTAATCGCATCTACAAAATCCTTATAATGGTTTTCCGAATAATAGACTTTTCTGTCCTTTTCAGGGATTACGAGCTTTGGTAAATTCTCCTTGTCAGATGTTAAAAACTCCCGCGATACCTCAATCTTACCTTCAGTTCCTAAGAATTGTATGGCATTAAATTTTCCCCAAGACTTATGGTGCACTTTAATTCCATTCTTATAGGTATAATACAAACCCTCTTTTGCGTTCGCTTGATCTGGCGGAGTAAATGACACTGGCCCTGAGTGATCCATATCGAGTGCCCACTGTACAATATCAAACATGTGTGCTCCCCAGTCTGTGATGTATCCACCGCCGAAGCCGTGATACAGACGCCACATAGCCCACTCCTTAGCATCCAGCAACGGACTCAAAACCGGATGATATCCCCGATAGAGAGACGGTCCAACCCACATATCCCAATCTAAATGCGCTGGCGCCTCTAACCATGGCAAATCACATTCTTTTACTGGTTCGCCAACCGAGACATTCACCTCTTTAATATCACCAATGTAGCCGTTTCTGATTAAATCAGCAGCTTGACGGAAGTTGTAATACGAGCGTTGCATACTACCTGTTTGCAATACTCGCTTGTATTTTCGAACCGCATCGACCATCGCTCTTCCCTCATCAATACTAAGGGCAAGCGGTTTCTCGCAGTAGATGTCCTTCCCTGCTTTTGCAGCATGAACTACATGAAGGGCATGCCAATGATCCGGCGAAGCGATAATGACAGCATCAACATCTTTACGCCTTAACAACTCACGATAATCCTTATAGCCTTGCACCTGATGTCCTGATTTTTCAGCATTGGCCTTATTCGCGTTTTCTAGGAAGCGATTGAGTTTGCTGCTGTCGACATCAGCGGCAGCCACGATCATCGTCTCTGGCAGGGCCATATGCCCTCTGAGAAGCGTCCCGACTTGCTTCCCAACACCAATATATCCCAAATTGATTCGATCACTCGGGGCTATAAAACCATTTCCCCCTAGCACGTGCCTTGGAAGTATAGTAAAGGCTGCTGCACCAAGTACAGTAGAGCTAATAAATTTACGTCTGTTCATTGTTAGGTTTAGTTGTTGTCTTTAATAGGTTTATTTTCCTAAAACTAATTAAAGGCTGACAATTTTCAAAATTGGGCATATCATTTGACTAAATTTTCTGGATAAAAACAACTGTTTAACGTTCGGAAATCATTAGGAAAACGTTATATTACATCGAAGCTCCCGTATGGTAAAGGGAGGCTGAAAGGAATAAATTATTAGTATGATAAAAGACGATAAAATTAGAAACTCCTTTGCCAATAAAAATTGGCAGGAAATAAAAGTAAAAGACTCTTGGCAAATCTTTAAAATCATGTCGGAGTTTGTTGATGGATTTGAAAAATTAGCGAAGATTGGTCCCTGTGTTTCCATATTTGGATCGGCCAGAACGCCCGATGAGCATAAATATTATCAGATGACGGTAGAGATTGCACGACTATTAGCAGAGCGTGGTTATGGTGTTATTTCGGGCGGTGGACCTGGTATTATGGAGGCTGCGAATAAAGGAGCCTACAACGCTGGCGGAAAGTCGGTGGGTTTAAATATTGAGCTTCCACACGAGCAATTCCATAACCGTTATATCGATCGCGATAAACTCCTTGAGTTTAATTATTTCTTCGTCCGCAAGGTGATGTTCATGAAGTACTCACAGGGATACATTGTTCTTCCTGGAGGCTTTGGTACCATGGATGAGTTGTTTGAGGCAATTACGTTGATACAAACCGGCAAGATTGCCCGCTTCCCGATTGTATTGGTCGGATCAGAATATTGGAGCGGTTTATTCGATTGGATTACCAATACGATGCTAACCAACAAATACATCTCAGAAGAAGACCTGATGCTATATCGTCTGGTAGACACAGCGGAGGAAGCGACCGAACATATCTTCCGATTCTACGATAAGTATTTATTGAAACCAAACTTCTAATCGAAAAACGAAGAAATGTCACATACAGATTTAAAGAGCTATTTGCTGGGTAAATGGAACCTTAGTTTTCGAGGCTCTCAAATTGCCGGTAATATCGAAGCTGATTTCCATGCAGAATGCGAAGGTAAGACGTATTATCAGTTTAACGAGGATCAGACAGGTTCGGACAAGTTTTACATCTATTCCGATGGTTCCTGCGAGGAGCAGCCTAGCAGCGATTTCTCCTGGGACCTGAGAGATAATATCCTTGTCCGCAATGAAAGTATTTCTGATGAGGATTTTGTTGCAGTCGCTGAATATGAAGTGTATCCCATTGATGAAAATGAGATGGAATGGCGAATTCAGATTCTTTCAGATGATGAGGAAGAAGAACAGGTGTTTATGATGAAATGGCGAAGGGTGGAATAGAATAACGACTCCCTCAAAAAAAAGAAGGTGTCTAAAAAGGAGGGCACTGAAAAAGTCCCCTTAGAAAAAAAGGTTAAAAAAGGGAGTCGAAAACTACAGTTTTCTGCTCCCTTTTTCGTATTTTAAGGTAGGCTTTAATGGACATTAGGATGCTCTCTACCCAACAAAAAATACAGTTCAGTTCCTATTCAGGATTGTACGATATTATCGTACCAAAAGATAATCTACTTCGAAAAATCAACGATCTTATCGATTTCAGTTTTATCTATGACGAGCTTTTGGCTAAGTATTGCCAGACGAATGGCCGTACAGCGGAGAGCCCTATCAAGATGTTCAAATACCTTCTGTTAAAAACGATCTACACCGTTTCGGATGTAGATGTCGTTGAACGTTCCAGATATGATATGTCCTTCAAATATTTTCTTGAAATGGCACCAGAGGAGGATGTGATCAATTCAAGTTCGCTTACCAAATTCCGCAAACTACGATTAAAAGATATGGATCTGTTGAACCTGTTGATCAATAGGACCGTAACGATTGCTCTTGAAAAAGGCATTATAAAATCAAAGTCTATTATCGTAGACGCGACCCATACCGTTTCCAGATCGAATCCGCACACAGCATTGGCAGTACTCAGGGAACGCTCCAAACTATTAAGAAAAGCGATATATCAGATTGATGGGGAATACAAGAGGAATCTACCACAAAAGAATGAATCCAACGACCTGGATCAAGAGCTTGCTTATTGCAGGGAATTACAGAGGGTCCTTGATGAAGATCAATCTATCAGTGAAATACCGGCTGTGAAAGAAAAGCTGAATCTGTTGAAGGAAACCATTGAAGACACAAAAGAATACTATCTGCTCTCTAAGGATGATGAGGCCAGACTTGGACACAAGTCAGTGGACAGCAGTTTCTTTGGCTATAAAACACATCTGGCGATGACTGAGGAACGCATCATTACAGCAGCGGTCGTTACTACAGGCGAAAAAGGTGATGGCCCTGAACTACCTAGGTTATTAGAGATCAGCCAGCAGAATGGAATGCAAGTGGATACAATAATAGGTGATGCCGCGTATTCGGGAAAAGAAAATCTTCAGGTGGCAAAAGAACAAAACATTGATATCATCGCTAAATTAAATCCATCCATTACCCAAGGCTTTAGGAAAGATAAAGACAAGTTTGACTATAATAAAGATGCGGATATGTTTGTTTGTCCCGCAGGACATTTGGCCATCCGCAAGGCGCGTCAGGGAAAGAAGGAACAAGGTACAAATCAAACGGAGACCTATTACTTTGATGTGGAGAAATGTAAGGTCTGTCCTCTTAGGGAAGGATGTTACAAGCAAGGGGCCAGAACCAAATCCTATTCAGTCTCCATAAAATCCGAACTCCATAGGGAGCAGATGGCTTTCCAGCAAACCGATTATTATCGAAGCAAGTCTAAGCAAAGGTATAAGATCGAGGCCAAGAACAGTGAGCTCAAGAATGTCCATGGCTATGGCAGAGCTGATGCTTATGGAATCCATAATATGGAAATGCAGGGCGCAATGGCCATCTTCACCGTAAACCTGAAAAGAATCCTGAAATTGATATAAAAAGGTGAGATATTGCCTCAAAAAAGCCTAGATGGGATGCTAAAAACTCAAATAGCAAGTCCTAGTCGCTTACACCTTCAATAAGCTCATAAAAAACAAACTTCCAGAAACCCTTTGAACAAAAATGACCGAGTAGGGGAAAACCTATACTCAGTCATTTCTTTAAGTCTCATTAGAAAGTTGAGGCTTTTTCAGTGCCCTCCTAAAAAGGCACCTTCTTCTGTTTTATAGCTTTTGCGATTTCATTACTGTTTTCATTTTTGAGTTTTAAGCAGTAAGTCGATATTTTATGGTTTTAACGCTCCTGACTCCAATTTTTATGGTATATAGTGTTTTATCGCTATAACCATTCCCAAAGAAGACATCGTTTGCCCACTTTTTCGCCCATTTTCTGAGGTTATGGGCAATGGCCATCAATCCGAACTCCACAGCGACTTTCTCCAGTCCTTTCATTGTGAACCGGGTAAACCTGTTGTTGCTTTTCATCTGACCGAAAACGGATTCCACTTCTATGGGTCGCTTGCTTTGATGGTACATTCCCTCTTCCGATACCAGCCTTTCCCGGGCTTTATCCTTGAGCTGATTGAGTCTATGGTTCACTTCAATGAGCCAATCGCCTTTAGCTTTATGACACCCACTGCGCATCGGGCAGCCTTCGCATCGCTGAGCCTGATAACAGCTGACCTGGGCTGTGTATCCGTTGGCACTAACTCTGGTTGCATGACCGATAAAGCTGAGCTTCTGTCCTGCGGGACATACATAATAGTCATCTTGCTGGTTGTAATACAGATTCTGTACCGAGAAAGGATCCTGTTTATGCTTGCGCTTCTGTTCCACATGAAAGTAATTGTACTTGACAAAGGCAGTTATGCCCTGTTTTTCCATCAATTCATAGTTCTGCTCGCTACCATAACCGGCGTCTGCTACAAGCTGTTCGCTTTGTTTTCCGTAATGGCACTCAAAGCCTTCCAAATGTTCCGGCAGGGTTGTGGTGTCGGCAGTTGTTTGATGGATGCTGTAATGGGTGATGAACTGATCTTCGGTGATGATTTGGGTATTATAGGCTGGCTTAAGCTGGCCATTCTTCATGTGGTCCTCTTTCATCCGCATAAACACAGCATCGGTATCGGTCTTGCTATAACTATTGCGATCTCCCAGTACTTCCAGTTGCTCTTCATATTTCTCTAGTCGAGGCAAATAGTCCTCTTCAAGTTTCTTAAGTTGCTTATCAGTAGATTTATTGGCTCCTTTGAACTTGGCATTGATCGCTTCGATCTTTTCCTTCAACTGACTGCTATCGATGGCCTTGCTAACTTCTTGATTACCTAATGAAGATTGGTCTTGGGCGATCTGAGCCTCGATTTCCGAAAGAACCGAAGCAATGTTTGCTTCTAACTTTACCTTATTCTTCTCGACCGATTTCTTCCAAACGAACGTATAACGACCAGCGACAGACTCGATCTTGGTACCATCTACATATTGAACTTTCAAGCTAACATACTCCATATCATGTAGCATACGAACGATACTGGCAAACAGCTCTTGTATCTGTCCTTTAAGACGCTTTCCTCTGAAATAATTGATCGTACGATAATCAGGTGTACTGTTCCCTGAAAGCCACATGAAATGGATGTTCTCGTGAAGGGCCTGCTCGATTTTTCGGCAAGAATAGATATTGCTTAAATAGGCGTAGAACAGCACCTTAATGAGCATTCTAGGGTGAAAACTAGTGGTGCCTCCGCCTTTATACTGACGGATAATAGGTTCAAGATCCAACTGATCAACAACCTGACTCACCAAACGAACCGGATGATTCATTGGAATACGATCTAAAATATTCTCAGGAAATAGACTCGGACTATTGGATGGAAGCGCTTTGAATTGTATGTTTGCCATATTGTTTTTTTGGGTGCACCTTAAGATACAAAATCTTAAGGACAAAAAAACAGAAAAACCCCGCCATTTTTTAATGACGGGGTTCTTTCTTTAAGAGACCTTTTTAGACAGCCTCTCTTATATCATGACTCAGTCCGAAAACTGAACTCAATATTAGAATGAATATCTCAATCCAACCATTGCACTCCAAGTAGTTGAAGTTCTAGTTGCTGGCAAGTATGGACGTTTAACCATCTCACCTTTGTCATCTAATAACATTTGGAATTGAGGATCTGCAACTGCATTTCTACCAACACGACCTAAGATCGCTCTACCGTTAGTGTACATCCAGTCTTGAACGCCCCACTCAGAATTAAGTAAGTTTCCAACGTTGATGATATCAAGAGTAAACTGAAGTTTATCTTCTTTCGTTACTACATCTTTCAAGATGTTTTGAGTCCAACGAACATCAAATCTGTTCAACCAAGGTAATAAGAAAGCATTTCTTGGTGCAATCTCACCTCTGTATTCTTCTAAATCATTTAAAGCGATATATTCATCGAAAGCTTTTCTTTGATCATCAACTGAATACATTACCGAACCGTCTTTGTTAAGGATGTTAGCAAAGTTCAAATCACTAGCTTGTTTAGGGATGAACGTTAAATCATTCGAAATACCATCACCATTTAAGTCATAGCTGTGGTATAATGAATATCTACCTTGGTGAGAACCGTTGTAATAAATACCTAATGTTGTGTTCTGAATTGTGTAGCTAAGGTTAGCAACAACTCTATGAGGAACCGCAAAGTCAGAGATACTTAAGAAATCTTGGTTTGGCGAGTTGATAACTGGAGAACCTCCCCATGCTGAACTTGCACTTGAACCAGCATTTGCACTAACTTCTTCTGCTTCTGAATAGGTGTAGAACAATGATCCAGAAAGACCATGCCAAGGAGCAACTGAAGCACCTACCGTAGCTGAGAATGCATAACCCTTAGACTTCGTATTTGTTAATACAGTCGCGTTGTTAGCACCGATTGCTGTGTTGTACTGATAAGATGCAGCGTTTGGATAGAAATCTCTGTCAACACCTGCATAATCCATCTTCGCTGTCGAAGCTTTTCTGTTCGCTCCTAATTGGAATACACCATTGATATCTTTTGTATATAAGATGTCTGTCGTTAAAGTAACTGGCGAGTTAGGAATTTTGTAGTCTGCAGCGATACTTGATCTCCAAACAGACGGCATTTTGAAGTTTTTGTCAACAAGAGCAAATGATGATGGAGCACCATCTTTTGGAGTCTTGATAAACACATTCTCTGCACCTGCAGGAACATTGTTCAAATGATAGTAAATATCTTCTGGGTGGAACTTAACATTACCGATCCATCCTTTAATTTGATCGTATGATCCTGGTTCGATAGTATTTTGTAATACCCCAGCACCTGTTGGCATGTTTGTTAACCATACAAAAGGAACACGTCCTGTGAAGATACCCGTACCACCACGAAGCGTTAATGAACGATCTCCGAATACGTCATAGTTAAATCCTAAACGTGGGGAAACCATTAGCTTTTGGTTCGGCCATTTTCCAGAATTGTAGTGCGTTGGATTTCCATCAACATCTAACAATTCCAACGCGTCGATTGACGGGTTAGCTGTCAATTTGTTCATGTAAATTGGCATTTCTAAACGGATACCAGCAGTTACATTGAAACGATCGGTAATCGAAATACGGTCTTGAACGTATGCTGAAGCAAGTCCGAAGTTGATTCTTGAATACGTATCTTGGTTTTCGTAAGGATACGTCAAACCATACATAATTGGTGCAACCTCTGCCGGAGTACCAGTTTTCAAGAAATCTTCAACAGATGCGTAACGGTAATATCCTGTACCCATACGCGTATAAGAGTTTCCGAATTTCTGAACGTCAAATGCGATACCTCCAGTGAAAGAGTGCTTACCTGTATTATAGGTTAAGTTGTTTGTAAATGAGAAGTTATCATTGATAACGTCGTTTAAGTAAGAGAACAACTCTGTACCGAAACTGATGTAGTTACCTCCTGTTGCACTTCCGTCCCAAATGTCAACAAATGGGAATAATTTATCGCTTGGAGTTTTTCTTGTATCTTGAATCTTTGAGTAAGTAAACAAGAATTTGTTCGATAACTGTGAAGTGAAGTTAGAGTTTAACTCAGCCGTGAATGAACTAACGATATTGTTGAAAGCGTAGTTACCATTTTGGAAAGTAATTGAATTCTCACTTACACGACCCCATGACGAACGTGGTTGAGGACCTGAAGAAGCATTCGCAACTTGCATAGACTCACCGTTTAAGTAGTTAAAACGGAAAGCTGCTTTATGCTTGTCATTAATGTTCCAGTCAACTCTAGCTAAGAATTTATAACCGAATTGCTCTGCTGTATTTGCATATCCTTCGTAAGCGCCTGGATCATAACCAAATTGATTGATTAAGTGATTCTTAACTGCATCAAGATCAGAACGTTTAACACGAGTAATATTTCTCTCGATGTTCATTGTACCGTCTTCTGAAGGCACCCAAAGGTTAGCTCCTGAAGCGTTGATACCAGTTGCTAATTCTTTCTCGCCACTTACAAAGAAGAATAACTTGTTCTTAATGATCGGACCACCTAAAGTAAAGCCATAGTTTTGTTTAGTACCTGGCTCGTAATTGATAGTCTCTTTATTGATTTTGAAACCTGTTAAATTTTCATTGTTATAGTACCCATAAATAGATCCATGGAAGTCATTTGTACCCGATTTCGTAACAGCATTAATACCAGCACCAGTAAAACCAGATTGCGTGATATCAAATGGAGCGATATTTACGGAGATTTCTTGAATCGCGTCAAGTGAAATAGGCTGTGCATTACCGCCCGGAAGAGCGTTTGTACTTAAACCGAAACCGTTGTTAAAGTTTGCACCGTCAATTTGTAAGTTGTTGTATCTCGCATCTCTACCTGCGAACGAGTTTCCGTTTGCTTGAGGAGTCAAACGTGTGAACTCAGTAATACTTCTACTAACTTGAGGTAATTCTTGAATTTGTTTTAATCCAACGTTAGTCGATGCACCCGTTTTGTTAACACGGCTTCCACTTCTAGTAACGACAACCTCATCAATAACATTCGCTGCGTCACCAAATACTGGGTTAAGAACGAATGGTTGACCTAATTGTAAGTATACATCTTCGTATACTACTGGATCTTGTCCTACGTATGTTACTTCAATACGGTATGGACCACCAACACGCATGTTGGATAAGTTAAAACGACCCGCATCATTTGCAGAACCTGAATAAGCAGTTCCTGAAGGTAAGTGGGTAGCTTTGATAGTAGCTCCTGAAGTAGTGGATCCATTGGTTTGAGTGACCACACCAGTCATGCTACTAGTGGTTACCTGCGCTTGGATAGTTCCGTAGCTCGCAAGAACCAAAGCAAAGAAAAGTAAAGATTTCTTCATATGGTTTGTTTTGTTTTCCGATGCAAAATTATAAAGTTAAATCATGTTCTGTTAATGCTTAACATAAACTTAATATACTAACAACCATAGATTTGCATTCTTTTGGCAAAAACGAGTAAACCAAAATAGTAAACATGACAACTTTTTGTACGAACGACGCCTATTGGTTAAAAAATTGACAAAAAAAATAGCTGAACATTATCAGTTTAACAAATTTTAACATTTTGTGAAATGTGGAAAAGTTTTTTCAAAATTTGAAGATAAAATGCGGAGTTCGATAATTTCGGGTAACGATTTAATGCAAATTATCTAAAATCAATACGAAGTGTATCAATAACAAGAACTTCTACTTTCCATTGAAACAGCAAAAGAAAGGAGCGTTTTTGATGCCCTTTGAAAACAAACACTTACAGAAAATAAAAGAGGGCACAATATAATATTGTACCCTCCGTCATTATGAACCACTAAACTAAACGAAACCTGTATTCTTAATTGAAGATATAGCGAAGTCCGACCTGAGCAGACCAACGCGATGAAAGATCATGTTGGAAGTATGGTTTTCCATCGTTCAAATTGCCAAGACGGTATTGAGGGATGTTTGTATCTTTCTCAAAACTGTCAAATACAATCGGACGGAAACTATTGTCCCAGAAACTTTGACCTCCCTGATACTGTTTACCCCAATTTTTATTAACTAAAGCTCCAATGTTCATGATGTCAATCGATAGTTGGATTGTATTTTTCTTACCTCCAACATTGACGAATACATCTTGTAAAAGTTTCAAGTCAAACTGGTGTGAAAATGGAGTACGATCGCCATTACGCTCCGCATATTGGCCTCTTCTACTTTTCAGATATGGATTTGACTCGATATATTTTTCGAATTCAGCAGATTGCTCGGCTGCAGATTTTCCCTTAGGGATATCGACGAATTTAATTTCGCTCGCATTTTTCGGGATATACATCAAAGAGAACTGATCGCTTCTGCCGGCCGAGTGACCTCCTGGATCTCCGGCAATCATATAAGCAAAACGATTACCTGACTGACCATTATAAACCAATGAAATTGTTGTTCCTAAGTTTCTCAAATATTCCTTGTGGTATGATGCATACGCTACAATACGACTACCCGTACTAAATGAATTGTGACCTAAAGTGATATTGTTTGAACCATTAATAGTACCTGTTCTGTAGAAGTTCGACTGGTTTTGTGATGAAGAGCCTGAGAATAAATCTTTCGATTCGGTATAGGTATAGGCCACTGAACCAAAGAATCCTTTGTCAAAATGCTTTGATAGTTGCGCGGTTCCAGACCAAGCATAACCCTTGTTCACATTGTCTATGTAAATCACCTGCGTATAGTTTGGCAAAACAAGGCGTTTTCTCACATCTTGCTCATACATTAGGCGGTTGTCTGCACCTTCCAACTGTCCGATCGGATCTTTCACGTTTAAGTCTCTAAAGCGGAAATTGCTTAAGTTTCTCGAGAACATCGCGTCTACCGTCGCCTGCACACCCCATGGCAATTGATAATCCATACCTATGGATGCGCGCGCCATTTGTGGCAATTTCAAATCTTTCGCCAACACAGAGATATTTCCTGATGGTTTAAACTCTTCCGTGCTTTTTGGCTGCTTGTTAGCATCCGGTATAAAAGGAATGTTTGGAGCCACATTGCTTCGCACACTCGCTTGCACTCCGCCCAATAATACACCACTTTGTGTATAAGCACCAGACGACCATACAAATGGATAACGAGAAGTAAATATACCAACACCACCACGCAATATTGCTGAACGATCCTTGTTGACATCCCAGTTAAAACCTACGCGAGGAGACCACATAAACGCCGTATTCGGCATACGATTCGTCTGAACATCGTAACGTTTTGCTAAAATCGAATTATTAAAATCTTTATTCTCCAAAGGACTGCTTGTATAAATCGGAATATCCACGCGTAAACCAGCAGTTAACTTAAAATTACTAGCAACTTGGAAATCATCTTGTATATAAAAACCTAATTGCATGGCACTGATGTCTGCAACTTGTCTAGGATCGTCGGTATTACTATATGCATATCTGAAATTGCTGGCAAGCTTACGCTCGAAATTCTCAAGTGCCGTATAAGGCGCATTGGTCGCCGGGTTAATGTCGGTCACAGGCGAATCCGTGAACACATAACTGCCGAATCCATTTCCGATAAATCCATTATACATTTTGTAAAACTCATTGTGTGTACCGAAAGTTATCGTATGATTACCTTTTAACAGCGTCAAGTTATTGGTCAAGGTCAGGATATTCTGATTCAATTGGTTAATCGTAGAAAACGGCTCCGGACCCAAGTTGATATTCAAGTTTCTGCTGCTGATAGCTACACGAGGAAAGGCTTCTCCTAAGAATCCGCGCGGCTCGCGAACATTCGTATAACCGACAACCAAGTTATTTGAAAGGATATTTGAGAAACGACTATTTAACTCTACGACAGCAGAATGGGTGTCACTTGTTCTATTGATACCTGCAATTTGGAAAATAACAGTTGATGCATTACGCCATATCTGAAAAGCAGATCCTTTCACATAGCTGTAACGCGCTGTCAATTTATGCTGCTCATTTAAGTTAAAGTCGAATCTTGTAAAAATCTTATCTGAATAGTTGTTGGACTCCAAGTCTAAATAGCCACCTGGTTGATAACCCATTCCTTTAATGATTTCCGCTACTTTCTTTACAGCGTCTAAAGAGACATTCGAAGCTGATGTTCCTGGAAGGAAACCTAGTGGAGTAACATTCTCTGTACGCTCATAATTTGCAAAGAAAAATAAACGATCTTTAATGATTGGTCCGCCTAGACGAAACCCCATCTGACGTTCATTATAGCTTTCTAGTTTCTTACGTACTTCCTCATTTCTCACCAAATCCGGAGGCGTCATACCTGTCAGGTTCTCATTGCGCATATAGAAATATGCAGATCCTTTCAGCTCGTTAGTACCCGAACGAGTTACAGCTGAAATACCACCACCAGCGAATCCACTAGCACGCACATCAAATGGCGCCACTTGTACATTGATTTCCTCAATTGCATCCAAGGATATGGGCGATGTACCAGTACTCGCACCATTCGTACCGGCGTCATTCAAACCGAAAACATCATTGCTGACTGCTCCATCAATCGTCAACTGATTGAAGCGGTTGTGCATTCCGCCGATCGAAGTCGCCTCGCCCCGAACATCAGCCTGCGGTGTTAGACGAGTAAAGTCTTTAAGACTACGCGAAATTGTCGGCATGCTTTGTAGATGACGGTTCGAAAGCTGCGTGCTCGCTCCGGTCTTCAAGTTTTGTCCGCGCCCCTGCCCCGTGATCTCAACCGCATCAATAATCGTCACATCGTCGCCAAATGTAGGATTCAACTCAAAGGCTCTACCTAATTGTATAAATACATTGTTATAGACAATCGGCTCTTGCCCTACATGGCTAATCTCAATGCGATACGGACCACCAACGCGCATACCGACCAAACTAAAACGTCCAGCCTCATTCGTCGAGCTGGAATAAACCGTACCTGATGGCGTGTGAATGGCTTTTATGCTCGCACCTTCTGTCATACTACCACTATGTTGTTTGACAACACCCGTCATACTACTACTTGTAACCTGTGCCTGGACCGCGCTATAACTTGCAAGTACCAAAGCAAAGAATAGTAAAGATTTCTTCATTTGATTTGTTTTAAATTACAAGTTAAATATATAGAGCTTTTATCAAACTTACCTTGCTTTAATAGAAACTTAATAATTAAAAAATTTAACCTTTATATTAATGGTGTAGATATTAGACAATAGACATTAGAAATTAGACCTATCGACGCCGCGTTGCTTCCTTTTTGTACAGTTTTTTTGTGAAGCATTAAGAAGGAGGTTTTGAACCAAGAAAGTAAGGGTATTTTGTTTTGAACCAGGAAAGAAAGAATATTAGGATGAGCGTATTGTCTTTGAACCAGGAAAGGCAGGATATTTTTGTTTTGAACCAGGAAAGGCAGGATATTTTTGTTTTGAACCAGGAAAGGAAAGATGCAAGGATAATCAGGATCATGTATAATTTCTAACATTTTTTTTCCTTTCAGCCCGATCCTGCTCATCCTAAAATCCTTTTTTTCCTGGTTCAAAACAAAGAATCCTGCCTCCCCATAGCTCCCCCCTCTCTTCATCCAACGCAATAAGTATCTTCGTTAACTCAAATCCCTTACATAACCCTTTCAAAGCCCTTTCACAACCCAATCAGAACCGCTCCTGAAGGGCTATGATTGGGTTGTGAAAGGACTATAAATTGGCAGTAATATATAGCAGCTATGCATGATCCTGCTCATCCTTGAATCCTTCCTTTCCTGGTTCAAAACAACCAACCTCCCTTAAAAGACAAATCAATCTCCCCTGAAAGACAAACCAACCTCCGTTAAAAAACAAAGTACCCTTACCACCCTAAAACAAAAAAGGAGCCTATGCAATATCTGCATAGGATCCCATGATTGAGGTACTCAAATATTTTGTATAGAAACTAATCTAAATATGCATAGGTTATACCATCGCCACCACGGTCGGCATGTTCGTCTTCAAAGCGACTGACTTGATTGTATTTACGTAAATAATCGCGGATAAATCGTCTCAATATACCGTCTCCTTTTCCATGAATGATTTTTAAGGAGGGATAACCGATCATAACGGCTCTATCGAGCACCGTTTCAATCCTTTGGAGCGCATCTTCAGTTCGCATGCCGCGTACATCAACTTCTGGATGGAAATCAGCAACGCTCTCTGCAGAAATTGGGCGAGATTTTTTGACCGCCTTAGCTTTCTCTTTCCCACGCAACTTTTCGACTTTATTCTTTTTGACAACCGTGCGGAGATCGCCTAGTGCGAGAATTAAATTGTTTTTAGCAATTTCGATAACCTGCGCTTCATTTCCCGTCTCGACGATGCGGACCCAATCGCCAATCTCTATTGGCTCGTCCGACGCTACGACAGGCGCCGCCTTCGCTTGCTCCTTAGGCTTCTCTTTTAAAGAGTCTGATGCACGTTGTAGCCCAACACGTAAATCCTTGGTCTTTTCCTTATCAGCTTTCGCTTGCTTAATTTCTGAAATGGTATTTTCGACCAGCTTGTTCGCATTTTTAATAATCTGCCGAGCTTCCTCCTTCGCTTCCTTCAACAGGTTATGCCTGTTTTCATCCAAGTAGGTTTGCAGCTCTTTGACTTCCGATTGCTGATTTAAAAGTTCTTTCTCTCGCAAGGAAATCGCCGTTTTGGTATCATAAATCTCCTTCTTCTCGCGCTCGAGATCCACCAATAAAGTATCGACTTTCTTCTGTTGAACCCCGATTTTTTGTTTTGCCAGATGCAATACCTCTTTCGGTAGGCCTATATTCTGAGCGATCTCGAAAGCATAAGAGCTACCCGGCTTTCCGGTCTGTAATATATACAGGGGCTTCATTTGTTCGTTATCAAACAACATGGAAGCATTTTCTATTCCCGAAGTATTGCTGGCAAAGACCTTCAAGTTGGAATAATGCGTCGTAATGACGCCTCTGATTTCTTTCTTATTTAAGACCTCCAGCACAGCCTCTGCGATTGGACCGCCAAATTGCGGGTCGGTTCCTGTACCAAACTCATCAATCAGTACTAAAGTTCTGGCGCTTGCAAATTGCGTGAAATGCTTCATCTTCGAAAGATGGGCACTATAGGTACTTAAGTCGGAGTCAATGGATTGATCGTCCCCAATGTCGGCAAAAACCTGTTTAAATAGTCCCAATTTGGATGTAGGGTCGCATGGAATCAACAAGCCCGACTGGAACATCAATTGCAAGAGCCCTACGGTCTTCATACAAACAGATTTCCCTCCAGCATTTGGTCCGGAAACCAATAACACGCGATCTATCGCATCGATCTTTAAGTTTAACGGAACGACCGCTTGGTGCCCTTCCTGGCGCGCACTTAACGTTAATAAGGGGTGCTTTGCATTGACTAATCGGATTTCAGCTTCCTTAGACAATTCAGGCATCTCTGCATCGATATCCAACGCAAATAAGGCTTTGGCTCTGACAAAGTCTAGTTTGGTTAATAACCCATGATAGGCAAGCAATAAGGGAACATGCGGGCGCAAAGTACTCGTCAAATCGGTTAGGATCCGAATAACCTCACGTCTTCTTTCGAATTCAAGGTCCCGAACTTTATTGTTTAAATGAAACACTTCTTCAGGCTCGATATAAGCGGTTTGCCCAGTCGCGGACTCATCGTGAATCAATCCCTTGATCTTACGTTTATTCTCGGCAAGAATCGGGATACACAATCGACCATCGCGTATGGTTAAGCTGCCATCAGCAGTCCAACCGTTCTGTTGTGCCTGCTTATAGATGCTATCAATTCGTTTTCTGGCTTCCTGTTCGCTCTTGCTAATCTGTTGTGTTATCTCTAACAATAAGCGAGAAGCATTATCATTCATCTTTCCGCGTTCATCGATCACCTGCTCTATACTCCGAACGATGCTTTTTTCAATCGGCAGATGTTCAAATAATAGCTCTAAATTGGGGTATTGTTGTTCGCGCTCGTTAAAATAGCGGATAATGGCATAGACGGTTCTCAGGGAAAGTAAGATTCGATAAAACTCATCTTCGAAGAGAAAAGCCCCTTCCACCTTTGCTTTTTCTATAATTGCTTTAATGGGATATATATGATCTACAGGCAGTGCCGCATCGTTCTGCAACAAGTTCTTAAACTCGTTTGCTTGACGCAAATAGCGATCGATCAACTCCAATTTTACTTGGGGCTGAATCTTGTCCACCATTTCTTTTGCAGCCTCACTTAGACATTTTTCCTTGATGAGTGCCTTTATATCTGTATATCCTAACTTATCTACTGCGTTCTTGGGGTAAATCATGTTTTAATTTGCTGTCTGTAAAGGCCTTCGCGGCTTTACGGGTTTTAATTGCGTACCATCGGGTGTGCGCAATGGTCGTCTTACATCGGTAGGTCGCCCATTTCCAACAGGCTTTAGTTCTTGTGGCTGAGCTTCCTGAGGTTCTGCTTCCTGAGGTTGTGCCTCCTGGGGTTGAACTGAATCGGTAACTGTCGGCAGTTGTTCCTCGGTTAAGGTCTGCGGCTGAACCGCTGCCCCTGGAACCTGCGTAGGTTTATCGTAAATATTGTTTTTCCAAATTAAATCCAATCCTGTTGGCGATAGCATACGACGAGTAATCTCTGCTATTCCGTATGGTAGTGTATCTGCTTTCGCATTCATCAAGGAATTCACTCTTCCCTGCCATCTCATATTCTGAAAATTTACAGTACGTATGCTATCAGAAAATATGGCATTACGGACAGAATCTTCTTTGATGAACGCATTCTCTTTTTCCTGCAACGATTTCACAACTCGATCATAGGTCTCGACCGACAAGGCCGGATCACCATAATAGTAATCTAGATTCTTTGTAAAAGATGCAGAGTCTAAACCATATTTGTTGAACAACTCATTATATAGCGGATCCATCACTTTCTTTGCACTATCAATAGGAATCGTAGTCAGGTAACCATCAAGCACATGCACCTCGCCAAGCAGTTCGACCATCGTGTCTTCTTTCAATATTCCACTAGGTAGCCCCTTCTTGCAGGAAGTGCTTATAAAAAACAACAGGATGAAACCAAATATTAATCGTTGCATTTTGTAAATTTGTACAAAAATACGCAAAAGCTTGCACATAGCTTTGTATAAAAATTCGAAGTGAATCCCAAAACATGATGAGCATTACATCCAACATACAGGAGTTGCACAAAGAACTTGATCCAATCGGAGTCAAATTAATTGCAATTTCGAAAACAAAACCCAACGAAGATATATTGGAAGCCTACGAAGCCGGCCAACGTGCCTTTGGTGAAAACCAAGTACAAGAGCTGGTAGCGAAACAAGAGTCCCTTCCTAAAGATATTGAATGGCACCTTGTAGGCCATCTGCAGACGAACAAAGTAAAATATATCGCGTCCTTCATCCATTTGATCCATTCCGTGGATTCTTTAAAGGTGTTGGAGGAGATTAATAAGCATGCCTTAAAGCACGATCGCGTTATCGACTGTCTATTACAGGTTTTTATCGCCGATGAGGACACCAAATTTGGACTAGACCATGCTGAGCTTATTGAATTGCTTCGCAGCGAGGAATTCGGCACTTTAAAAAATATTCGAATTCGAGGATTAATGGGTATTGCGAGCAATACTGAGAATGAACGAATTGTTAAGGAGGAATTCTACGAGCTCAAAATGTTGTTTGATGGCGTAAAAGCGACTTACTTCAGGAAAGATGACGCATTCGACACACTATCGATGGGTATGTCTTCCGATTATACTTTAGCAATCGAGCAGGGTAGCAACATGATTCGCTTGGGAAGTACAATCTTTGGAAAACGCGTGATAAAACATTATAAAAACAAATAAATGGAGCTAAAGATCCGTAGAGCAGAGCGCGCAGACTGCCCAAGGCTTTTAGAACTTATCAAAGAACTCGCTCGCTATGAACGGGCTCCCGATGAAGTAACGGTCAGTATGGAGGAATTCGAAGCGTCTGGATTTGGTGAGAACCCTGTCTGGGGCGCTTTTGTTGGCGAGCTTGATGGAGTAATTGTTGGAATGTCTCTCTATTACATTCGTTATTCCACTTGGAAAGGCCGAAGATTATATCTGGAAGACCTGATTGTAACAGAAGAGGTACGCGGAAAAGGCTTTGGAAAAGTACTATTAGACCATACAATAGCGTATGCTAAAGCAGAAGGATATAGTGGAATGATGTGGCAGGTGCTCGATTGGAACGAACCGGCGATAAACTTCTACAAAAAATATGATACAACATTAGATGGGGAATGGATAAATGTTTCAATTGATTTTAAAAAACAGTAAACAAACAACGCTAGCATTAGCATTATTGGCATCGAGCATCGCAGCTTGCCAAAGCAACAAGGTCGAAAACACACGAATAAATCATAAGGGAAACAGCACTATCTCCCGTACCGACACACTAACTTATCAAAAACTAGAGGTAAAAAAAATAAGCCAATATTTTTCTGAAAACGAGGGCACTATCGATACAACCTTCGTCCGGGTGACCTATCCTCGATTTGAGGACAGTACAATGAACGAGCTAGTGACAGAGACGATTCTGCTGGAAGGTGAAGAGTCGATAGATCAATATGCGAATAACTTTATTGAAGGTTATGGGAATTTTATTGAGGAGAATGAGATCAGCTATAACCTATCCTGGTCGAAGATTACCGACGTGGATATCTTGTTGAATACACCGCAGCTATTGACCTTAAAAAACATGACTTACGAGTTCTCTGGAGGCGCTCATGGCAACACTTTTGAACTAATTAACGTATATGATATAGAAAATTATCAAAAACTGGCATTAAATACGTTTATTTCCGAAAATAAGATGAAAGAATTTACTAAAATTGCAGAGAAATTCTTTCGCGAAGAAGAAGGTTTATCCGATACTGCAAGTTTAGACAAGGCATATTTCTTCGAAAATGGAAAATTTTCCCTCGCTGCTAATTACGGCATAAATAAAGAGGGACTCTTCTTTCATTACAATCAATACGAAATTAAGCCCTATGCTGCCGGAACGACAACTATAGTTGTTCCATTTGACGCCATACAGGATGTATTAACCGAAACAGGAAAGAACTATATAAAGCAGGTAAAAGAGTATAATCATTCAACACAATAGCATAAATGCAAGTTTTTAAATTTGGAGGTGCCTCTGTAAAGAGTTCAGAAAATATCAAAAATGTAGTCTCCATTATCGAGAAATACAAAAACTCCGAACTACTAGTCGTTGTCTCGGCGATAGGAAAAACGACGGACAAGCTAGCCAGAATAACGGATAGCTATGTAAAGCGAAGCCCTGACGCCTTTACGCTCCTAGAGGAACTTAAAAATGAGCATTTCCAAATCTTAAACGAGCTTTTCGAAAACAAGTCCTTCCCTATTTTCGACGACATTGCTAACACCTTCGTTGAAATTGAATGGATATTGGAAGATGAGCCGCAAGACGATTATGATTATTTATTTGATCAAATCGTGTCTATCGGCGAGCTTTTATCGACGAAAATCATTGCCGGATACGGGCAATACATGGGCCTCCCTATCAAATGGGTCGACGCGAGAGACTATATCCTTACCGATAACACCTACCGCGAAGCGAATGTTGATTGGGTAAAAACTGAAGAAAAAATTCGTAAAGAAATCCCTTCTATCCTTGATGAGCATATCATCGTTACGCAAGGCTATATTGGCTCTACCTCAGAAAACTTCACAACGACGTTAGGGCGTGAAGGCTCCGATTATTCTGCCGCAATCTTTGCAGCGAGCTTGAACGCGGAAAACATCACGATCTGGAAAGATGTGCAGGGTGTATTGAATGCTGACCCAAAATGGTTCGATCAAACCGAGCTTATTCCAGAACTATCCTATACCGACGCGATTGAATTGACGTATTATGGCGCAACTGTTATTCACCCGAAGACAATCAAGCCATTGCAGAACAAGAAAATCACGTTAAATGTGCGTTCATTTTTGAACCCTGAGGCTCCAGGAACCCAGATTAAAACAACGAATCAGACACTACCGGTACCTTCTTTTATTTTCAAGGTCAACCAGGTTTTCATCAACATCCAACCTCGAGATTTTTCTTTTATCGTAGAGGACAATTTAAGTTCCATCTTCAATGAATTCCACAAAAACCGCATCAAAATAAACATGATGCACAACTCCGCTATTAGCTTTAGCGTCAGTGTGGATGATACGGGAGAAAACGTATGGAACTTACTTGATCAATTAGAAAAACGATACAAGGTTTCCGTGGCTACAGGATTGGAATTGATTACGATTCGCTACTACAATCAAGAAACTATCAACCGTGTTTTGGTAAATAAGGAAATTATTCGCGAACTTAAGGATAGTTATACCTGCCAAATGCTGGTGAAGAACAAAGATGAATAAAGCAATTTTAGACAAAGAGGTTCAACATTTTATTAAAGCAAACCGCGAAAAATCGCCTACAGAAATTGCTTTAAAGAAGAGCCCTTTCTCTACCGTTTCTTCTGCAGAACTTGCCTCCCAAATTGATGGATGGCAACGAAGCGTCCGCAAACTCCCTACCTGGGCGTTCAGCGATGGTATCTACTATCCCGACAAGCTCAATCTTGAACAATGCTCTTCCGAGCATACCGCTCTTATCAAGCAGACTCTTATTAAGAAAGGCGCACGCGTTATTGATTTGACTGGAGGATTTAGCGTAGATAGTTGTTATTTGGCACAGGAAGCATCTGAAGTTATACATTGCGAACTCAATGCCAACCTTTCCGAGATTGTAGACTATAACGCAAAGATCCTTCGCGTACATAATCTACAATGTGTAGTTACCGACGGTATCAAGTACTTGCAAGAAAGCGAGGATGACGCATTTGATTATATCTATGTCGACCCATCTAGGCGAGTGAATCAGGGCAAGGTCTTTCTGTTGGAGGATTGCGAGCCAAATATCGTGGCGCATCAAGACTTATATTTCCAAAAAGCACGTATAGTTATTGCCAAGCTCGCTCCGCTCCTCGATATATCAACAGCATTGAGCAGCTTGAAACATGTAAAATATGTATATGTGATCAGCTTAGATAACGACTGCAAGGAATTGCTCTTTATTCAAGAACGCGGGTATACTGGTGAAACGACAATCAAGGCTATCCGTCTCTTTCACGACCAATTACAAGATTTTGAATTTACCTATGCGGATGAAAGAGGAACGATCAGTCGCTTTTCAATGCCTCAACATTACCTCTATGATCCCGATGTCGCCATCAGTAAAGCCGGTGCATTCAAAATTGTAGGTAAGTCTTTTGGATTGGGCAAACTTCATCAGCATGCCCACCTGTATACATCCGACAACTTTATCCCAGAGTTCCCCGGACGCATCTTCGAAATCATCGAAGTAATCCCTTACGGCAACTTTAAAAAGAACAACCCATATCCCCAAGCCAATGTCGCGACCCGCAACTTCCCGGATAAGGTAGAACTGATACGGAAGAAGCTTAAAATCAAAGACGGGGGACAGAATTATTTATTCTTTACGACGGATATCAACAATAATTACATTGCCATAGCCTGCCGGCGTCTGCGATAAAATCCTACAATTCTATTACAATACCACATCAAATTTGCTCTTATCTTTGAAGTTATGGAGCAGATAAAATATTCTCTTTTAGAATTAGCCAATGTGGGCAAGAATAAGACGATTGCACAATCAATTGAACGTGCTAAAATCGGTGCGGAAACCATCGATAAACTAGGCTATACGCGTATTTGGCTTGCCGAGCATCATAATATGGAATATGTTGCAAGCTCTGCCACTTCCGTATTGATCGGTCATATTGCTGCCCATACGCAGAATATCCGTGTTGGATCCGGTGGAGTTATGCTCCCCAATCATTCGCCATTAGTGATTGCGGAACAATTCGGTACGCTAGAAAGCATCTACCCGGGACGCATTGACTTAGGATTAGGACGAGCACCTGGCACTGACCAAGGGACTGCTATGGCATTACGAAGAAACAACATCAATACACAGTTTTATTTCCGCGACGATGTGCAAGCTTTACAACAGTATTTCAGTGATACAAATGCAACTGCAAAAGTCCGCGCATTCCCAGGCGAAGGTCTCGACGTACCTATCTGGATTTTAGGATCCAGTACAGACAGCGCTTACCTCGCTGCTGAATTAGGACTACCTTATGCATTTGCGGCGCATTTCGCACCTGCCATGTTAGAACAGGCAGCCATGATATATCGTATGCATTTCAAGCCCTCTGAGCAATTACAGGAACCTTATTTTATGGTATGTGTCAATGTCGTTGCCGCTGATAGCCAAGAAGAGGCAGAATTACTAGCAAACAGTGTCTATAATATGTTCGCCGGCATCATCACCAATCATCGAATGCCACTTTCGCCACCAACCGAGAAACCCATATATCATGGCATTCCGGAAATTGAACAGGCTGTTGCAGGCATGACGAAATGCACTTTTATTGGAACTAAAGACAAGATTGCAAAAGAATTAAAAAGCTTCGCTACTGAGTTGCACGCTAAAGAAATCATGATTACCAATAACATCTTTGACGATGCTAAACGACTTCATGCATTCGAGCTAATTGCGGATGCTTTTAAAGAAATGAATTAGCATTCCTATACCGAAAAAGATAATTAGGATAAGTCGGGTTTCCAGATAACGCGATTTATTTATTATTATCCTATAACAATATATTTAACCGAGATATTAAAAATGTAAAACACAAAGAAGTGATGACTTCAACTTTTCTTTTACATTTTCTTTATTTTAGTTAATAACAAAGAGAGATAAGAAACAAATAAAACAATATTTGTTATAACATCTTTCTAAATAATTGAACCAATTACTGCTATTTAATCAAGGATAAATCTTTTTTATTACCATTTTAGTAAAGATTACTCAAAACAGAAAACAAAGTGTTTCTTATTTAATGGGAAAATTTATATTTTTAAAACAGCATCTATCCGCTAATTGTTATGAATAGCGAACGTTTGAGTATTATTTATCAAAAAATTACAGGACGAAACCTATGATTTGGAATTCATCGAGCTTAAACTCAGAACTTTTAAATTTACCTAACGAGCTTAAATCGTTTGTCAAATCTGTAAATCAGCTTCCGACCACCTCTCCTAGTGATTTCCATATCGCTATAGTTGGGGCAGGACCAAAAGGTTTCTATGCTTTAGATACATTCCAAGATCTAGCCAATAAAAGACTAGGTCAATCAACACACGGAAATCAAAAGATTCATATACACTGGTTTAATAATGATTATCATTTCGGAACTGGACCTAACTTCCATACCGATCTCCCTGAATATTTCCTGGTAAATAGGTATATCGCTGATATTACCTGCTGGGAAGAAGTTGTGAAGAGCGACATTCCACATCAGCTCTCCTTGATGCAATGGCTGAAAAAGCATTCCATATCAGGTAAAGAACCCGCATGGAATCACCTATGCACACGCGAATTATTGGGATATTATTTCATCGATGCTGTTCTAAGCATTATGAAAGAAGAAAACCCCATGCTTGAGATACACCTAGTAAAAGAACGTATTTGTGATCTTGATATCGGAGATGACAAATCAGTACTAACTTGCGCAAAAGGAAAGATACCCTTTCACTATGACTCCGTCATCTTGGCGACTGGGCACTCCTACGAAAGCACAAGCTTCTCGCATCTGAAACAGGACGCCAATGCATCTTACACGATTATTGACGAGGTATATCCGATTGAGCGACTAAGCGAGATTCCTGCGCGTGAAGACGTAGCAATTTATGGAACAGGCTTAACTTTTTTAGACGCTATGCTAGAATTGACTGAGGGCCGTGGAGGGATATTCTATAAAAAGGATGACGAATACCATTATCTCAGTTCGGGACATGAACCTATCATGTATCCGTTTTCTCGTCGGAACCTACCGAATATGCCAGTCAACGCTTATTCCAATTCCCATAAGCGGACGCTCGCATTTATGACGGACGAGTGGTTGGAAAACTTGCTTGCTCAGAACAGAAAGATTGACTTCATCAACGAGATTATTCCAATTCTAGATCTTGAAGTTAAATTCGCCTTCTATCCTCTTATTCCTGAATTCAAAGGGCTTGACAATGAAAGTATTCTAGCTTTTCTGCATGATGATAGTCAAGAGAAAATGTTTAGTCTTTTTGCTTTGGTCAATCCCATGTCCTACTCTAAGTTACCATCGGATACCAATTACCAAGAATTCATCTTAGATCTGAGCAATTACTGTCTGCAGATGACTGAATTTGGAGAATTCCACAGTCCTATGGCAGCAGCGACAGCCGCGTTAAGAGAAGCTTTTGAGCAAATTGTAAAAATAAATAATCAGGTAGGTTTTACCGCCAACTCACAAAAAGCGTTTGAAGACAGATGGTTTCCAAACATAAATCATCTAGCGTATGGCCCTCCACGTGAGGTGTCTGAAAAATTCTTCTGTTTGATGCGCGAAGGATTCGTCAAATTTATTTTTTCAGAAACTGCATCGGTTACACAAGCTGGTAATAAAATTCGATTGAAGAATAAATACATGGAAAAAGATTTTCAGTATTTGTTGAATGCGCGGATTCAAAAAGGCAATCTGCGGACAAAAAATCATCCCTTATATGATCGGATGCTGAGTAAAGGTATTATCAAGGAATGGATGAACGACCAGTTGTCAACAGGCAAGATTGCAATCGATAAAAATGGGAAACCGGTCGGACTGGATGAAAACCATAAAATCTATCTTTACGGAATACCAACTGAAGGTCAAGTTATTAGCAACGACACAATTTTAAGATCGCGAAACAACTTCGCTAAACCATGGGCAGACGACACGTTTGCAACTTTTGAAAAAAAATGTGCAGAACTAAAAGAACGAATGCTATAAATCGGTCATAATATTATCCTATACTACACTTAACACAATCTTAATACACTATTAATATTAACATCAAAGAGCCGCCTTATATTCGTATTAATAAAAATTAAAAGAAATGATTAAAGACGAAGTATTATTAGCAGAGATCAATACGATCCTAGTAGAATTTATGTATGATGGTGATGATTTTAATTCAGAAGAGGATTAAGATCCCACCTCATACCTACTTACCTCCCATCCACTAACCTACTATTTCCCCCAATAAACTTTCTAAAACTTAAAGCAAACATAAATGATATCTATCCTTTACTGCTTTGTGCCCTCGCCATCAGTCCAGTATCGTCCCTAACGAAAATTATATAATAATGATATATTTGCTAGGCTAACCATTAGAATTGAAGAGCAGCAGCAGATGAATACTGAAGAGATCAAATCCATTTTAAGAGATCTATTTGTACAAATCCCATCGGGGACAATACAAATGAGAGACGATAGAACAAAAATGAAATGGGATGCAAATATCGAATCTTTTTCACTTGCAAAATTCCCTGTCACCCAGCGCTTATATACGTTGTTATTAAACCATAACCCCAGCTCTTTCATCGGAATCAACAAACCGGTGGAAACGATAAGCTGGATTGATGCTGTTAATTTTTGCAATACACTTTCCAACCTTTTTCAACTTACCCCTTACTATAGCGTCGGCAAACTTGAAAACGAGCATGTTTCGATGAACATTGAGGCGGATGGGTTTAGACTACCGACTGAAGCAGAATGGGAATACTCCTGTAAAGCGGGGTTATTGAAATGTGTCAATGATTTGGACGCTATCGCTTGGTATAAAGAAAATTCGAATCGAACAACGCACGATGTCGGACTAAAATTGCCGAATGAATGGGGACTATACGATATGTTGGGAAATGTTTGGGAGTGGTGCTCTGATTTATACGATACGGAAATTTATGGCTCCTACCGCATTTTTCGAGGCGGAGGCTGGTGCGATGAAGCGCGAAGCGTTATGCCGACCACGAGGCGGCGAAGTCACCCGTTAAAATTTCAAATCGATGATTTAGGTTTTAGGATAGCGATCAATCAAAATATAGAAAGAATTTTTCATGAAAGCGGAACTGTTAGATTTTAAGATAGAATCGAACAATGAAATTTCTGCCCAGTTTTTAAAAAGGGAGATATTTTCTTTTCGAGATGCTGCAAAATTCATACAAAATTTGGATTATGGGCGAAATGCGGATAAAACCGACCTTAAAACAATTTTTACAGAAAATAGAGGAACCTGCAGCAGCAAACATGCCCTCCTGAAAACTTTAGCAGTCGAAAATGGTTTCTATGGTATACAGCTGACTATAGGAATATTCAGAATGAATGCTACAAATACACCGAAAATTAAGGATCGATTATTAAAATATGATATCGATTTTATTCCCGAAGCACATACCTACCTCAAATACAGGGGACAGTATTTTGATTTTACGAGAACAGGATCTTCCGCAAAAGACTTTATAGACGACCTTCTTTTTGAGGTGGAAATTGAGCCAAACGAGATTGGTGAAGAAAAAATAAGAATTCACCAAACCTACTTGAATAATTGGGTCAAGGACAATTCCGACTTAAAATATTCAGCAAAAGAAATATGGGCCATTAGAGAAGAATGTATTGAGGATCTATCCAATTAATTCGTAATTTCTAACAACTATGCAAAAACTATCGACACTAGTTTCATTCGCTATAATATTAGCTTTCACACAATGCAACTCCACGAGTAATTCCACAATAAACGGTTCTGACTCATACTCAGACTCCACCGCGCAACCTATTGATTCCCTCTCATCAATGGAAAACCCAAGTACGAACGTAGAAAACCAGCTCGACAGCCTTGTTGACGGCCATATTCTATTACCAGCAAGCTATCGCATATGGAAACCATCGGAAGCCATCAGCAGGATAATCGATAGCACCTGGCTAGCACTTTATAAAAATGGAGATCAATACTTTATCGGCAAGATTAACTATCAGATCGAACATGCAGCAGAAGAACCCTGCTCTGGCCTGCCAACTGAAACCATCGTACCAGAACACCAAACATATGCTTTCTTCAATCTGCGAGAAATGAAAGCTGGAGCGATCGATAGCATCTCGATCGAAAAACCCGTTTTGAATCCGAATGAAAGTTCCTGCTTTTCTTTCAATGGTAAAAAGTATAGCATTAAAGCCTCAGGTCGAGCTTTTGATGATCGCGATAAGAATGGCGTCGGCGTCTATAAGCTTGAGCTGTTTGAAGACGATCGATTTGCTCGCGTAATCCTCCAACAAGATCAGTATAACGATACACATACGGAAATACAGCTAATCGGAGACTTCGATAAGGATGGAAAACCAGACTTTTTATTTTCGAGCCCGCGGGACTATGAAGAAGAGCGCGTAATCATCAATCTTTCCAATTCGCCCTATGCCTTTGAAGGAAACAGGCAATTCGATTGCTAATTATCATCCGTTCAATAAACTATGTTGACTTGCGGTAAAGATATTTCGAAAAACAATGTTAATCTCATGCTCTGCTTGCGAAGCACCAATACCCAATAGCGGAAACAAGTCGACTACTTGCAATCGCATATCTTTAACAAATTCGCGGGAGAAGTTTGCTAACTCCTGATAAGGATCGTTATTGCTATCGAAATCACTCACGAGGATATTCGACCAGATTGTATTCGCCAGCTCAAAAACGTGTTCTCTCCGCGCAAGAAAATCAGTCTGAATGGCATCTAGCATTCTGAATCTATCCTTGCTATATTGACTTGCCCAATTCGGATCTTTTGACTTTTCGAAAAAATACTTCTCCACTAAATCTAAAAATCGACGAAACATACCGACGTAATTGACTAATAAGGTAATCTCGGCGAATGGCATGAACGGGATGTCAAACAAAGGCGAATCCGATTTCTTTGCCGCGGGATCCAGCAAGAACGCATGATCCTTAGCAACCTTAATATTTTGCATCGAGAAACTATGGCTCGCTGTGCATTCCAATCCAAATGAGGTCCAATCATAATGGATCAGCACCTGATCTCGTGGCACGAAAAAGGAAGAAACCGCTTGCTCTCCATCCTCATTAAGCACCGGCACACCATGATCCAATAACTTCGCATTCAATGTAAAATGTGTTAAATGCGGAGAACCCGTTGCATATTGCCATTCACCCGTTAAGACATAATGCTCTCCATCCCAATTGGCAGTACCTGCAGCGCGGCCACTCCCACCCCAACAAACCTTAGGCTTACTGAAAATATCCTTCGCTAAGACAGGCTCCAAGAAGCCGGCAAACATATTCGCGCCAGAGCAAAGCGTGATTGTCCAAGCATACCCTCCGTCTACATAAGCCAACTCTTCCAATAACTTCAAACCGTCAACCAGACCAGCCTCTAATCCTCCATATACCTTCGGAACCCACAAGTTGAACCATCGATTTTCATAGGCAAGATTTAAAGTAGCAGGTACTAATGATTTTGCCTTTATGGCCTCAGCCTGCCACTCTTTAATGATTAAGATTTGTTCTGGATTAAGCATGATAAAGTTTTTCTTGATTTCGCATAATAGACTGCCACTTCAGGTAGCCGAAGATAGCAACAATAAATAAAAAGGAGGTCAGTGCCGCAAATAGATATAAATCTTTATGAATGAGCAATGGGATAGCAAAAGCGTTGCTGATGTTCAACAATATCCAGTTCTCTATCTTTCGTTTCGCTAAGAGCCACATTCCGGCCCACGCAGTTGAGGATACCCAGGCATCCCAAATGGGAACATCGGAGTTGGTAAAATGATTCAATACCGAGTAAAGAATAATAAAACCGATAAACACGATACCTAAAACAATCCCCCAATCTTGCTTATCGCAGCGCGTGATAGGCTGCTCTCGCGCCTCCTTATTCGTCACCCAATACCACCATCCATAGACGCTCATCACCAGATAATACATGTTTAAAGCGATCTCTGCATAAAGGTTCGCACCGAAAAGCACATACATCCCAGTCAATATCCCGAGTATGCCGAAAAAATAGTTAGATACTTTATTGTTCCTCGAAAGAAGAACCTGAATGATACTGCAGACAACCGAGAATCGCTCCAGCGGAGTCGTTTGCAATAAAGCGTTCCATAAATCCATAAAAAAAACACCCATAAATTATGTCCTAAAACAAAACTTATGGATGTTATATTGCAACAAGATCCTTTATCCCTACGCCAGCATTACCTGGATCAGGTTTTACCAATTATGGTATTGGGTATAATCTCAGCCTATCCTAGAATAACCAGGAGAAGCACCCCATAAGTTTAATAAAATCTATTTATCTAAATTCAACAAACGGTGCGTACGCTCGCGTGTCGATTGACATAGCGCTGCATCATCGTTAAGTTTTTTACCCCAAGTCGGGATCATCTCACGCAATTTCTTACGATAAGAATCTGATTTCGCACGATCAGGGAAACATCTCTTCAACAAGTTGATCATGATAGCAACTGAAGTAGAAGCACCCGGAGAAGCTCCCAATAGCGCAGCGATAGAACCGTCGGCACTGGAAACTACTTCCGTTCCGAATTCTAAGATTCCGCCATGCTTAGGATCTTTCTTGATTACCTGAACACGCTGACCAGCCTTTTCAATCGCCCAATCCTCCATCTTCGCAGTTGGCATAAATTGCTTCAACGCGTCCAATTTATCCTGTGGCTTTTTCATCACTTCCGTGATCAAATATTTTGTTAACGGCAAGTTATCTAGGCCTGCAGATAACATCGGACGAATGTTCGATAATTTAATCGATGCAGGTAAATCGAAGTACGAACCTTTTTTCAAGAACTTAGTGGAGAAACCAGCATAAGGACCGAATAGTAAGGCTTGTTTTCCGTCTATATAACGTGTATCTAAGTGCGGTACAGACATCGGAGGAGCACCTACCGAAGCTTTACCGTAAACTTTTGCATGATGCGCTTTAATGATGTCCTCATTTGTACATCTCAACCATTGTCCGCCTACTGGGAAACCACCATAGCCTTTGGCTTCAGGTATACCCGATTTTTCTAATAATAATAAGGAGTGACCGCCAGCACCGATGAAAACAAACTTCGCAAGAATCTCACGCTTCTCACCCGTTGCCAAATCTTTCACCTCAACTTCCCAACGACCATCATCCTCACGATCAATATCTTTCACTTCTTGATTCAATGAAAGCTTGATGTTATCTTTTCCATCTAAGTAAGAAACCAAATCTCTCGTCAAAGCGCCAAAATTAACATCGGTACCGATGTCCATCTTTGTCGCTGCAACTTGTTCATTGCCATCTCTACCGTTCATCATCAACGGTACCCAGTCTTGCAACTGCTGTTTGTCTTCGGTATACTCCATACCTTTGAAAAGGTTATGTTGAGTCAATGTTTCAAATCTCGTTCTCAAGAAACGAACATCCTTTTCTCCAAAAACCGCCGACATATGTGGCACTTGGCGTATAAAATGACTTGGGTTCTTAATTATTCCTTTTTCAACTAGGTAAGACCAAAACTGCTTGGAAACCTCGTATTGCTCAGCGATACTGATCGCTTTGTCAATCTTAACAGAACCATCTGCTTGCTCCGGAGTATAGTTTAACTCACAAAGTGCGGAGTGTCCAGTTCCGGCGTTATTCCATGCGTCGGAGCTCTCTGCGGCAACAACATCAAGACGTTCCAAGATCTCGATATTAATATCCGGACTCAACTCGTTTATCAAGGTGCCCAGCGTAGCACTCATAATACCAGCACCAATCAAAACGACGTCTACTTCCGTTTTCTTAGTTTTCTTACCCATGTGATTTTTAAATGAGTTACAAAATTAATATTCGCATTATATATAAGCGAATAATTTTGTCAGAAACATATCAGATATTTGTGATTTTATCAAAAATACCCAATTACCATTAGCGATATGCACATTTTTGACCTCAAAAAATAAATCAACACCTTCCTATTCATCAACATTTTTTGTATTATGCAGTTTATTTTCCACTTTTGTGGTTCATTAAGTAAGCATTTAATAAGAAATACATATGAAATTGTTAGCCGGAAAAACAGCCTTGGTAACGGGTGCATCAAAAGGAATAGGAAGAAAAATCGCTGAAGTATTTGCTCAGCATGGCGCAAATGTTGCCTTCACTTATTTATCATCTGTTGAAAAAGGACAAGCCCTGGAACAAGAGCTTCAAGCTTCTGGAACCCAAGTAAAAGGCTATCGCTCGGATGCCTCGAAATTTGACGAAGCCGAGAAATTAATTAATGATATCGTTGCTGATTTCGGTGGTCTGGATATCGTTGTAAACAACGCTGGTATCACAAAAGACGGCTTATTAATGCGTATGACAGAAGAAAACTGGGATGATGTAATCAACATCAACCTAAAATCTGTATTCAACGTATCGAAAGCAGCTTCAAAAGTGATGATGAAGGCCCGCAAAGGTAGTATCATCAATATGAGTTCGGTAGTAGGTGTTCAAGGGAATGCGGGACAAGCAAACTACGCCGCTTCCAAAGCAGGTATCATCGGATTCTCAAAATCTCTGGCTAAAGAATTAGGTTCAAGAAATATCCGTACAAATGTTATTGCGCCAGGATTTATCCGCACAGAAATGACAGATGTATTAGATCCTAAGGTAGTGGAAGGATGGGAAGCTAACGTCCCATTGAAACGTGCCGGAGAACCCGAAGATGTAGCAAACGCTTGTGTGTTCTTAGCATCTGACCTATCCGCATACGTAACTGGACAAGTGATTCCAGTGGATGGCGGAATGTTGTAAGAAATAGAGTTTTACAAATAAAATGATATAAAGCCCCGAAGTTCGGGGCTTTTTTTATGGGCTTTTTGTGGAAAATGTTGATTTGAAGAAGATAGGTGGGCTTTCTTGGAGTAAGGATGTGGGGGACGTTTTGTCTTGAAGCAGGAAGGGAAGGTCGTGTTGGTCTTGAACCAGGAAAGGAAGGATACAAGGATGGACAGGATCAGGTTTAAGTATTAAGTATTCTAACAAGTACAATAAATGGTTGAGAGCGATTCGACTCTAACCCCTTACATAACCCTTTCAAAGCCCTTTCATAAGCGTATCAAAGCCGCTCGTGAGCGGGTTTGAATTGGGTTTAGATTGGTTATCATATGGGGCAAATCTGAACATTGTCAGACTACCTGCTTAATTAAAAAAGAATGAAGGAAAGTTAGAATCATGCTCGAAAAGAACAGCAAATTGCCCGATCCTGTCTATCCTTTTCATCCTACATTTCCTGGTCAAACTAGATATTAGACATCAGACATTAGATATTAGACTCGATCCTGACCATCCTTGCATCCTTCCTTTCCTGGTTCAGACAAACATTACATCCTTTCAAAAAAATCCGGAAAGAAAAACTCCCTTCCTAAACCCCACCCAAGCCCGCTTCCCTTCCCAACATTTAATAATTTTTAACACCCCGCCAATCCCCAAAATCTTAACTTTACAGAAAATTAATAGACAATATTAACCGAATGGCAAATTTTCGTTTAACCCTATCTCTCCTATTTCTCCTAATTACTACAAATATCTACGCTCAATCATCCAGCGCACGGGAGATAAAAGAATATCAGGTTACCATTAAAACCAAAAAAGGTTCAGTAAAGGGGCTTCTGCAGCAAGTTAATGATGAGACTATCGATGTGATTACTTCGCGTGGAGCTCGTTCTGTCTCTGCCGCTTCTATTAAAGAAATTAAGATAAAATTCGATAAAAACCGTCACATACAAGTTTTAGAGGGGATGTCTGATACGGGAGTCGAGATGATCGCTACCTCTTTGGACGATGACCGCTCAAATATCCGTCGAGGTGAACTTGGAGCACCTATATATGATAACCCGGAAGACGAGCGAACTTTAACCGATGCTGCGGGTCAAGCTTTGTTGGGAACTGCAACCGTCGCAACCGCTCTAGCTGCAGACCAAGTTGCTCGTCTAATTTATAAACCTAGTATTGAAGCTTTTAAAGTAAACTACGAAGTAGAAAAGTTCAAAGACATTAGAAAGCAATTGGCTCTATATAGCATTGCGACGCAGGCATCGCCAAGCTACGAGAAGGAGCTTCAAGAGCAGCTACAGCAGACGTTGAAAGTAAAGAAAATGGATGTGAAAGATAATCCATTCCGCAATAAGGAATTGATTAAGAAAAGGTAGGGAATCCCTATATTTGCGTCAATGGAAATACTGGATCAAATTTTTAACATCCAATCGGACGAAGATTTTAACGCCTGCGCATTGGCTGTGTTTCAGCATCAGGCGGAGCATAATTTAATCTACAAACAATATCTACAGATATTGGGTGTGGAGCCGAAAGATGTTGACCATTATTCCAAGATTCCGTTTATGCCGATTCAATTTTTCAAATCACAGGAGATTATCAACGCGGGATCAGAAACTGAAGTTGTTTTTAGCAGTTCAGGCACTACCGGAATGATTACAAGCAAGCATCTGGTTGCTGATGTAAGCTTGTACGAACGAAGTTTTAGATTAGCTTTCGAACAGTTTTATGGCGATGTTAAGGATTTGGCGATTGTTGCCTTGCTCCCATCCTATTTAGAACGTTCGGGATCTTCATTGATTTACATGGTAGACGATTTGATCAAGCATTCGGAACAGGAAGAAAGCAATTATTTCCTATACAATCATCAAGAACTTTATGAGGTTCTACAGAAGCTAAAAGAAAAAGGTACCAAGACGGTGCTTTTTGGAGTTACTTATGCTCTTCTCGATTTTGTAGAACAATATAGCATTGATTTTCCAGAGCTTATTATTATGGAAACCGGAGGCATGAAAGGCAAACGTAAGGAGATGATCAGAGAGGAGCTGCACTCGATCCTGAAAGCTGGATTTGGTGTACCGGCAATTCATTCAGAATATGGGATGACGGAGTTATTATCACAAGGGTATTCTAATGGCGAAGGATTGTTCAAAACACCTAATTGGATGAAGATTCTGATCCGCGACACCAATGACCCTTTGACGCTTTTGGACAATAAAAAAACAGGAGCAATAAATGTCATTGATTTAGCCAATTATTACTCCTGTTCGTTTATCGCAACCCAGGATTTAGGGAAGTTCCATCAAGATGGTTCGTTCGAGATCCTAGGACGTTTTGATAATTCTGATATTCGCGGCTGCAACTTGCTGGTGCAATAGCTTATTGTAAGCTAGGGTCCTCGAAGGTATTCCCTTGGTTCACATCACCCGTTTCATATCCTTTCTTGAACCAATAAGCACGTTGCTCCGAAGTACCATGCGTAAATGATTCCGGATGCGAGCTTCCTGTAGCCTGCTCTTGTATATGGTCATCACCTACCGCAGCGGCAGCACGCATACCCTCTACAATATCATCATAAGTTAACTGTACATCGGATTTCTTGGTTGCATGATGCGCCCAAACGCCCGCATAAAAGTCCGCCTGTAATTCCGTCATTACGGAAATCTTATTGTAATCGCGCTCGCTCATTTTCGCACGCATAGCATTCGTTTGGTTTAATACACCAAAGATATTTTGGATGTGGTGACCTACCTCATGGGCAATAACATATGCAAGGGCAAACTCGCCTTTGGCGCCGAATCGATTATTCAACTCTTTGTTAAAGCTTAGATCCAAATAGATCTTTTGATCGCCCGGGCAATAGAAAGGTCCGAATTCCGAACGTCCCACTCCACAACCGCCTGTTTCGTAAGCTTCACGATAGATAGTTAATTTAGTCACCGGGTATGATTTTCCACTTTCGCGAAAAATAGCACTCCATACATCCTCCGTACTGGTTAGAACAACGCCTGCAAACTCCACCAATCGATCCTCTTCGGGGGTCGACTGAAATTCGCCTTGTTCTGTGGCTACACCACCTTGTTGTTGCGCTTGATTTAATAACTCTGTAGGATCGCCACCCATTAGAAATCCGATAATCAATACGATTACCCCGCCAATTCCGCCTAGGGTTAATTTTTGTCCACCGGACATTCCCCTGCGATCTTCTACATTTCCGCTATTGCGGCCGCCTTGCCATTTCATAAGTATAAATTTATTTTTTACAGTTTGTTTTTCTTCCTATACAAATTCTCTGCCACAACCCAATTCACTACACTAAGGTAATATACATTCCCCTCATTTAAAATGCTTATCTTTGAAACAAATACTTATTACCCAATTTTATGTTATTAGATGAATTAAAAAGTAGAAGTGAAAACAAGTGTGAATTGTGCAACTCTACTCAAGAACTCTCCGTTTATGAAGTCCCGCCGGTGGAAATCCCTAATCAAGATAACAGCATTTTAGTATGTTCTGTTTGCAAAGGACAGATTGAAAAAACGGAACAGATTGATCCTGAGCACTGGAAAGTCCTAGGCGATACCATGTGGTCTCCTTATTTACCAGTACAGGTGGTCGCTTGGCGTATGCTGAGCCGTTTGCGTAACGAAGCCTGGGCAGCTAACAATTTAGATATTTTATACCTTGATGATGATGCTATCGCATGGGCGAAGAAAACTGGCGACCATGAAGCAGAAGCGAATGTTGAATTTCACCAAGACGCTAACGGAACACGCCTCTTTGAAGGTGACACTGTGGTATTGGTAAAGACTTTAGATGTAAAAGGTTCTAGTATTTCGGCTAAATTAGGTACGGTAGTGAAGAACATTAGACTTGTTCCTGACAATACAGAGCAGATTGAAGGCAAGATTGAGGGGCAAACCATCGTTATACTTACAAAGTACTTAAGAAAGGGATAATATATCCTGAAAAATAAAGAAAATATGAAAAAAGCATTGTTCATCATTGGTTTATTAGCATCAGCACATTTCGGAATGGCACAGACAAAAGTCAGTGCGGAAGAAATGGAGAAGGTAATTGCTAAACCACAGACGCAATTATGGGACGTTCGCACGCCTCAGGAATTTTCGGAGGGACATATTCCTAACGCAATAAATGTGGATTGGAAGGATCAAGAGAACTTTAAGAAGCAATTGGCTAATCTAAAAAAAGATCAACCGGTTTATATTTATTGTTTAGGTGGTGGTCGCAGTAAACAGGCATCTGAATTTCTAACGAAAGAAGGATACACAGTTTATGATTATTCTGGTGGCATGATGGATTGGCGAAAAGCGGATAAACCTGAGATAAAAACGAATAATGCGAAGGAGCCTGCAGGAATGTCGAAAGCCGATTATGATCATGTAGTCAATTCTTCTAAAGTGGTTCTTGTTAATTTTTCAGCGGTTTGGTGTGGCCCATGTCAGCAATTAAAGCCAATCCTGCTTGATGTTGAGAAAAAACACAGCAACCAAGTGAAGTTGGTTAGAATCGATGCTGACAAGAACAGAGAATTAGCCAAAACATTAAAGGTTTCCGCAATACCGCAAATAAAGCTTTACAAGGATGGAAAGTTAGTTTGGGATAAAACGGGTGTGGCAACAGAATCGGAGATTGTAGCGCAGGTTAAAAAGGCAAATAACTAGTGAATCAACTTGCATTAGTCGCTGGCTCGATACTAGGTATCCTTGCTATCATACTAGGAGCATTCGGAGCACACGCTTTTAAGAAGATATTATCCGAAGAAAGATTAAGCTCTTTCGAAGTCGGCGTACGCTATCAGATGTATGCCGCAATTACGCTATTGATTATCGGCTACAACATGGATTTCTCCAGTACCAGCGACAACTGGGCCGTTTTCGGAATTCTATCCGGGTGTATCCTATTCTCCGGAAGCATTTATTTACTGAACTTCAAAGACATCTGGAAAGTGAATCTAAGATTTCTAGGCCCTATCACCCCTATCGGCGGATTGTTTATGATTGTTGGGTGGGTTATGATTCTTTTAAATAGTATTTAGTAGTTAGTATTTAGTATTAAGACCTTTGGCTGGATATTGGATTGAGATATAAAAGCTTTGATTCATTTTATTCAGTAACTATTAGATAAAAAAGGCTAGGAATTGATCGAGGGCACTGAAAAAGTCCCCTTAGAAAAAAAGGTTAAAAAAGGGAGTCGAAAACTACAGTTTTCTGCTCCCTTTTTCGTATTTTAAGGAAGGCTTTAACGGACATCAGGATGCTCTCTACCCAACAAAAAATACAGTTCAGTTCCTATTCAGGATTGTACGATATTATCGTACCAAAAGATAATCTACTTCGAAAAATCAACGATCTTATCGATTTCAGTTTTATCTATGACGAGCTTTTGGCTAAGTATTGCCAGACGAATGGCCGTACAGCGGAGAGCCCTATCAAGATGTTCAAATACCTTCTGTTAAAAACGATCTACACCGTTTCGGATGTAGATGTCGTTGAACGTTCCAGATATGATATGTCCTTCAAATATTTTCTTGAAATGGCACCAGAGGAGGATGTGATCAATTCAAGTTCGCTTACCAAATTCCGCAAACTACGATTAAAAGATATGGATCTGTTGAACCTGTTGATCAATAGGACCGTAACGATTGCTCTTGAAAAAGGCATTATAAAATCAAAGTCTATTATCGTAGACGCGACCCATACCGTTTCCAGATCGAATCCGCACACAGCATTGGCAGTACTCAGGGAACGCTCCAAACTATTAAGAAAAGCGATATATCAGATTGATGGGGAATACAAGAGGAATCTACCACAAAAGAATGAATCCAACGACCTGGATCAAGAGCTTGCTTATTGCAGGGAATTACAGAGGGTCCTTGATGAAGATCAATCTATCAGTGAAATACCGGCTGTGAAAGAAAAGCTGAATCTGTTGAAGGAAACCATTGAAGACACAAAAGAATACTATCTGCTCTCTAAGGATGATGAGGCCAGACTTGGACACAAGTCAGTGGACGGCAGTTTCTTTGGCTATAAAACACATCTGGCGATGACTGAGGAACGCATCATTACAGCAGCGGTCGTTACTACAGGCGAAAAAGGTGATGGCCCTGAACTACCTAGGTTATTAGAGATCAGCCAGCAGAATGGAATGCAAGTGGATACAATAATAGGTGATGCCGCGTATTCGGGAAAAGAAAATCTTCAGTTGGCAAAAGAACAAAACATTGATATCATCGCTAAATTAAATCCATCCATTACCCAAGGCTTTAGGAAAGATAAAGACAAGTTTGACTATAATAAAGATGCGGATATGTTTGTTTGTCCCGCAGGACATTTGGCCATCCGCAAGGCGCGTCAGGGAAAGAAGGAACAAGGTACAAATCAAACGGAGACCTATTACTTTGATGTGGAGAAATGTAAGGTCTGTCCTCTTAGGGAAGGATGTTACAAGCAAGGGGCCAGAACCAAATCCTATTCAGTCTCCATAAAATCCGAACTCCATAGGGATCAGATGGCTTTCCAGCAAACCGATTATTATCGAAGCAAGTCTAAGCAAAGGTATAAGATCGAGGCCAAGAACAGTGAGCTCAAGAATGTCCATGGCTATGGCAGAGCTGATGCTTATGGAATCCATAATATGGAAATGCAGGGCGCAATGGCCATCTTCACCGTAAACTTGAAAAGAATCCTGAAATTGATCTAAAAAGGCGGGATATTGCCTCAAAAAAAGCCTATATGGGATGCTAAAAACTCAAATAGCAAGTCCTAGTCGCTTACACCTTCAACAAGACCATTAAAAAATAAACTTCCAGAAATCCTTTAAACAAAAATGACCGAGTAAGGGAAAACCTATACTCAGTCATTTCTTTAAATCTCATTAGAAAGTTGAAGCTTTTTCAGTGCCCTCGAATTGATCCTAGCCTTTTTTTTGAGTTTTTTAAGAGTTTATTTTGTAAGTAGTTCTACTTTAATTCCCTAAGATTATGTATTAAAACTCTATTATCTTGCCTATTATCCACCAACTAATAGTCCGTCATAGGTCTAAATACTAACTACTAAATACTAACTACTAGATACTACCGTACCACTCCAAATAAAGCTCCAAAGCTTTTCTTTTACCGGCGTCTAGATGAAAATCGAGGTTTTCATTGAGGTAGACATGGTAATCGAAGTTGGGATAGGCAGGTAAGCCATCGATAACGTCGTCGGGTCTGGAGACGCCGTCGGCTAATGCGGCATTGAATTTCTGGCAAAAGGATTCTGGCAATTCTTTGTTGGATACCCATACGGCAAATGCGAATGGCAGTCCGGTCAATTCATACCAGTAATGCCCTAGGTCGTAGACGTAAGGAACTTCTTCTTTTTTGCCGAAGGTACGATCGCCAATTAATACATAAGCGTCGGCTTCGCCTTCGGTTAAGATTTCAACATCGTTTCGCTTCCAATATCGTTGTAGTAAGATACGCGCTAATCCGTTTGATGTCTTAGATTGCTTGTCCAACAAGAGGGTTTTGATCTCTTCGATGGGTTTATTGGAGAAAATAAAAACGGAATCAACGTAATCTTTAGTACCGATACAGTAGTCGCCAATAATATAATAGTTTGGCATATTTGCGAGCGCTGCTACAGGTATGATACCCATATCCGCTTCATCTTCCATAACTTTTCGAGCACATTCGCTCGGATAGTCAACAGAAAGATCAATATCATTAATAACATCTGAGTTCCTGATACCTTGCAGAAATGGCAACGTGTTGGTATAGGAAACGGCAGATACTCTAATTTTTTTCATTAATTAAATTTTCTAAATGCTTGGTGTTGTAGTAGTCTACAATACTGAACTCATCATCCTCATATTCAAGAACATAAAGAGCCGTATTCGTATGCGGGAAGTCATCCATATTGCAAACTGGAACATTCGTTAGATGGCACAGCATGATCCGCATAGCACGGCCGTGCATGCAGACTAACACCGTTTCTTCTTCCTTATTCGCCAGGATATGTGCGATTGCTTCTTTTTGACGCTGAACTAAGGTGTTCGGCGATTCGCCATCAACGATAGCAAGATCTAAGTCGTTATTGCGCCATGATCCTACAACCTCTTCGAAGCCTTTTAGGATATCTTCGGTCTGTTCCTGCCCTTCATAAATACCCCATGAAATCTCGTCCAGCCCCTCCAGCTCTTCCATTGGCACTCCCTGCGCAACAAAAGGTGCGACAGTTTGATGGGTTCTCAATAAAGTGGATGCGTATATTTTATCGAAAGGGATATGCTTATAAGCTTCGAAGAAAGCTTGGGCTTGCAATACGCCATTTTCATTGAGTGGCGAATTAACACCTCTGCCCTGCACTATTCCCTTTAAATTTAGATCTGTTTGCCCGTGTCGTATGAAATATATGGTCTTTTTCAATCCTACCCCTTTTTTACTGAAAGTTTCTGTATTCAATCGCCATCAAGAACTTTCATTCTTGTGGCCGTTTCGATGGAAATATGAATTTCTCTTAATTGACTACTGGTAAAGAATAATACTGCTTTTTAGGATTTTCCTCTTCAAACTGAACTTCATTGTAGTCGGTAACGACATTGTATAAAGTGTCACGCTCTATCGGATGACGTCCAACATGTTTGATCAATTCAACCAATTCTTTGGTGGACATGGCAGGGTTCTGCTCTTCAGCACCAGCCATACTATAGATCTTTGTTGTATCGTCTAACGTTCCGTCGATATCATCCACACCGAATGCTAATGAAAGCTGAGCCGTATTTCTAGAGATCATCGCCCAATACGCTTTGATATGTGGGAAGTTATCCATGTAAATTCGTGCAATTGCATAATTGCGTAAATCCTCAACAACCGATACCTCCGGAACATTCTCCATTTGGTTATCTTTATTTCTGAATTTCAATGGAATGAACGTTTGGAATCCGCCGGTTTTATCTTGCAGACTTCTTAAGCGCTCCATATGATCAACACGATGCCAGAACTCTTCAATATGTCCGTACAGCATGGTCGCATTTGTATGCATACCCAACTTATGCGCTTGTTCATGAATATCTAACCATTGCTCCGCGGTACATTTATCATGAGCAATCTTCTCACGCACTTCCGGGTGGAAGATTTCTGCACCACCGCCTGGCATAGAATCTAATCCGCAAGACTGCAGGTATTTCATGCCATCATAATGACTAAGCTTTGCTTTCTTGAAGATATAATAATATTCGACCGGTGTAAGACCTTTGATATGTAGATCAGGACGATGTTCTTTGCAGCGTTTAAAAAACTCAGCATAGAACTCCAGGTTTTGTTTTGGAACAACGCCACCAGTGATATGTACTTCCGTTACTGGCTCATTGTCGTATTTACGAACAATGTCCATCATACCGTCAACATCCATTTCCCAACCTTCGTCTCTATTCTTAATCAATCTTGAATAAGAACAGAACTTACAGTCGTAGACACATACGTTTGTTGGTTCAATATGAAAATTACGATTGAAATAGGTGATGTCGCCATGCTTTTTCTCTCGGATATAATTAGCTAATACACCAAGGTATCCTAATTCCGCATGTTCGTAAAGATAAACTCCCTCATCAAATGTAATACGCTGGTCGTTTAAAACCTTTTGCGCAATACTTTTTAGTTCTTCTGATAAATTTTTATCGTTCAATAAAAACGATAGCTTCTGTGTTGATTCCATTTCGCAGTCCTTACAATACAAATGTAGCAAAAGCTACCCTAAAAAGCGATTGACCTAAGCCATTAAGCCTCAGCAAATTGCTGCATATCAATCAGTCGTTTATATAATCCATTCTGCGCAATAAGCTCAAAATGAGAGCCAGTTTCTGCAATTCTTCCACCTTCTAATACGATAATTTTGTCTGCATTTTGAATGGTGCTCAATCGATGCGCAATAACTACCGTTGTTCTGTTTTCCATAAGCTTGTACAGGGAGTCCTGTACTAAGCGTTCTGATTCGGTATCTAAGGCTGACGTCGCCTCATCTAACAGCATAATCGGTGGATTCTTAAGAACCGCACGCGCAATACAGATACGCTGTCTCTGACCACCAGATAGCTTGGAGCCTCTGTCGCCGATATTCGTTTGATAGCCTTGCTCTGTTGCCATGATAAACTCATGCGCATTCGCAATCTTTGCAGCCTTAATCACTTCCTCTTCCGTAGCGGAAGTGTTTGCAAATGCGATATTGTTGAAGATCGTATCGTTGAAAAGTATAGATTCTTGATTGACTACGCCAATTAGATGCCTTAATGAATCCTGGTTCAGGTCTCGCAAATCTGTGCCATCCATCTTGATGCTTCCGGAACTTACGTCCATGAAACGCGGAATAAGATCTACCAAGGTTGATTTCCCGCCACCGGAAGGACCAACGAGCGCAACAGTCTCTCCCTTTTGGATGCTGAGATTGATGTCGCGTAATACTTCTTTCTCTTCGTAGGAGAATGAAACTTGATCAAATTCGATTTTGTCGCTGAAGGAAGTAACCACTTTGGCGTTCGGTTTGTCTTCTACTAGGTTCTTCTCGTCAATTAACTGCAATACGCGTTCTCCTGCAGCAATACCGTTATGGATATTACTGAAAGCATCGGTCAATGCCTTCGCTGGACGCATCACTTGTGAGAAAATCGCAATATAGGCGATGAACTCCGATGCAGATAAGTCCCCATTTCCAGTAAGCACAAGATGACCGCCATATAATAGGATGATTGCAACCATCACAACACCTAATAATTCGGATACTGGAGATCCCATTTGCTGTCTACGAACCATACGGCGCATAATCGTAGCATAACGATCATTTTCTCCATTGAACTTCGCCTTTACATACTCTATCGCATTGAAAGATTTGATAATCTTCACCCCGCTTAGCGCTTCTTCCAAATAGGTAATCATATTTGCGTAGGTCTTCTGACCTTCCTGCGCCTGCGCTTTCAACGTTTTAACGATTCGTGAGATTATAAATGCTGAAAAAGGAATAACCAATAGGGAAAATAAAGTCAGCTTTGCAGAGATAATAAACAGCATGACCACATAGGCGATCAATTGCAGTGGTTCTTTAAAGGCAACCTGCAAAGTACTGGTAACCGAGAACTGCACCACCTGTACGTCCGATGCGATCTTAGAAATAATATCCCCTTTACGCTGATTCGAAAAGAATCCTAAATGTAGATTCATTACATTGTTGAAAACCGACTTTCTAAGATTCAATAAGGTATGGATTCTTAAGTTTTCCATTACCCTTTGAGAAAGGTATCGGAATAAATTAGAGATAAATACCGATGCGACGATTACCACACAGATGTATTTCAATGCTTCGTACGGACCTAGTCTATTGTTCAGGTCGTAGGCGAAGTAATTGAAATAACCCATCAAGTCGAATGTACCCGTTGGTTTTTCAACCACCTCAACAACAGCATCTTGGGCATTAAAAAGGGTATGGAGTAACGGAGCCAGCAATGCTAGATTGAGGGTACTGAACACCACCATAAAAACCGTACAGAGGAGGTATGGTATGGCGTATTTCTCAATAGGCTTCGCGAATGAAATTAATCTAAAGTATGTCTTCATGCAAAATACTAAGACTACAAATGTAAGAAATTTTGCAACCTTAGGCGTTTTTTGAATTTGATAGGGTAAAATTGTTGCAAACCTATGTCATAATATTCCACGGTCGGGCATTCAATTGACATAAACTTGCAACAAAGAGATTTAACTTAAAAATAGGGATTTACGAATGGAATGAACCATGTTCGTTTGCTGTAAATCAATGTTCATATAGGTTGGAGTTTTCCTTCGTCACAATATCAATAGGCATGTATTGTATGCGTGATATAGGGCGTTTGGAAATAAAATGTTCAAATAATGTAGCTAAAGCTTTATATCCAAGTTCAAGCGGTTTTTGACAAATCAGGAAGTCGATACCTCCCCTTTCGACATAATCTATGTTTTTGCTGGTATAGTCATAGCCGATAAGAATGATATCGTTAATGGAATGTTCTTCAAAATAGCGTGCTACCCAATAAACCCAAGCATTCGTTACGAAAACAACGTCCAACTCATTCTGCTGCAGATACTGACCAAAATAGGCTTGGAAAATATCGTAACTATCGGCACTGACTTCGAGTTTAAGGATGTTCCATCCCGCCTCACTTTCGGCGAAAAAGCTTTCAAATCCTGCAAGACGATTGGTACTATGATCGATATTGCTGAATTCCCGCTGTATATTTAACACGAGAATTCGATCTCCCTTTTTATAATGTATTGACACAAGTTTGCCGCTAGGCGTCCTGTTTGCCATTGATCGGGACCGATAAAGCTGAGTGGTTGTGACGACGGCAGGTCATTATTAATAAATAGATATTTATCCTCCGCTCCTCACAACGCTTAACGAAGCGTTCTGCCTCGGATAGAAAGATTGGTGCTACGATGACAGCATCTAAGGTGTTCTCAAGAACCGATTCGGACATCTCCTTGAAATGCTCTCGGTCTTGCCGGTCGAACAGGAAGTAAGTAAGTTCTACGCCAAAGTCTCCTAACTCGTTCAATGCCGATTGTATCCCTAGCAGCGGAGCCCGCCAATAATCAGTTTCGACACACTCTCTAGGCATAAGAACCGCAAAACGATGAACTCGCTTCGATGCTAGTCGCTTCGCTAGAATATTCGGTTTGTAATCCATGTCTTTTATGATCGATTCGATTTTTTCTTTCGTCTTGAGCGCAACACCAACTCTATTATGCAATACACGATCAACTGTGGCGATAGATACGTTAGCCCTCCGAGCAATTTCTTTGACGCCAGATAATTCCGTAGCTTTCATAGTTTTTAATTAATTTTTATGCTTTTGAAATTTATTTTTAACCAAAATAATAATTTTTAAGCAATTTAACCCTACACGAATTACACTTTAGTTAATTATATTATATTATTTAACACTAATATTACTAACCAACCGACTACTTTAACTGGAATTAACAAGAAACTAACAATAGAAACAATTAGCATAATAACTTGCTCTAAATTAGTATTTGAAGAATGGAGAAAGGTTTTAAATAGAATTTTGAAATAAATAGGGCAAAAATGCTGTAATTATTTAATAGAAATGATTTATTGACAGTAAGATTTCCTAATTTTAACGCCAAATTAGCGTAAAAATGGAAATAGAAGTTGCGAAACGTCTCCAGCATACGGAAGAGTATTACTTTTCTAAAAAGCTGCGAGAGATCGACGAGATGAACAAGAACGGTGCGCAGGTTATCAACCTGGGTATCGGAAGTCCTGATTTGCCGCCTCATCCTGAAGTAATCCAAGTATTACAGGAGCAGGCAGCATTGTCCAACACGCATGGTTATCAAAGTTATAAAGGTGCTCCGGCACTACGACAAGCCATGGCAGATTGGTATAATCGATATTATCGCGTTTCGCTGAATCCTAATACGGAAATCCTCCCTTTAATGGGCTCAAAAGAGGGTATCGTTCATATTTGTATGACCTACCTTCAAGAGGGCGACCAGGCTTTAATTCCAAACCCGGGATACCCTGCCTATGCAAGCGCGGTTCGCATTGCCGGCGCTGAAACTATCCCTTACGAACTAAAGGCCGAGGAGAATTGGACACCAGATTTGGACACTTTAGAAAAAACCGATCTGTCCAAAGTAAAACTGATGTGGATTAACTATCCGCACATGCCGACGGGTGCTTTAGCCACTGCAGGTTTCTTTGAGAAAGTAATTGCATTCGGAAAAAAACACAACATATTGATCTGCCACGACAATCCATATAGTTTTATACTAAATGATCAGCCGCAAAGCATCCTTTCAGTAGACGGTGCATTAGATATTGCTATTGAGCTGAATTCGCTTAGCAAATCATCGAATATGGCGGGATGGCGTATTGGTATGCTGTCTGCAAAACAACAGCGCATAGACGAGATATTACGCTTTAAAAGCAATATGGACTCTGGTATGTTCCTCGCTACTCAACTTGCCGCAGCAAAAGCATTGCAACTGGATAAGTCATGGTACACCCAACTGAACGAGAGCTATAAAGAACGTCGTGAAAAAGTCTACCAGATCATGGACTTTTTAGGCTGTGAATACGATAAGAATCAGGTTGGCTTATTTGTTTGGGCAAAGGTCCCGACCAATTACGCAGACTCGTATGCATTAAGCGACGATATATTATATAACGCACAGGTATTTATTACCCCTGGCGGTATTTTTGGCTCTGCTGGCGAACAGTACATTCGGATTAGCCTTTGTGCTAAACCAGAAGTATTGGATCAAGCGATGGAAAGATTAAAAGCTAGGTTAGGCAAATAAGCCTACACTAGCGTAATATGTTTTTATTATTCTGAATAAAATGAATATAGCAATTGTCGGAGTTGGTTTGATAGGTGGATCTATCGGCATTCGACTTAAAGAAACGAAGTTTTGCGAAAAACTGGTAGGTGTTGAAAGAAATGAAACCAATCAGAAAAAAGCATTACAATTAGGATTGGTTGATGAAATCCAATCATTAGAGGACGCATTAGAAAGCTGCAAAGTATTGATATTGACAGTGCCGGTCGATGCTATTATGGGGATACTCCCCGGTATGTTGGACAAGGTGACCGATCAGGTTATTATCGACATGGGATCAACGAAGTCAAATATCCTGCATTTGATTCAAGATCATCCAAACAGAGGTCGCTATGTAGCTGCTCACCCCATGGCGGGAACTGAATATTCGGGTCCTGAAGCTGCTATTCCAAACCTATTTAAAGATAAAATGATGGTTTATGTAGAAGCATTCAAATCGGATGAGGACGCCTTCGAAATCGCAGATAGTATAACGGATCAATTGGAAATGCAGACCTCCTTTATGAATGCTGAAGAGCATGATATGCACACTGCTTATGTTTCTCATATTTCGCACTTAACTTCTTTCGCATTGGCTTTAACTGTTCTTGAGAAAGAAAAGTCGCAGGGACGCATCTTTGAACTTGCAGGATCCGGATTCCAATCTACCGTACGTTTGGCTAAATCGTCGCCGGATATGTGGACTCCTATCTTCAAACAGAATCGAGCCAACGTATTGGAAGTATTGGAAGAACATATCAAGCAACTCCAGCACATTTACGACAAGATCGAGAAAGAGGATTACGACGCCGTACATAAATGGATTAAAAAATCAAATAAAATCAAACGCATAATCAAATAGTCATGTTGGAAAAGAAAACACTCAGCAATGAGCTCGTAAAGCTTATACCGATGATCAAAGAAGACTATGAATGGGTTTATGCAGCGGCATCCGACCCTAAGATATGGGAACAGCATCCGGATACTCGCCGCTACTCGCCTATAGGATTTACAAAATACTTCCAAAAGCTCATAGCGACCGATATCCCCTATCTAATTATCGATCAGAAAACCGAACAGGTAATCGGTGCGACTTCTTTCTATCAATTTAATGAGGAGGAAAAGTCGACCGCCATTGGTTATAGTTTCTTGAAAACAGAATATTGGGGCGGAGAGTATAATAAATCGATAAAGAAATTGATGATGGACTTCGCATTCGAGCAAGTCGATAAGGTGATTTTCCATGTCAGGAAAGGCAATTTACGCTCGCAAGCAGCACTTTCAAAGATCGGTGCTACGGAAGAGTTCGAATACCCAGCCGAAGACGGCACAGGGGTTCAGGTTCAATATTGCATCTTCAAAGAAGATTACTAGTAATCAAAAAGAAAAGAGGCTGAAAAAATCGAGGGCACTGAAAAAGCCTCAACTTTCTAATGAGACTTAAAGAAATGACTGAGTATAGGTTTTCCCCTACTCGGTCATTTTTGTTCAAAGGGTTTCTGGAAGTTTGTTTTTTATGAGCTTATTGAAGGTGTAAGCGACTAGGACTTGCTATTTGAGTTTTTAGCATCCCATCTAGGCTTTTTTGAGGCAATATCTCACCTTTTTAGATCAATTTCAGGATTCTTTTCAGGTTTACGGTGAAGATGGCCATTGCGCCCTGCATTTCCATATTGTGGATTCCATAAGCATCAGCTCTGCCATAGCCATGGACATTCTTGAGCTCACTGTTCTTGGCCTCGATCTTATACCTTTGCTTAGACTTGCTTCGATAATAATCGGTTTGCTGGAAAGCCATCTGCTCCCTATGGAGTTCGGATTTTATGGAGACTGAATTGGATTTGGTTCTGGCCCCTTGCTTGTAACATCCTTCCCTAAGAGGACAGACCTTACATTTCTCCACATCAAAGTAATAGGTCTCCGTTTGATTTGTACCTTGTTCCTTCTTTCCCTGACGCGCCTTGCGGATGGCCAAATGTCCTGCGGGACAAACAAACATATCCGCATCTTTATTATAGTCAAACTTGTCTTTATCTTTCCTAAAGCCTTGGGTAATGGATGGATTTAATTTAGCGATGATATCAATGTTTTGTTCTTTTGCCAACTGAAGATTTTCTTTTCCCGAATACGCGGCATCACCTATTATTGTATCCACTTGCATTCCATTCTGCTGGCTGATCTCTAATAACCTAGGTAGTTCAGGGCCATCACCTTTTTCGCCTGTAGTAACGACCGCTGCTGTAATGATGCGTTCCTCAGTCATCGCCAGATGTGTTTTATATCCAAAGAAACTGCTGTCCACTGACTTGTGTCCAAGTCTGGCCTCATCATCCTTAGAGAGCAGATAGTATTCTTTTGTGTCTTCAATGGTTTCCTTCAACAGATTCAGCTTTTCTTTCACAGCGGGTATTTCACTGATAGATTGATCTTCATCAAGGACCCTCTGTAATTCCCTGCAATAAGCAAGCTCTTGATCCAGGTCGTTGGATTCATTCTTTTGTGGTAGATTCCTCTTGTATTCCCCATCAATCTGATATATCGCTTTTCTTAATAGCTTGGAGCGTTCCCTGAGTACTGCCAATGCTGTGTGCGGATTCGATCTGGAAACGGTATGGGTCGCGTCTACGATAATAGACTTTGATTTTATAATGCCTTTTTCAAGAGCAATCGTTACGGTCCTATTGATCAACAGGTTCAACAGATCCATATCTTTTAATCGTAGTTTGCGGAATTTGGTAAGCGAACTTGAATTGATCACATCCTCCTCTGGTGCCATTTCAAGAAAATATTTGAAGGACATATCATATCTGGAACGTTCAACGACATCTACATCCGAAACGGTGTAGATCGTTTTTAACAGAAGGTATTTGAACATCTTGATAGGGCTCTCCGCTGTACGGCCATTCGTCTGGCAATACTTAGCCAAAAGCTCGTCATAGATAAAACTGAAATCGATAAGATCGTTGATTTTTCGAAGTAGATTATCTTTTGGTACGATAATATCGTACAATCCTGAATAGGAACTGAACTGTATTTTTTGTTGGGTAGAGAGCATCCTAATGTCCATTAAAGCCTACCTTAAAATACGAAAAAGGGAGCAGAAAACTGTAGTTTTCGACTCCCTTTTTTAACCTTTTTTTCTAAGGGGACTTTTTCAGTGCCCTCGAAAAAATCAGCCTCTTTTTTTATCCGTTAGTACGTTCTGTCATCACCATCAACATCAGGCTCAACACAAACCGCTCGTCATCAATATCTTTAGTAGTCTGCTTATAAACTGTAAATTTCCTTCCGAAAAAGGAAGGCTCCTTACGAATCTCGAACATCGGCTCCCCAATTTCGTTCTTAAGAATATAAGAAGGATTGAAAACATATCCCGATAACATTCCTATGATAGGAAGTTCACCAAACAGACCGTCCCAAAACTTTGTCCATGGATTCTTTTCCGTAATCGTATGATCGTGTTTATCGGCTTCATCGATTAAATTAAAGGTGGAACGCCACAGCGATTTGATAGTCTTTCTCCGCACTTTACCTATCACGCGTTTGTCGTGATCATAGATCGTAAATGTCTGCTGAAAATCTATGAGCTTATTGGAGATAAACTCATACAACATCTCGCTCTTCGACCGATCACGATAGACCGTAATATGGTCACGCCATTTGAAAATCTTCTCCCGAACGTAGTAGATAGTGTTGCCATCGCCGTCCGTCGCTTCAAAGTCGTTCGACAGTGTCGTAACTCGAAACTTAAAGTGTATTGGGTATTTGAGGTCCCTCATATGTAAATTTATACCCTAAAATAGAAATAATCCTAGTATTTCCATTTCAATTTGTCAAACAATTTAGACCATAACCAAACCGGTCCTATTGCCAATAACTTAATAAACGAACTAGCGTACTTATTATCCTTATTCTTATTGCCCGCCAAGAACATAATCAACAGTCCTATTACCGCGATGATCGAACAAACCAATACAACTGAAGGACCGCCATCGCGTTCAACATACTCCAGTTGCACAATGAAAAAACTCATAATCCCAATGCAGAATAAGACCGCGTAGGACAAAGTAGGAGCTAATTTCAAATAGCAGTACACAACGATAGCAATAAAAAAGGATCCCCAATTCAAAAAGGTATGAGCATTCATCTTAACTAGAAAATCAAACTGTGGAAACGGTATCATCCAGATTAATCCCATGATACCAAAGAACGCTAGAGTAAGACCTATGCTGAGCGCTGTTATATTCGAATTTCCATAGGATTGGTCGAGCTCATAAAAATATTTCTCTACCGGACGGTTAAACTGTGGTGCTTTGTTCGCTTGTTTGGCCTGCTTTTTCATGCGGCAAAAATAAGGATTAAAATAAACATAATTCACCGAAGGTCAAATTATGACTATTTATTGAACAGAAAGCTGTAGAACACAAAAAAGGGCCGTCATTAAAACTGACAGCCCTCTCAAAAATTCAAATAAAAATCTATTTTGCATAAGACACAGAACGTGTCTCACGAATAACAGTTACTTTAATCTGACCAGGATAAGTCATCTCGGTCTGAATTCTGTTTGAAATATCCGCAGCTAAAATCTCAGCTTGTGCATCAGAAACTTTCTCACTCTCAACCACAACGCGAAGCTCACGTCCTGCTTGAATAGCAAATGTTTTCTCAACACCCGGATAAGAAAGTGCTAAATCTTCTAGCTCTTTCAATCTTTTGATGTAACTTTCCACCACTTCGCGGCGAGCTCCAGGACGAGCACCTGAAATAGCATCACACGCCTGTACAATCGGAGAAATCATCGATGTCATCTCGATCTCGTCGTGGTGAGCACCAATAGCATTACACACATCAGGATGCTCTTTATATTTCTCAGCCAATTGCATACCTAAAATCGCGTGAGGCAATTCCGGATTATCATCGGGCACTTTACCGATATCGTGCAATAAGCCAGCACGTTTAGCATGTTTAACATTCAATCCTAACTCAGATGCCATAGTAGCTGCGAAGTTAGCAACCTCACGAGAGTGCTGTAATAGGTTCTGTCCATAAGACGAACGATAGCGCATTCTACCTACCATACGGATTAATTCCGGATGTAAGCCGTGAATACCCAAGTCAATCACTGTACGCTCCCCGATTTCCACAATCTCATCTTCAATCTGCGTACGAGTCTTCGCCACTACCTCTTCAATACGTGCGGGGTGGATACGACCATCCGTTACTAATCTATGTAATGATAAACGAGCAATTTCACGACGTACCGGGTCGAAGCCAGATAAGATAATAGCCTCAGGTGTATCATCAACGATAATCTCCACACCGGTAGCAGCCTCTAGCGCGCGGATGTTACGTCCTTCGCGACCAATGATACGACCTTTGATCTCGTCGTTCTCAATATTGAAAATAGATACTGTATTCTCGATTGCAGCTTCTGTCGCTGTACGCTGGATAGTTTGGATTACTACCTTCTTTGCTTCTTTAGAAGCGGTTAATTTAGCCTCATCCACAATATCCTTGATCTGGATAATCGCTTGCGAACGTGCTTCCTCGCGTAAAGAGTTAACCAACTGCTCTTTCGCTTCGTCAGCAGAAAGACCAGCAATACTTTCCAATTGCTTAATGTGTTGACCTTTTAATTGCTCAACTTCTTCTTTTTTCTTTTCGTTCAATTCAACCAACTGATCAAGCTTCTTTGATTTATTATCTAAATCCTGCTTCTCACGGTTCAAATTCTCCAATTTCTGGTTCAATGACTGTTCCTTTTGGCGAATCGTATTCTCTTTCTGAGCGACTGTATTATTACGCTGGCTTACTTCTTTCTCATGCTCAGCCTTCAATTGCAAAAACTTCTCTTTTGCTTCTAGCTGACGTTGCTTTTTGTTATGCTCAGCTTGTTGTTCTGCATCTTTGATAATTTGTGCTGCCTTTTCATGAGCAGTTTGCTCCTGTTTTTTGAAAAGCATCTGCAACAAATATCGTCCAATAAACACACCCACAACAAGTGATATTATTATTGATATAGTGGTTGATATCTCCATTTTTTATGATTTATATATGTTAATGTAATAGCGATTTTTTCCAAAAAAAAACCGCAATTAAATTATCAGGTATCTAATATTATTAAACTTCGATTACACATGATTTGAGCGTTTGATCATGACCTAGGTGGCTTTCGCAAAATGGCCTTCATCTGTATATTGCTCGTGATATTGAAGCGTTAAGTTTAAAATAGTGACAACCCGAATTTAATTGCGGCAAATTCGTCGTTATAAGCTCTAAATGTAAGAACGGAAACGTTTTATTTTGAAAAGAAACTTGTCAACATATCATCCAATTCATGAACCGCATTTTCAATACCAGAGTCTTGGCTCTGTGCATTTTTCTCAGCTTTAATCATCCCTGTAGCATATTGCAATACACACATAGACAATAAATCCTGCTTATCACGAACTGCATAATTATCTTGCAATTCTTTTATTTTTTCGTTTATTAACTTCGCTGCATAACGAATAACTTCCTCCTCTTCCGTTTCAACGCGAAGTGGATATACTCGATCAGCGATATTTATTTTTATGGAAATTTCTCCCATGTTTCTTGAGCTTAAAAACGTAACAAGTCCTAACCTAAACCTCTTCCTCTACTTCAAAAGACTTATACATTTGTCTATTTCTCGCACAAAATCGTTAATTTTTTGTTTTGTGTCAAGTATTTTTTCATTTATGGCTTCTTTATCGACCGATGAATCATCCAATGTTTTAGCTACAGCTAAAGCTTTCACTTTCTCTTCCAGCTGTTTAACCTTATCAGAACTCGTATCGAACGCCACTTGCAAAGATTGAACTTCTAATTTCAATAAGTCGTTTTCTTCTTGCAAGGCTTCACACAATTGAATTAGATTTTTCGTTTTCTCAACGATAATATTCATTTGGGAAGATAATGACGCCATATATATTTCGCAATTTAATGTGAATTAGCGCACCGATGCGCCAACCTCTTTCTCAAAGTTAATAATTAATTTTTGAATTATGCCATCAATTTGTTTATCGGTCAAAGTTTTATCCTCGTCCTGCAAAACAAAGCTTAAAGCATAGGATTTCTTGCCTTCAGGCAACTTATCACCTTTGTAAACATCAAAAATACCAACCTCTTTTAAGAGCTTTTTTTCCGTTCTATTTGCGATTAAACGCAACTGCTCAAAACTTACAGCCTCATCCAATAATAGAGCTAAATCGCGACGCACAGAAGGGAATTTTGAAACCTCTTTGTATGTAATTTTGTTCTTCTTGATCACCTTCAACAACAAGTCCCAATCGAACTGAGCAAAGAAAACAGCACCATCAACGTCTGCCTTTTTAAGGTTCGCTTTCGCTACGGCACCAAAGGAAACCAAAGCCTTCTCCCCTTTGCGATAAGTCAATCCAAAATCAAAATACGTTCCTTCGTAATCTTCAACGCGGATGCCCTCAATCTTTAAACGCTTGATAATCGCATCTACAGCCGATTTGATGTTGTAAAAACTCACGGCATCCGATTTCGTATTCCACTGCTCAGGCTCGTTCTTACCAGCGATCGCCAAAGACAACAATTGCTTCTCTGCATACCAATCGCCATCGGTATTATACGACTTGCCAAGCTCGAATAACTTGAGGTCGCCATTCTTACGCTTTTGGTTATAACCAATGGCTGTCAACGATGAAAACAACAGATTCTGACGCATACAGTCTAAGTCACTGCTCAATGGATTCAACAACTTAACCGCCGTTTCCGGGTTCTCCATATACTCAGACTTGGTCAATGAGTTCGAAAGGATCTCACGGTATCCATTGCTAATTAACAAATCAGCAATCTGATTTAAAACAACCTCTCTATCAGGCTTTTCTGAAGTATTAAGTGAAGCCTTAATTTGTGTATTCAACTCGATATTGTTATATCCGTAAATACGCAACACTTCCTCAACAACATCTACCTCTCTTGTCACATCCACCTTATAAGGCGGCACGACAACATCAAAGCCTTCTGTTGTTTCATTCTTGATTCCTATACCTAAATTGACAATGATGTCACGAATGGTTTCCGCGGGAATCGCCTTCCCAATTACCCTTTGGATATTTTTATAAGTAACAGGAAATTCAAATGGTTGAATCGGCTCCGGATAAAGATCGACGATAGTCGAAGAAATCTGCCCGCCAGCAACCTCAGCGATTAATTTCGCTGCTTTTTTCAATGCTAAAACAGTGATATCCGGATTCACACCACGTTCAAAACGGAAGGATGAATCTGTCTTTAAGCTGTGACGCTTCGAAGTCTTACGAACGCTTACCGGATTAAAATACGCCGATTCTAAGAAAATAGAAGTCGTTTCCTCCTTCACTCCAGACTCCGCGCCACCAAAGACACCCGCGATACACATCGGCTTTTCAGCATCGGCAATTACTAAATCGTCCGCTGAAAGCTTACGCTCAACAGCATCCAAAGTAACAAAGACCTCACCTTCAAAAGCCTTACGAACAATAACCTGATTACCAGCAATCTTATCCGCATCAAACGCATGTAAAGGTTGACCTAAATCATGTAAAATATAATTCGTTACGTCGACAATATTATTGATCGAACGAACGCCAATTGCATTTAATTTATTCTTTAACCATTCCGGTGATTCAGCGACTTTAATACCAGTGATATTAACACCAGCATAACGTGGAGCATCCGCATATGAGTCAACACGCACTGAAGTACCTGCAACCGATCCGGCAACAACGTCATCTACCTCCACCGCATTTACCGGAATCTTGAAATAAGCAGCAAGATCACGAGCGACACCTAAATGCGAAGCAGCATCCGCACGGTTTGGAGTCAACCCTATTTCATAAGCAAAATCATCTTCCATGTTGAAGTATGATTTAACCAAAGAACCTACAACCGCATCCTCCGCTAACTCAACGATACCCGCATGTGAACTGCCTAAGCCAATTTCATCCTCGCCACAAAGCATCCCTTCAGAAACTTCACCACGAATCTTCGATTTCGTAATTTTAAAAGGTTCACCGTTAGTAGGGTGACAAGTCGTTCCTACCGGAGCGACAATAACTTTCAACCCTGTTCTAACATTCGGAGCACCACAAACAATATGCAAAGGCTCGCCAGAACCGATAGTAACCGTTGTAACTTTAAGTTTGTCAGCGTTCGGATGTTGTTCACATGTCAACACCTCGCCCACTACTAAACCTTCTAAGCCACCTGGAATACTTTGTTCTACCTCTAAAGATTCAACCTCTAACCCAATGTCTGTCAGGATTAACGATAATTCTTCAGGGGTTTTATCGATTTGTATAAAATTCTTTAACCAATTATATGAAATTCTCATCGTATCGTTTTTGCAAAGCACAAAGATAGGACTTTGTGCCGAAAACAAGGGCTAAAATCACTACAATCTTGTAGCGAAATAGCCGTTTATTGTTGTTTTTATAGATTAATCGGAGTCAATAAAAATCAGACGGCCTTACTCGCCAAAATATCTAATTCGCATAAGCGCTCTAAATGCTGGTAGTCCAGTCCATAATAGCTTTTTAAGCTTGCTAATTTCGCCAGTATTTCCTGTTGTCGATCAACAGAAATAGCCTTCTTCTCTGCAACAATCATCACATTCTTAGGCGTATGCTGATCTGAAACAAATTGCATAACCTTGGTGTCATAACCAAAATAGTTCAGGATCAATGCGCGAATACTATCCGTAAGCATTTCCGCATGGCGCTCCATGAAAATCCCGTATTGGGTCATAAAGTCCAAATCATTCTTGGCTTTAATGCGCTCCAAAGAACGGCGTACCTGCTTGTGGCAACAAGGTGCCACAACAATCAGCGAAGCCTCGTCTTTAATCCCTTTATAGATCGCATCGTCTGTTGCCGTATCACAAGCATGTAGGGCTATGAGAACATCGATATTCTTGTCGGAAGTATAATTCTCGATGGTTCCTTCCTCAAAGTGCAATTGGCTGAACCCTGCGCGCTCTGCAATTGTATTGCACAGCTCAACCAGATCCTGCCTAAACTCTACACCCACCACCGAAACATCACGTTTCAGTTCCGAGTGCAGGTAATCATATAGGGCAAAGGTCAAATAACCCTTTCCAGCACCCATATCTACGATGCGTAAGTTACGCTCTTTTGGAAGGTTGGCCAGCGAACCACTCAATATCTCTATATAATGGTTAATCTGCTTCCATTTATCCTGCGCATTTTTATATACCTGACCATTAGCATCAGTAAGCTTCAAATCCTGCAAATAGGATTTCGATGAATCTTGAAGTCTGCGCTCCTTTTGTTTATCGTGTTTTAAATCTACCTCAACAGCATTAGAAGACGCTCTTCTAAAACCCGTCCATTCCGCTTTCTTATTCATCTGCATGTCCAACTGCTCGTCAATAGTCTGCAAGACCACCGAACGGAATCCCTTAAAATGCACAGCCTCGACCAATGCGTCAAAGCCATCGCGAAGGCTATAATTCTTTGTGATATCACGAGTCTGATAACGATAGACAAAGGACATTTTCAACTCACGTTTAATTTCTACAAGCTTGACATACAGATTCTTCAAACCAGCTTCTTGCCCCTTATAGTTACTCAACGTAAGCTTAACTAATGTTTTATCTTTTATACTTCGTTTTAATAGCTCGATGAAATCTTGGTATATTGCCATGTCTTAAGAATTTGAAACAAAGATAGGAATCATCAGCCTAAAACGTACCTTTGTATATGCAAAACCCAATTGTTAAAGCCGTCTTCTTTGATATCGACGGTACATTAATCAGCTTTAAAACACACAAAGTCCCAGAATCTACGGTTGAAGCAATTAAGGAACTACAAAGCAAAGGCATTAAAACAATTCTTTCTACCGGCAGATCGATCAATAGCATCGACCATGTGAAATTTCTAGATTTTGATGGATTTATCACGTTCAACGGCGGATATTGCTTGACCAACACAAATGAAGTCTTATTCCGGAAAGCAATCGACAAGGAAGATATCCAATCGGTGATGGACTATGCAAAGCAGAAGCCACTGAGCTTTTCTTTCATGTCGGAGCAAGAAATAACCATTCACGACGTGACACCCGAGATCGCGGGGATGTATGCTCACTTGAATCTTCCAGTTCCCAAACTGGTGGATATGGATTTAGTAGATACCAGCAGTATTTTGCAAACCAACATATTTTTAGGACCAGATGAGGAAGAAGAATTCATGAACTCAGTCATGCCGAACTCTTTAGCTTCCCGATGGACACCGCTTTTTGCCGACGTAAATCCGAAAGGATTGAGTAAGAAAGTCGGAATTGATATTTTCTGTAAGCATTTCGGAATTGATATCGAACATACTATGGCTTTTGGTGATGGTGGAAATGATATCAGCATGCTCCAGCATGTGAAAGTTGGCGTTGCGATGGGAAATGCAAATCCGGAGGTTAAGGCAATTGCCGATTATACGACCGATGAAGTCGATGACAACGGCATTTGGAATGCATTAAAGAAATTTGGCGTGATTTAGTATTAAAATCGGTTAAAACGACCTCAAATATACCTTTTGCTAGGTATATAGAGTTCGCCGCTGATACCATATTTTTGAATAGAAGAACTTAGATTATATCTATAGTTTGGATTACTTTTACTGAAAAGGGGCCGATGTGAATCAGCCCCTTTAGTTTTTTTCTCAAAATGTGAGTTTTTTTATACTACGATATCTTCTTTAGCAACAAGATAACGTTCTGCCTCCAGAGCAGCCATACAGCCGGTTCCGGCAGCAGTAATCGCTTGGCGGAAGATATGATCCTGCACATCTCCACAAGCAAATACCCCAGGGATATTCGTTGCTGTGCTATCAGGTTTTGTGATCAAGTAACCTGTCTCGTCCATATCCAATATTCCTTGGAACAATTCCGTATTCGGTTTATGACCGATCGCTACGAAAAATCCCGTAATATCTAAATCAGTAAGTGCTTTCGTTTGGTTATTGATCACGCGTAATCCAGTTACTACCTGTCCGTCACCTAAAACTTCTTGCGCTTCTGTATTGTATAACACTTCGATATTTGGCGTATTCATGACACGATGAACCATTGCTTTAGAAGCACGGAACTCATCTCTGCGCACCAACATATAAACTTTATTACAAAGTTTTGCTAGGTAAGTTGCCTCCTCAGCAGCAGTATCGCCAGCACCTACGATAGCGACATCTTGATTCTTGAAGAAAAATCCATCACATACCGCACATGCAGATACACCAAAACCATTATATTTTTGCTCCGAATCTAAGCCTAACCATTTCGCTGTTGCACCAGTAGCGATAATCACAGTATCAGCAGTAAGTGTTTTGATTCCATCGATCTCTACGGTATGAATACCGCCATCGATAGAAAAGTCTACTTTTGTCGCATAGCCAAAACGTACTGACGTACCGAAACGCTCCGCTTGCGCACGTAAATCCTCCATCATAACCGGCCCGGTAATTCCTTTTGGGTAACCTGGGAAGTTATCAACTTCAGTTGTTTGTGTTAATTGTCCACCCGGTACCATTCCTGTGTAAACTACAGGTTTTAAATCCGCGCGTGCAGCGTAAATTGCTGCAGTATAACCTGCAGGACCTGAACCAATAATCAGGCAGCCTACGTGTTCTACTTCTTGTTCTGTATTATTCATAATCTTTATTTATATCTTCTACTTCTTAAATTTCCCTTGCAATTGCGCCAGCATATCCGACGTAATTGGTTTGGGCTCTTCACGCTTCACGGGGCGTTTGAACTCCCCCTTCTCCGTGGAAACAGCAGGCTTCGCAGCCTTCTTTGTATTTTTATAATTGGTCCAGATTTCTTCTAAAACTTGTTTCGTGTACAATGGAAAATCACCATTTTGCATCCACGCATAGTAACTTGGCTCCACTTCAAAAACATCAGTAACCTTCTTGCCTTTGTGTTTCCCGAAATTGATCGACGGGTCGCCATCCTCATCATATACGATACGTCCGGCAAAGTCTACCGGCTTGCTCAAATTAGTGAAAGCATGTAAAGCCTGCACATCATTAACAACGGGCTTGCTTACATTGCCATGTTTATCTTCAAAATCAGCGCCTTCGTATTTCGCTAATTGTGCCTTTAATACATCATAGGTCGCACGAACATCTGCCTCAGCATTATGAGCATTTTCTAAGGTCTCACCGCAGTAGAATTTATACGCAGCCTTCAATGTACGCTGCTCCATTTGATGGAAAATATTCTGCACATCCACAAATGCGCGGCCTGTCAACGTAAAGGGAATACCTGCACGCAGGAATTCCTCCATCAACATCGGTACATCGAATTTATTAGAATTATATCCCGCCAAATCGGCGTCGCCAATAAATGCCGCAATCTCTGCAGCACGCTCGCGAAACGGAGCTAGGTCTTTTACATCCTCGTCATAAATTCCATGAAACATAGAAGACTCCGCTGGAATCGGCATTTCCGGATTTATACGTAATGTTAAAGTTTCTTCCTGACCTCCCGGTGACACCTTCAAAATAGACACCTCAACAATTTTATCCGATGAAACATTGACTCCCGTTGTTTCTAAATCAAAAAAGGCCAACGGGCGCTTTAGGTTCAATTCCATGTTCTTTGTAGATTTATGATTTTTTGCAAACTGTACAAAAGTACAAAAACTATTCTATTAGATTTCGAATCGTTTCATTTTACTAAATTAATTCAATGTAAAATTTTTACTTACGAAACTTAACAATTAGATTTGCAAGCAAAATGAAGAGGCTGCTGCTATATCTGATGATTCCCATAATGCTTTTGCAAAGCAATATGACACTCTTGATATCAGCATCCTTCTACTACAACCAAAACTATATTGAAAAGTATCTCTGTATACAACGCAATATGGAAGACAATTCCTGTCATGGACAATGTTATCTTGCCAAAAAACTAAAAGCACAGCAGGAACAGGAACAACAAAACTTTAAATTGAATTTCCACGAAGCCTTTACCCAACAAGACTTTGTATTCTCGTTCCAATCTCCGGTATATCCGAAATTCATCCAATTAGACTATGCATTATTTCAGTCTAACATGAATCCAAAAGATATCTCAACAAATCTATTGCGCCCACCCCTCGTTTAACTGAAACCTCAATAACATCCCTTTGGCCATAGTTAAAAAAACTATTGCCCTTATTATTTTATCATTTACATTCAGTTAAACAGTACCATGAATATTAAATTCCTATTGGCTAGCCTATTGCTTGTTGCCAGTTTATTCTCTTGCTCTAAAGATGACATCAATTTCGAAAACAACAAAAACGGTCAGGTAAAGCTTAAATTCGACCATATCGTCGGTGGAAAGTCCCTTGTGTTGAACGATTACACTTATAGCAACAACAGCAATGAACAGTTTAATGTCGAATTGCTCAAATATTATGTCAGCAATATTAAACTGACCAATGAGAAAGGTGAAGAGTACGCTTTGCCTAAAAAAGAATCGTATTTCTTAATCGACGCAGCCGATAAAGCATCCCTATTTCCAAAATTCAATATTCCAGAAGGCAAATACACGAAGCTGGAGTTCGTTCTAGGTGTCGATAGCATCACCAATACTCTACCCGTTGAAGAACGTACCGGCGCGTTGGATATCGCTAAACATGGCATGTTTTGGAGTTGGAACAGCGGGTATATCTTCTTTAAAATGGAGGGCACATCGCCAGCATCAACCAGCACCGACAAAAAATTCCGCTACCATATCGGTCTTTTTGGTGGCTATGACAAGCCTACCAAGAACAATATAAAGACAATTAAAATCGATCTGACAAAGGCCGGCGCCGCAGAAGTCAAAGAAAACTTAAGCTCGGATATACACTTAATGGTCGACTTGGGAAAAGTATTCGACGCCGACAACAAAATTAGCATTGCTCAGAACAGCACCGTGATGGTAGCAGGGCCTAACGATCTGATCGCGGCAAACTACGCTACGATGTTTACACACGATCATACGCACAACTTTCAGAAATTAAGTAATGAATAAGACCAGTCTGCTGGTTATGGGATTTATTCTATCGATCATCCTCGCCTGTCAAAAGGCGGATGATCTTATTGACGAAACCATCATTGCATTCGTTAAGCCTGCGCATTTCCCAGAACCTGTTTACAATTTCCCCGGGAATCCAATCAGTAAAGAGAAGTTTGAACTCGGCAAAAAACTATTTTATGACCCCATCTTATCTAGGGATAATACTATTTCTTGTGGTAGTTGTCATATCCCTGCTAATGCTTTCACCCATCATGGTCACGACGTCAGCCACGGGATTGACGATAGACTGGGGATTAGGAACAGTATGTCCATAGTCAATTTGGCCTGGTCCAAATCATTCTTTTGGGATGGAGGAGTATTTGATTTGGATCTATTTTCCGTGGCGCCGATAGAAAATGTGGTCGAGATGGATGAAAAGCTGCCCAATGTTTTAAAGAAATTGAACAATTCTGCGGAGTATCGCGGTCTTTTCGAAAAAGCTTTCGGCAGCCCCGAGATCAGCAGCGGCAATATGCTGAAGGCGCTATCGCAATTTATGCTGATGCTTGTATCGGATCAATCTAAATACGACAAAGCAATACGCAAGGAGGCGCTGTTTACCGCTGAAGAACAGGCAGGCTACATGATCTTCAAATCTAAATGCAATTCCTGCCATACCGAACCGCTATTTACCGATGGATCATACCGCGATAATGGAATTGGAATCAACCCTGCTAAAGACCAAGGGCGTTTCGAAATATCGCAGTTGGAAAACGATAAGCTGAAGTTTAAGGTGCCAAGCCTCCGAAATCTAGCTTACACCGAACCCTATATGCACGACGGAAGATTCAGGAATCTACAGGCGGTCATCAACCATTACAGACGCGAGGTGCAACAAACACCCAATCTTGATCCGATACTGAAAAATACTGGAGGTATTGACTTGAGCGACACCGAAGTGGTGCAACTGCTGGCATTCCTAAATACGCTCAACGATGAAACTTTTGTTAAAAACCCATTATTCCAAGAATAAAATGAAGAAACTCTTAATAACACTTAGCTTAATTATAGCCTTCCAATCTAGCCAGGCTTGCGATATCTGTGGCTGTGGTGTCGGCGGAAACTATATAGGACTCCTCCCCGACTTTACCAAACGCTTTGTCGGACTGCGCTATCAATTCAATAGACTCACGACACAATTGGATATCAACGGAAATCGAACTGCACTTTCTACCGATGAGAAGTACCAAACGATGGAACTGTGGGGCGCTTGGAACATTGGACAGAAATGGCGCGTGCTCGCCCTTGTACCCTATAATTTCAACGAAAAATACACCGAAGGCAGCGATCTATTAAGAAAAAAGAATGGAATTGGTGATATCACGCTAAACGGATACTACAAACTATTCGATCAATCGAATCCGACGGCGAATAATAAATTAGTCGTACAATCGCTTTGGGTTGGGATGGGTGTGAAACTCCCAACCGGAGCGTACGACGTCGCCGAACAGCAAAATGCAACGGCGACAAATCCCAATATGTTCCAACTGGGAACAGGGAGTCTAGATTTTATACCTAGTCTGATGTATGATGTCCGCATTCAGGACTTCGGCATCAATGCGAATGCTAGTTACAAAATAAATACAGAGAATAAGGATGATTACCGCTATGGGAATAAAATCGCAGCAAATGCATCCGCATATTATAAAATAGCCTTGGGCGCGAATAGCCGACTCGCTCCCTATGCAGGTATATCATTCGAAAGCCAACAAAAAGACCATGCAATGGGTTTTAAGGTGGAAGAAACTGGCGGACATATCCTGAACGCTTCTATGGGGTTAGAGGCAAATTTCAATAGGATATCCGTTGGAGCATCCTTCCAAACACCGATTCAGCAAGAACTCGGCAGAGGAAGAATTGACGCAGGAAATCGACTGCTAACTCACGTGTCATTTTCATTCTAAGGAAGGATGTAATTTAAATTCCAAAAAAAAAGCAGCTCGTTGAGCTGCTTTTTCCGTATCATGAATATTTTAAGAACTAACCTAAAACTTCTTTTAATTTACTTACTTGGTGATCCACTAATTTCTGTAAAGGACCTGATGCCATCATTTTCATCATCATATTCAACTCCGCTTCAATAACGAAGGTCGCAGTTGTCGTTGTTTCTGATGCTGGCTCTACCTTCCAACGCAAAGTAATAGCAAATGGCGCTTCCTCAGAAGGAACACTTACCAACTCTTTATTTTCGATACGTTGGCTGATGCGCAAAGCTAATTTTGCCATGTTCTTGATGGTAAATCTAGCCTCGTCTGCAGTTGACTCCCAATTATAAATATTCTCGGGCATCAATTGCTCATGATTATTTAAATCTGCAAGGAAATTATAAACCTCCTCGACAGGTTTACCAATAAGTGTAGAATTCTGTATAACTGTCATAAGCTTAAACTTCAGGGCTCCAGTTTGCTGGATCTTGTCGCCATTTTTCTAATAATTCGATATCAGACTCCATAATGTAACTATTTGATGCAGCTACACGTACTAAGGCATCATAATTACATAAGCTATGGAATGTACATTTTGCTTCTTCAAAGTTCTTGCGAGCTTCATCAAAGCCATAAGTAAAAATAGAAACTAAACCAACGACGTTGCAACCTGCTTCACGCAATGCTTTAACGGCGATTAAGCTACTCTTACCCGTAGAAACTAAATCTTCGATTACGACAACACGTTGTCCGCTGATCACTTCTCCTTCAATCATGTTCTGACGACCATGATCCTTAGCACTGCTACGCACGTAAGAGAAAGGTAAACCTAAATCTTGTGCAACCAATACCCCTTGAGGAATACCTGCCGTCGCTACACCCGAAATCATATCCACTGATCCAAATTCTTCTTGAATCAATTGTGATAGCTTTTGACGAATGTACGTACGAATCGATGGATGTGATAAAGCTACACGGTTATCACAATAAATTGGAGACTTCCATCCCGATGCCCATGTAAAAGGACTTTTAGGTTGTAATTTTATTGCTTTAATTTGCAATAAGGATTCTGCAACTTTTTGTTCAACCTCATTTAAATAATTCATGGCACAAATTTATAAAATTTATATGAACCAATCTCTGTTAATTTTTGCAGATTTTGCTCCAAAAATCAAAGGCAACATTCAAACGATTGGTTTACAAGACATTGATTTAGAAAAACTTTTTAACCAATCGCTAAACAAGGCTGAAAAAAACATCTATCTACACATACAGCCCAATATTGAAAAAGTATTTAAATCGTTTATTGCCAATATTCGAATCATCAAAGCTGCAGGAGGACTTGTAAAAAATGGCGAAGGCCAATACCTTTTTATCCATAGACTCGGCAAATGGGACCTGCCGAAAGGAAAAGTCGAAGAAGATGAAAAAATGAAAGAGGCTGCACTCCGCGAAGTGGAAGAGGAATGCGGCATCAAAATAAACTACCTAGGCAAAAAAATTGAAACAACCTACCATTGCTACACCATGCGCGGCAAATTCGTACTGAAACAAACAAAATGGTACGAAATGGGCGTCAACAAAATCCCTAAACTAACCCCTCAACTCGAAGAAGATATCGACCAAGCAATCTGGGTCAAAAAAGCAAACCTCGACAAAATTAAAAATGATACCTATCCATTGATTTTGGATGTGATACAGGGAATATAGGAGTAGTTAGTATTTAGTAGTTAGTATTTAGACCTATGGCGGGCTAGACTAGATATTAGATGTGAGATATTAGACGTTAGACGTTTTTCTGATACAGAAAAGGAAGGGAAATTTGTCTTGAACCAGGAAAGGAAGGATGCAAGGATTGACAGGATCCTGCTAATCTTTTTCATCCTTCCTTTCTTGGTTCAAAACAAACGTCATCGAGAGAAGCTTACGCTCACCCTAGGTCTTTATACTAACTACTAAATACTAAATACTATTCAAACCCAATTCAAACCCAATACAAACCCCAATCAAACCCGCTCGTGGGCGGGTTTAATTGGGGTTTGTAAGGACTTAAATATGCTATTGAGCTGAAGTTGTTATAACCTTGCCAAACAACGACTCTAATAAGGTTATCTTAGGATTTCGCTTCTGTAGCAACAGGCTTTTCTTTTCGGAAGATGATAAACAGCAGGGTGATAATCCCTAATAAAATAGGGTAATACAAATACTGCATAATATCTATTGGCGAAAGTAGCGGCAATTGTCGGTCGGAAAGTATCATATTGGCGGCTGCCAGCGCTGCAAGGATTTGGGCACCATAAGGAACTAATCCTTGAATGAAACAGGATATGGTATCTAAAATACTGGCGACGCGTTTTCCGTCCAAGCCGTTTTTATCGGATATTTCTTTAGCGATCGGGCCAACGATTACGATGGTGATGGTATTATTAGCGATTGCCAAATTAACTAAGCTTGTTAAGAAAGCGATACCGAGCTCGGCTCTTTTCTTGGAATCGATTCGCTTGGTTACAGCGTTCAATAAGAATTCTATTCCGCCGTTTAGTCGGATGATGCCTACAACGCCACCGATGATCAGACAAAGGATACTCAATTCGAACATGCCTGCGAAACCATCGTTAATAGATTTCAATATCGTTAGGAAGTCAACAGTATTACTTGCTAACCCGATACCTGCGGCAACAAGAATACCGATTCCTAGCGTGAAAATAACATGGAGTCCTAGCAGCGCAAGGATGAATACAACCAGGTAGGGAACGATTTTGACAACTTCATACTCGCCCACTGGTATCTGCTGTAGATTTTTCACTAGATCTTGTCCTTGGAATGCATAGATGATAAATACCAGAACGGCAACAGGCAGGACCATCTTAAAGTTGACCTTAAATTTATCACGCATTGCTACGCCTTGCGTACGGGTGGCAGCAATAGTGGTATCGGAAATGAAGGAGAGATTATCGCCAAACATGGCTCCTCCTATCACTGCGGCTAAGGCTATTGGCATAATGCCTGAGATATTTTCTTCCAAGCCTACGGCAATGGGTGCCAAAGCGACGATTGTACCGACTGATGTACCCAAGGAGGTTGATATAAAACAAGCGACGAGGAAAAGTCCTGCAATAATAAACTGCGGTGATACATAAGTCAACGCAAAATTAATGGTTGAAGATATCGCTCCCACATTCTTAGATAGCTCTCCGAATGCGCCCGCCAATAAGAATATGAGGATCATAATCAAAATATTCTCATCGCCAGAGCCCTTCGAAAAATGCTTTAATTTTTCGGCGAAAGGCACCTTTGGAAATTGAAAAAACGCAACGAACAGCGCTAAAACGAAGATAACAAGAACGGGCAGCGCATAAAAGTCACCCAATATATACGACCCGGTGAAGTAAACGACAACAAAAAATATTAATGGCAGTAAGGCCCAGAAATTGCCTCTCTTCATACGATTAGTATTGATAAAACGTACAAAAGTACTATAATTATCCTAGAACAGACACTTCAATAAAAAAACTACAAAACAAGTAGGGTATTTTCTATGTTCATTTATAAATAACAATAAATTAAAGACATGTACTTTGTAGAAATATTTCTATAGCTCAAAAAAAAGCGTAACTTTAATGTTAATCACCAATTTGAACGCAATATTAAATAAACATGAAAAGGACACCATTGACGAACCTGTTCCTTTTACTTTTTGTCGCAGTCGTATTACTATTCGCTACGACTTGCTTCGGAATCCATTAAAAGCAGAAAACACAAAGAGGAACAAAGGTTTGTTTCTCTTTGTGTTTTAAAGCTATTCCCATCCTTCGCAGCCTAAAAAATCCCTAGCACTAGGTATTTCCACAGTTTTTCTATATGGCTACCTTACGGCTGATATTTGAAAGAAATCTACCTTTTATGATCTTCCCGAATATCGAAAGAACGCTTCTATTAACCCTAAATATTGAAGAAGATGAAATCGATACTACTCACAGTTTTTCTCCTTTTGGGATTGTCATTTAGCCTTACGGCGCAAGTGGGCGATGAGCAGATTATACGCATCGACAAATTCAACCCAGGAAAATTCCCGAAGAATGCTAGCGTACGATATAAATCAACCTTTAAAGTAGAAATAGTAAATATCAATCCCTTTTTAGCGAAGGGCGAAGCTACTTACGTTCCTACGACTTACGAATTTGAGATTGGCTTCCAACAGATACTAGAATTTCTAAAACCGCTCCTACCCACCGTGAGCAGCGCAATGATTACATCGACCGATACGAATGAAAACGTTGTGACACCGATCGCGGTAATAGACAACGAATTTCCCGATAATTTTTTCCGGTTCGAAGCGGCAGCCGAGAAAGTCAAAGAGACCGCAACGCTCCGCAAGGAACTAGAGGCATACATTAATAAGGAACCGTTTATAGCCGACGTACCACAGTTTAAAAAAGAAATCGAACGCTACGCGAATCTTCTTAGTATCGATGCAATAAAAGAAAACTTCCTCCTACTGCAATCTACTTATGCCCCACTGGTCAATTCTAACAGCGAAACAAAAGATTACTATGGCTCCAATTGGCAAGAGGCAGAGAAGATATATGAAGAGTTATTAAGTGATTCCCATAGGGATAAAATATACAAGGATGGACGCGAAGCTTTTAAGATTCATCAGATTGCTGAGAATTCAAGTTATACTTATGTTGGAGAAAGTCATCAAGCATTGGGTGACGAAATTCTTATTAAACCGGTATTAAAATGCTGCAAAGAGGATACCGTGTTACATAGATTCCCCGAATTTTCCGTTAAGACTACGCATAAATTGCGAGTGAATGTTAGTGCGGGATATTTACTTTCTTTTGTTGCAGATCATGATTATGCTGAACTGCACGAAAACCAAGAGCCTGTTGGTGTCAAACAGTTAGAGAAAGAATTGTTATCCCATTCCATTGGTACGCTAGTACATGCTTTGTATGATTTCGGAACGCCCGTAGAATATGGGCTATCCACTGGTTTGAGTTATAACAACAATAAGAAGATCAACTTTTTCTTGGGTGCATCCGCAGCCTTTTTACAAAAGAATCAATTGGTATTAACGGCAGGCGTTTCTTTCGTCAATGTCAAACGATTGGACACGAGCAATCTCGATGAAAACCTAAGATTCAGCACCTCCGATAAAGAGATAAAATACTTGGAGCGCTATAGACCTGGCCCATTCATTGGGCTGACCTATAATTTAATAAAGAAATAGTTCAATACCCTTAATAATTTACCTACGAAAACAATAAAATAGTAAGAGGCTGCTTCGTAAGAAGCAGCCTCTATCTTTTATATCGTCGATTCTAGTAATAAACATGGAAAACATGCAAGAGCTATCCTACTCTAATGTCTCACATCTAATATCTAAAATCTACTTCCTAGTCTCGCTTCTCCCAGTAATCGGCATTCTTGATTCCAATTTCCTTTGGATCGAAGTCCGGGTTTTCGATTCCTTGCTTCCGCTTTATTTTATAATCCTTCCATACCTTCATGGCAATTTTGCTCATAAGAAGGATCGCTATAATATTAACCCAAGCCATCAGTCCAACTCCAATATCGCCGATCGCCCATGCGGTATCGGCTGTTCTTATCGTTCCATAATAAACAGCTATTAAGAATGCCACTTGGAAAATACGCCCAACGATTGCGCGTACTTTATTGTTCTTTATCAGATAGACGATGTTGGTATCGGCGTAATAGTAATACGCCATAATTGTTGTGAAGGCGAAAAAGAATAAAGCGATGGCGACAAAGCTACCTCCGAATCCCGGGAAATGATGTGAAACGGCGGCCTGCGTAAACCCATTGTAATCTACACCTGGAAGATTTTCTTGCAATAAAGTTGTTGCCTTTCCTGCCGCATCCGTATTCGTTACATTATACATCCCTGTAAATAAAATCATCAGAGCGGTAGCAGTACATACGAAAAGGGTATCTACATAAACGGAGAAAGCCTGAACCAATCCTTGTTGAGCTGGATGGTTTACGTCTGCTGCGGCAGCGGCATGCGGAGCCGTACCTTGTCCTGCTTCATTCGAATAGATACCACGTTTCACTCCCCATGCGATTGCCATACCAATAATTCCGCCGAAAGTGGCATCCAGACTAAACGCACTACTAAATATCAGTCCAAAGACTTCAGGGATCTGTTGATAATTCATTGCAATGATAACAAGCGTCATCAAGATATATCCTCCCGCCATAAAAGGCACTACGAACTCTGCTACAGTGCCCAGACGCTTTACGCCGCCAAAGATGATCAACACCAATAAAACGACAACAGCAATACCTGTATAAGAAGTTGGGATCGCGAATGCATTGTTTACCGAAGATGCAATCGCATTACTTTGCACACCAGGTAATAAAATCCCTGCACTGATGATGGTCAGTACAGCGAATAATATAGCATACCACTTAACACCTAATCCTTTCTCGATATAATAAGCGGGACCACCGCGGAACTCCGAACCGTCTTTTTGTTTATATACCTGTCCTAGCATGGCTTCCACAAATGCAGAGGCAGAGCCTAGAAACGCAATTACCCACATCCAGAAGATTGCACCTGGTCCGCCGTAAAAGATTGCAGTCGCCACACCAATAATGTTTCCGGTTCCAACGCGCCCTGAGATGGCCAGTGCGAACGCTTGAAACGATGAAATACCCTCATCGCCCTGCTTTTTCGCGAAAAGAAGCCGAAGCATATCTCTTAAATAGGTAATCTGTAGAAAACCCGTACGGATAGAAAAGTAAAGGCCCGTACATAGACATAAATAAATAAAAATATCACTCCATACAAGAGATGAAATACTGGATACAATATGGTCCATTAATTTGGTTTAATTGTTTATTAAAAGTGAAATATGCGTAAAGAAACTACTTTTTTCGCTAATTATAGAAATTTTATTTTGATTTGGTTTTCAAGAAAGGGATATCTGAATATCCGGCGACGAGAAAAAATATTACGCTATAGCTTGGAAAATATCGCTGATAATCACTTTATTTACTTTCAAATTATCACCCATGAGAGCCTTGATAAAATTTGCCGGTTTCGGTTTACTGTTGTTTTTCGTGTCGTCCTGTGCCACAATTAAGAATGCGGAGATCCGAAACTTGTTACAGCACAGCAATTGTAATCAACGAAACGTATATGATTATACGGAGTCAGATATCGCGACCCCGCTTCATCTTCAGCAAATATCACCGGCACTCAGCAAGAAACTCAGCCACAACAGCCTGAACATCGCCAATGCGATAGGACTGATACCGACGCTTGAGCGTTACACGAGCTTAAAATTGAATCAAGGAAATCCCAACACTGAGCAGCGGATTGAACTATTGGAATTAAAACAGGATATAGATCATAAGATCAATCTTTCCTCCTTGGAGATTTCAGCAATATCTTCGGAGATGGATTGCGAAGAAGAACGTACTAGCCAGGTTGCGAATTATCTCTCGGGTATTGCGGACGAGCGCGAGTCGAAGTTGACAATTGCAGCAATTGTGGTTGGTGCCGTCGGGGCGATATTGACCGGTGGAGTTATTAAAAATGAAACTGCTGCCAATGCGACCGGCATCTCGACGGGTATTGCAGAAGCTACCTTCGGTTTTTTGATGTTTTTTGATAAAGCATCGATTGAGTTCCAACATAAACGAAATGCGCTGAAAGACATTTGGTTCGGCAGCAAGACCTCGGCGATCTTCCCTCCCGCTGTTTGGTATTATCTAAATTACGCTAACCCGGATTATAATGTAACTTCCTCTTTCCGCGAACAGATTATCGAAAAGTGGACTCACTTAGGGCAAATCGATAAAGACTCGAGCGATGAGCTTGTTAAATTGTATTTTGGTGAAGGCGGAAAATATTCAAGCGAGCAGCTAAACAACCGAGCTGACATGTATGATCAATTGGAGTCGAATATCAATCTGATGAAACAAGATTTGAAAGCGCTCGCTTTGGAATTGGATAAATTTTAAGATTACTTATTAGCCTTTTCGTTTTTATCTACAACCTCTTTCATCTTGATGTCGTAAACTGCGGGATCATATTTCATGAAGGCGCCAGTCGCCGCGTCAATCCCCCATCCGAATATATTGATTAGGTTTCCGATGGCTGCGAAATTAAAAAAGGTGTTAGGGCGGAACTCAAACGGAACATATCCTTCTTTTTTCAAGGTTACAGTTTGTCCACGGAATCCCTTTCTAAGTTTTACCGGCATAGGCGTGACACCTCGCTCAAAACCATCGACTTCAATCGTAGCGCCCTCCGGATTGGACCTGATCATGACGTTTTGTTTTGTGCCTGTAAATACCGTAGCACAAGAAGTAAAGAATAAGACGCTTCCAAGTAGTAATGAGCGCAATGTATAATTCATCATAAGTTTATATTAAATTAATATTTTTATTCTCTAGTGATCTAATTGTAACCAAAATTATCATTTTAATTGAAATTAACAAGTTGATTATTCAACCCCAATTCCCTAACACAACGCTAAAACGTTATTTATTACATTCCACAGGTATCTTTTCCACAGACTCTTCCCTTGAAAATAACTAAACCAAACAACCTAGTATATTTAATAATAAATTAATATTGGATTAGTTTAGTTTTATTTGTATATTACATTAACCAATTGATTAATAGTTTTCCCTACTACTTAATTAAAAAGCGGTTTTTACGGATTGTATTTTATAGTTAGTTACAAACTTATAGCTTATCATGAAGAACCGATTACTTAAATTATCCGATGCCGAATTATTGAAACTTGGAAGCCATGGCAATGAAATGGCGTTATCGATTATATTCGATAAGTACTTCTTCCAAATTTTCTCCTTTGCAAACCGATTAATAAAGAACAGCGATATAGCGAAAGAAATCGCTATGGATGTTATGCTTAAGATGTGGCAGAAAAGAGACCTTATACGGATTGATGGCGATCAATCCCTCCGCCCCTATATGGTCAAAGCTGCTAAAAATGCAGTTATCAATTTCCATAAAAGCAAAAAGCTTATCACAGAATCTATTTCAAACCCGCAGCTTTCGAGTGCTCTGGCGTATGACGGCACTGCCGATGCAGAGCTAAACCTCAAAGAGTTAGAAAACAGAGTCAGTAGGATTGTCGCGGACCTTCCAGAACAACGGCGACTCGTATTTTGTTTAAGTAGAGAGGACGACATGACCTATGCCGAGATAGCAAAGAAATTGAATATATCCGTACATACCGTTCGCAATCAAATAAGCGCTTCAATAGCCTATGTGAAGGGCAAGTTAAACGACTACAGAAATCAATAATTTTTTAGAAACTCTTATCCTAGTCTATAGTATAAAAGACTAGGATAAGAGTATTGTTGCGTTTATTCAAAGTAACTTCCAAACTCGCCTGTAAAATAGAGCTCAGCTTGGTCTACGCTTTTAAACTGTCCGATGACGTTATCCCCAGCGTCATAATAATCAATAGTATATTGTTTATCCGGAAATAGTCCAATAAGTCCAGCAACGGAAGGTTCGATAAACTCAGCATTGGCATGTGGAATACTACCTGCTTCAAACGGAAGTCGTTTTAAGGTATAGACGCCGGCATCGGTTTTCTCAAATGAGAAAGGAAAGGTTCCTAAAAAGATGCTGCTGCCTCGTTGAAAATACAGCTTTAAATCTAAGATATTAGCCTTGGTATTCAACTCAAAGGCCATTACTAATAAATAAAAGCTCCGTTCGCTGAATAGTTTGTTTGTTGCTTCCATCCAAACATCCCGAAATGAAGTAGACCAGCCCGGCAACTCTTCAATAAATATCGGTGAAGGCATAGACAAAATGGGCGACACTTCTTCACCCAACATAATGTGTAATGGGATTACAGGTAAGCTTGCGCCTAATAAATCATAGCGCGATGCTTGGTTCTTCTGCAAATAGAAAGTCTTTTTCTGGGTATCAAAATTTAAATCACTGATAATCTGGCTTCCAATCCGAAGTGGTGTTTTTAAGCGAATTTTTTCAATTCCATAGGCGTAATCCGTAGTACTAAACTTGAGCTGTTTGTTTTCAACATACAATACGCGAATACTACGAGTTTCTGGATCTATAATAAATTGAACCGGAATATTACCTTCTGCGATGAAATAAAAGAATCGTCGACTTTCAAAGAATTCCGATAAGTAGCCAAAGGTATTCCTCAGCATGCCGGTTTCATATTTGCTGACATCCTCCGCCTTCAGACTGATCAATTTAAGCTCATCGCCGAATCTGTTGCCTCTGAGAATTAAGGTATCACCTTTCATACTTTCGAATGCATAGGACGTATCGGCACCGACATTTCTAAATCCTTCTTTATGTAAGATATCATCCAGATAGGTTCCAGCAGAAAAAATAAGGCTTGCATGGGTTGCTTTGCCTTCTAATCGATAGGTCGCAGCCTTCGTATCTTTTGCACTCTTCACCGTTAAGTCCGCTAATGATGGAACTTTCCCATCCTTCGCCAACTGAAAATATAGATTGTAGGTTTTTCCAGCATTTGGATTTAATATTGCTTCCCAATGTGAAGATCCTGCATCTAGCGCTTTCTGAAACTGGGCGAGCATTTCTTCTGAACTCGGGAAGACTTCTTCCACATCATAAGCGGAAGATTTATCCTTAGTACAGGACATTATTGAGAAAGCAACTAGTATAATCGTTATTAACTTTTTCATAATTTTCTAATTTAAGTCGCCAATGAATTTAAATCCTGCTAAGTTCTTATTATCGCCACTGGCTCTAACCTGGGAGGCCGTCAATTCATATTCAAATTCAAACTTCCCTTGATGAAGGCCTTCAATGATTGGCTCAAAGGCATTCTCGAGCACTTCGGCATTTCCATAGAGAGGTTGCTCATAGTTGAGCACAAAATGGTCCCCATCCATGCGGTAGGTGAAAATATAAAGGGCGGAGAAACTATTCAATCCCTGTCGAATAATCTGGTTTACTATCAATAATTGTTCATTGATATCAAAAACTAAATTCATCTGCGGAAATGTAGTGCCGGCAGCTAAGCGAGCCTTCCCTGCCGTCAAAAACGCATTTCTTCGTGTATTAAATTCAGCTCCGCTACCTACAACTGCCTGTTCCATTGGGACGACAATAGACATATATTGCACGCCTAGGATTTTGTTGAGCGGCAGAATAGGCTCGCTTGCAGATTGAATCGGCACGTTCTGTCCTGCATTTATTGCGTGAACACTATTGTCCTCTAAACCGAGGATAAACTTTTCAATATGCAAGTCATCAAATTCAAATGCTTCCTTTAATACGATTTCATTGATTCCGGAAAAGGCGAATCCTAGACTCTTCGTCTCCAATTTGGAATCTTTCAGATAAACGAAAGAAACTTCTTTGGTGATCAGGTTCAATGCCGTGCTGACGCGAACGCCCGACTTGGTGTTGAGAAATGGGAAACGCGCAGTTTGATTATATTTTTCGGCGACAGTTCGTAAATTGTTCAAATTGCCGTTACTGTAGGCTGTTGCTTCCTCCGCATTCGCTTTCACAAGGACAAGTTTACTCTGCGATAAACTGCCGACTAACTCTATGGTATCCGCGCTGACCTTTTTGAAATTGAACTCGAAATCTGCAAACATTCCCCAACCAGGCACCCCGTTCAGTATGGATGGATCTGGATCTGCCAGCAGATGCATGTACGAATAGGTATCGAAATAAAGCGCCGGCGTTGTGACAGCCTTTAATCTAAAAGAACTTTCTTTGGATTCTGTTCCTGTTGTATTATTGATATCTGAATACATGGTTACCCGGTTTTTATCGTTAAACTTTAATAAAAACCAAAGCCTCGCCCTCTATCGGGGTACAAATGCGCTTTCCAACCATGCTCCGCTGAAACCAATGCTTTTTCAAATGAAACCATGGCTTCCCCCAGCTTTTTGTCCGGACGTTCGCCTTCAAATTCATTCTTCTTACAGGAGTAAGTTAGAACAAGAAGACTTAAAATTATCCAAGCTATATATTTTTTCATGCTGTTTAATTTTGAAATGATGAATAATGGTTACTCTGCAAGAAAGGCTGCCAATGCTGATTGTGTCTCTCGCTGTAATGCCCTAAAGTCAATTTGATATTGCTTAGTGAAATAATCGACAACCATCGACTCCTTCTTTCTAAGAATCGCTTTGGCTTTTGCCGGAACATTCTCTTTATTGACCACCGAATCAAAGTGAGCTTGTCCGTATACCAATAAAAACGAGACAGTTTCAACAAAATCCTCGTCAGCATTCGCCTTCGCATAAGCGGATATCAGGCCTTGTTGATGCGCAATTTCATCCGTATTATTAAACCATGTCGCTGTATACCATTCCGGATTCAGGGCCTTCCATTCTAACGGATACAACTTTGTTTGATGTAGGATATGAGCAAATTCATGATGCATAGTATGCAGCATACGCTCAACTTGCGGTCTGTCCTTAGGATCAAATTTGTTTAAAAGGAGCAAGACGATCTTCCTGCCGCCTTCAGCTTGACCTAACACGATTGTTCCATCATTGTTCCATTCCGCACTGCCAGCTAGTACGAACTGCTTCGGTGCATATTTCTTGATGAAAGATTCTCCCGCTACTTTGACATAGGGCTTAATCCATATTTCGCGAACGGACGACATAGAGGGTTGAATCTTCTCTTCCCGAATAGGGACGATACTCTTTACATAATTCAACTCATATGGATCCCAGCGATACTTTACTTCGATGTTGTAAGGATCAAGAAATTCCTTCTTCAACCAATCATCAATTGGACCACTAACCCAGGTATCCCCTCCTAGACCTAGTATTGGAGTGTCCTTTATCTTTTCTTCTTTGCCACAAGCGGCCAAAAGCAACAATAAAAGAGGTATTAAATATTGAGTGATGTTATTTCTTTTCATAATTAGCGAGGATTTAAGGCTAAACCAGAACTTTGTGCTTCCTGCGGAATCTGGAACACGCGCATCGGATCATTAACTCCCAAGATGAGTATCTCATTGTCCGTAGTCCTATGGGTAACCGGTAATTTGTGACGAATAATATCAAACCAGCGTTGTCCTTCAAAAATAAAATCTACGCGTTTGAAATCTAACACACACTGTACGATCGCACGCTTCAAATCTGCCGTTTTGTAAAATTCCAACAGGTTCCGGTCTGTAATACTGTGCAATTCTGGAACATATATCGGAATCGAAGGACTATGTATAATGCGCTTGGACGCGAAATCATTTAAGTCTTGTATGGCATTATCATATTTTGCTAATTCGGCATATGCCTCCGCTCTATTGAACAACACCTCCTCTGCAGTAAACAATGGAATAATATTGTATGGCGTTCCGATTTCAGCGTTCAACGTCTGGCGAACGAAGTGTTCCCTAAACTTAGGGATATTTAGGCTCGTTTCTCTTCCGTAGATATTATATGCCCACGAACCGTCAGTGACATTGGACGTCGTGAAAAGCTCATTCATGATATCAGTCGTCAGGCTATAACGATATACGGGATAAAACCTTCCCCAAATAGAAGGGGCTTCTGCCATCAATAAATTCGCTGGATTGTCTGCTCGTGTATATTGAGCTTGTAGCTCATAGTATTGAAATGAACGGTAAGCTTCCGAATTGATAGCACGAAGACTGGATGCTATATCGCCCCCCACGAAGACTTGGTTTGCATGCTCAATAGTCTTCTGATAGTCTTTTTTAAACAAGTAAAAACGCGTAGCAAAAGCATGTGCAGCCGCAACGGTAAAATGATATTTTGGAGCTTTCTTATAAGCGGCATTATCTAATAGCGGCAACCCTTCTAACAGATCTTTTTCGATCTTATTGTAGGTTTCAGCGACAGTGCTACGTTCATATTTGCCAATGACCACTTTGCCCACTTCCGTAACATAGGGTATCCCCGGATTGGCTGCAGCATTTGTTGCGTCGTATGGTTGTGCAAAGAAATTGACCAACATAAAGTGCGCATAAGCTCTAGCGACTAAAGCCTCACCCTTGTAGGGTATATATGCAGGATCATCACCCGCTTTTTGAATAGCCTCTAACGCATGATTTGCGGCAGCAATAGCAGCATAAGCTGCATTCCAATAATAAGTTGGCGAATCCATATTGATATCCGCGACATCTTCAAATCGATAAGGCGCTGAATTTACGATTTCCACTGTTCCTGCTCCTTTATCGCCTGCATTATCCGACATCCCCTCCGTAAAACTGATATAGTTTGCTTGCGGATATGCTGTCGCCAGAAGTTCAGCGACTTTTTCCACCGAATTAATTTCGGTTCGCATATCAGGATTTACATCTAGGAACTTATTACATGACGGTAAAAGACCTAGGAATAAAATCGCAGATGGGATAATAATCTTATTTATAGTTTTCATAATCGTTTGGTTCTAAATTCCTAGTTTAAGTGATAGCGTAAATTGACGAGGGATAGGCATTGCCACACCGCCAGAGCCAAAGAACTCAGGATCCTGTCCATTCAAATCTTTATCCGAGTAAATCAACCAAAGATTATTTGCGACCAAGCTCAACGACGCTGATTTCAATGTCGATGTTTTGAGTAAATTCTGCGGCAAATTGTATGAGAGCATCACTTGCTTCAAGCGAATAAAGTCACCCTTAGCAACCCGACGGGTGGAATAATTGTAGTTATTATACGGATAAGAACCGATGATATCGGAGTTCTCACGTCGGTCGAGTATGGAAGGTTCCGCGTCATCACCATACATTAGCCATCGATTCAAGAACTCGTCGGGCGTCGCATCCAACTCTGTATATGAGCTTCTGAACGCTGGTCTAAGACGCACAACATTCCCTGTACTGAAGGTCACTAATGCTGTAAGCCGAATATTCTTATATTGGAATCCGTTGAAGAAACCACCGGTTAGCAGTGGATCGATAGAACCTCCATAAACGAGATGTGAAGTATTTAGATCTTGTAAAAAGACCTCTGGAGACTCCTCTCCCTTTTCATTGATGAATTTAGGCATCCCCTGTTTTTGATCAAGTCCTCTATAATCTAATGAAAACAAGCCTCGCTGCGGATACCCCACCATGGCGCCACCGTCTGTATTTACGAGTGACCAAATATTGGGCTCATTACGTAGGTTCGTAATTTTCGCTTTATTATATCCGAAATTAAATTGTGTATCCCATTTCCAATCCGATTTATTCAATAACTTGACACCTAAGGACCTTCAACACCATAGGCTTCCATGTCAGCATAGTTTGCTAACTTCAAAGCTTCCCCATCAATACCGCCGGTCCGAATACGTCCAATCAGATCGTAGCTATCGTGGTCATAATAGTCCATCGTTAGTGTCAGTCTATTATTCCACATGGCCATATCAAACCCGATATTAGCCTTGTACATCTTCTCCCAAGTCAACTCTGAGTTCTCGACATTAGCTATCCCGATAACAGACTCTCTTTCGGTTAAGTAAGGTCTATTGGCTGCTCGATTACGCAATACAACGCTCGAATTAGTAGCAGGTCCGCTACTAGCTGTCAATCCATAACTCGCCCGAAGGGTCGCCGTATTGATAAAGCTTTGCCTTTGGAAAAACTCCTCACCATCGATGTTCCAGGAAGCACTCAGGTTCCAAGTCGGTAACCAACGCGCTGTATTCGTGCGCCCCATTAAGTTGGAACCATCATAGCGAACAGTTCCCGCCACGTTGTATCGATCTTTAAAAGTATACCGAGAATTCAAACCGTAGGCTAGAAAACGCTCCTTACGCTTGGACATTTCAAAATAATTCGCATTCGCTTCAACCATCATTTTCAGAAATTTAGGATCCACATACGGTACACCGCCCTTATCAAATTGATAGCCATATCCGTTGAAAACCTTAAACTTTCTATCAGCAGAACGGAGCTCCATAAATGCATAAGAATTCAGCTTATGATCCTCCGCGAGTTTTACATTGTAATCCAAGGAATTCCGAAGATTGTAACTAACCATATTAACATCGTCTGTATTATAGAATCCTCCGTAAGGGAGAATAACAATAGGTTCAGCTTCCGGATTATCAGGATCACGATAAAGAAACCTGTTCGATTCTCGAATTGTCGCATCCGCATCTGCTCGATATGCATTTGGGATATTCGAGTTTTCGTGGATGTTATGCTCCTGATTGGTAACCGCATATCGATATGCTCCTTCAAAAGAAAACTTAAGGTTGTTTAGAATATTATATCGCAAATCACCCTGCATTTTGAAATCAATAAAATTCAGTTTGATATTATTGTATTCCAATTCATTGAGAATATTGAAGGGTGCGAAATTCCGTCTAAAATACTCGAGGTTTCCCTTTTCATCATAGGCTGTAAGCACCCTGCTGGTATTTAGGGCATAGCTGAAGGGATTAATATCAAAATCACGATCAAAGCTTCCAGTAACCTGGTTACTTGTCCGTCCTAAGGTTCCCGGTGCATTTTGATCACGAATCGATCCCTGCGCGATAATTCCAAAGTTAAGGCGCTTGCTTGGTGTAAAAGTCGCCCGCACATTCCCCGTATAACGTTGTACCGCGTCTGCTTTACTCCAGCCATTATCGTTCAAATAACTTGTAGAGACATACAACTGGCCTTTTTCTGTACCCATAGACACGCTTAATGCATGCTCTTGCATTAGCGAATTATCGAACAACACGTCGAACCAATCCGTATTAGCGTTCGCATAGCGCTCTAGAAAAGCACGTCTACTTGCTGGATCATTCTTCAACCCAAATTGCCCGTTCGACTCGTTATATTGATTGATCAGATCTGCCATCTTAATGAATACACCACCATTGGCAAATCGAGACGTTTGCCCATAATTCAGCCATCCTTTACGTTGCATTTCCGCATACATCGACATCTGATCGTGGGAATTCATAATATTAAACTGACTGTAAGAAGGTTTGAGATAGGTTGAGAAATTTCCAGTATAGGAAACTAAAGGTGTTCCAACCCTACCTTTTTTGGTCGTAATGACGATAACCCCGTTCATTGCACGAGCGCCATATAGAGATGTCGCAGCGGCATCTTTTAATATTTCGAAGCTCTCAATATCGTCAGGATTTAATCCTGCTACAGACGATCCGATTAGGGTCGCCGGGTCGCCCGTTGACAACTGCTCGTTAGAAATATTGACAATATCCTCCAGGATCATCCCATCTACAACCCATAAAGGCTTGTTGTCCCCGCTGATGGAAGTCGCACCCCGAACCCTTATTTTAGGAGCAGCTCCGAATGTCCCCGATACATTCTGAACCGAAACACCTGCAACTTGTCCTTCTAACATCCGGCTGACATCGGCAATACCGTCGCGACGGACATCCTCGGTGTTAATCTTCGTAGAAGCGCCAGTGAATTGTCGCTTACTTACCACCTGATAGCCCGTAACTACAACATCATCAAGAACCGTACTTGTAGCCTTCATATTGACGCTAATAAAATCACGTGCACCAACGGTGATATCCTGTCCTTCGTAGCCTAATAATCGAATCTGAAGAACTGCGCCCGCAGGAACCTGTAGTGTAAACTTCCCCTCGGAATCGGTTGACACCCCCTGTGAAGTGCCTTTGATTATCACTGAAGCTCCCGATAATGGTTTACCGCCCTGATCGCGCACTTCCCCTTTAATGGTTCGTTGGAAGTCTATGGAACCCACGCTATTCGCCTCAGCGCTAGATAGTAGGAATAAAATCAACATGGAAGAAAATGTTGTTATCCATAACGACTTCGCTTTGTTAAAAATTAAAAATAAATCCATATAGTTAAGTAATTAGTCATAAAAAATCTATCAAAACTTAGCGTGTATTTTGGTTAAAGCTTATTTAAAAAAGATCTTTCGAATGGTGCCGCCACGTTCGGCATTTCCTTCTAATGCCCTAAATTGATTGCCAATGTTGTTTATTAATGTTTATGATGAATCTTAATCTTTCAGTCAATTTGTTGGAGGGATCTCCATGTCCATGCTACTTCCTACCATTACGTTCCTCAAAGTGGTTTTCCTTTGCCACCTCCATTAAAAACAAGCCTCTACACTCATCCAACACATCCTCATCGACTCGCTCCTTCGACGCTGCCTCCCAAACCTTATCTAAATACTCATCCAAATGCAGCTTACCCTCTACTGAATTCACATACTCCTCAACGCGCTTCATTTCGGCTTTGGAACAACCATCGGATAAATAATTCTCCAACAAGAATTCTGTAATTCTTTCCGTCATAATTGGTGGTTATAATTTTCAAACGACGCGAAACTTTGAAGGCCGTTCAATATGATAAACAGTATTTTTTAGGCACCGTACTATCCACTTCAAAAAAATATTTTCATCCTATCCAATCGACTTCTAATCAGCACCTAATAATTAGCGACTTGACCGTACACTAATCCAATCGAAAAGCGTATCTTTGCACCATGATTAATGTATCAAATTTATCTCTTCGCTATGGAAAACGTGTTCTATTCGAAGATGTCAACCTAAAGTTTACTCCCGGAAATTGTTACGGTATTATTGGTGCCAATGGTGCTGGTAAATCTACATTCCTAAAAATCATATCAGGAGAAGTAGATCCAAGCACTGGATCAGTTTCCTTTACACCAGGCGAGCGCATGTCAGTTCTTAACCAGAACCACTATGCATTCGATGAATTCCCTGTAATCCAAACTGTCATGATGGGTAATCAGGAACTATTCAAAGTCATGAAAGAAAAGGATGAAATCTATATGAAAGATCCTTTTACTGATGCCGACGGAGAGCGTGCGGGTGAGTTAGAGAGTTTATTTGCTGAAATGGATGGCTGGAACGCAGAAAGCAATGCAGCAACCCTATTGAGCAACTTAGGAATTAAAGAAGATCTTCACTATAAACAAGTCAAAGAATTAGATGGTAATGAAAAAGTTCGCGTGTTATTAGCACAAGCACTTTTCGGTAACCCAGATATCCTGATTCTGGATGAGCCTACCAACGACTTGGATATTAACACCATTGCATGGTTAGAAGATTTCCTTGCGTCTTATGAAGCAATCGTATTGGTCGTATCTCACGACCGTCACTTCCTAGATGCTGTATGTACGCACATTGTGGACATTGACTTCAGCAAGATGTCAATCTACTCTGGTAACTACACCTTCTGGTACGAGTCTTCTCAATTAGCATTGAAACAGCGTGCTGATCAGAACAAGAAAATGGAAGATAAGGTTAAAGAACTTCAGGAGTTTATCCGTCGTTTCTCGGCCAATGCTTCCAAATCTAAGCAAGCAACTTCTCGTAAGAAAGCTTTGGATAAGATCAATATCGATGAGATCAAGCCTTCAAACAGAAAATACCCTGCTATCATGTTCAACATGATGGATAGAGAGCCTGGAGATCAAATCCTGAATGTCGAAGGATTAAGCAAAACCAAAAACGGTGAAGTTTACTTCAAAGACATCACTTTTATGATGAATAAGGGTGATAAGATTGCTGTTCTAGCTGAAAACAACTTAGTGACCTCAGCATTCTACGATATCCTGACAGGGCGTGATCAAGACTATAAAGGTGAATTCAAATGGGGCGTAACAATTACGCCGGCAGATATGCCAATTGATAACGCAGCCTTCTTTGACGGAAAAGATGAGAACCTTGTCGACTGGTTGAGAGATTACACAACGAAACCTGATGCTGATGAGCAATTCATCCGCGGATTCTTAGGTAAGATGTTATTCTCTGGTGAAGAAGTATTGAAGAAGTGCTCAGTACTATCCGGAGGTGAGAAAATGCGTTGTATGTTCTCTCGTATGATGTTACAAGGAGCAAACTTCTTGATCTTCGACGAACCAACCAACCACTTAGACTTGGAATCCATTACCGCCTTAAACAACGGAATGAACGATTTCAAAGGATCGATGCTATTCACATCACGTGACCACGAATTAACACAAACTGTGGCAAACCGCATCATCGAACTTACTCCAAACGGAATCATCGACAAACTCATGTCATACGATGAATACATAAACTCCGACGCTGTAAAAGCACAACGCGAGCAAATGTATAAATAACAAAAAAGGCGATTCGAAGAATCGCCTTTTTTGTTATTTAGATTTTAGATATTAGACATTAGATATCAGACACTGCATTTCGGCTTTTGAAAGAAAGGTATGTATCCAAGAAAGGAAGGGAAATTTGTCTTGAAGAAAAGAAGGGAAATTTGTCTGAACCAGGAAAGAAAGGATTAAAAGATTAACAGGATCCTGCTAATCCTTACATCCTTCCTTTCCTGGTTCAAAGACAAATAATCCTGCTAATCCTTACATCCTTCCTTTCCTGGTTCAAAGACAAATAATCCTGCTAATCCTTACATCCTTTCTTTCCTGGTTCAAAGACAAATAATCCTGCTTATCCTTTTATCCTTCCTTTCCTGGTTCAGACAAATTTTCTTTTCCTTCCCCGGTTCAAAGACAACACACATCTCGCGCTTCCTTTCAAACAACACTCTAATGTCTAAAATCTCATATCTAATATCTCATATCTAATATCTAATCAACAATTTTCTGATGCCTTCCCTCCAGCGCCGCAATTAACTTCGCTTTTACAAGCGTATAGGTGTAATCTTTGGCTTCTGCAAAAGAGATGTTATACCGGCGTTCTATTTGTTGCAACTCGTTAGGAAAACGAACCAATAACTTATCGTAATACGCATCTAACACTTCGTTGGATGGCATTTCAAAACTAATCTTCAATTGAAAACGGCGGATCAGCGCAAAGTCTATGATATCGATATGGTTCGTTGCACAGATGAGCATCACTTGCTCGGGCAAGTAGTCAATCAGCTGAATCATTGTATTCACCAAGCGGCGCATCTCACCCACATCGTTCTCATCCTCGCCTCGAGCTTTTCCAATCTGATCAAATTCATCCAGAAATAATACCGCTTTATCGCGAATCGCCCGATCGAATACCTGCTTAATATTTTGGGACGTTTCCCCAATTCTAGAATTGATGATGTTGCTTAGGTTCAATACGATCAACGGTCTTTCCACAGCATTTGCTATAGCCTTAGCTGTTGTCGTTTTCCCACAGCCGGAGCTGCCGAAAAGCAAAACCTTATTGTTTACCGGAAGGCCATATTGTTGAAGGTCATCAACATATAATTGTTCTTTAATCAATTGCTGGATCTGCAATCGGTTTTCCTCGCTCAGGAAAACATCATTTAAATTAACTGGTTCTTTATCCTTAATAATAAGGTCTTGAATATTCATGCGTTACGGGGGAGTCAAACTTCTATAAAGCCCAAAAATACGAAATACTTACTCGATAACTAAGAGAAGCACCGGATAATCTTTTCCCAAGGAATCCTGCTCAGTACGCGATGATACTTTAAAGCCATGCCTTTGATAGAAGACAACAGCCTGTTCGTTCTGCTCATTAACATCTACAGACTTTACGCCAAGTTCCTCGACAGCATAGTTCAACAATTGCTTGCCTATACCGCGGCCGCGGAAAGCATCATCAACGAATAGCATCTCCAAATGATGTTCATTTACAGCCATGAATCCGAGAATAGACTCCTCTTTAAATACATAAACTTCTAAGTGAGGCAGATATTCGTTTGGTATCGCGTCTTTAAAAAACAAAAAGTCTTCTTCCTTCAAAAAATGATGGGTAGCTTTTACAGCAGATTCCCAAATATCAACCAATATCCTATAATCCTGAGACTCGTAGCGCTCAATTACCCCTCTAATTTCTGCCAATTGCTTTTTTCAATTAAGTAAACGAAGTTCTTTTTAATACCCTCGCCGTAATAGGCTACTTCCTTCTCATCAATCTTAATTGCGCCCAAGCGCTCGATAGATATCTGCGAGCGTAAGTTTTCCGCACCGATATGAAAAAGTACCTTCGAAACATAAGGAAAGATGTAAGCTAGCATCATGCGCTTGACCGCATGATTGGCTCCCGAACCCCAATAATTCGTTGCGTAGAATGTGTAGCCTATATGAATGCTATCATCCAGTGGTTCTCGGTCGTAAAATCGAGTACAGCCTATTACCGCCATGCTATCTTTATCAATAACTTTGAACGCGCCTCCACTATTTAAAGCGCCTTCAAAGAAATTCGTGAATACGTCACGACGCCAACGGTCTTTATTAGGATGCTGCTCCCAAACTTTAGGGTCCGAAGCAACTGCATATAGTTCTTCGAAATCATCCGCTTGTAATGGGAGCAGCAAATATTGCTCATGCTCTAGCACAGGCTGTAGGTTAACATTCATTTCCATTGCTCTCTGGTATTTGGTGTTTACCAAAGTTAAAGAACAATCATTTAAAATGTATGACGATTATCATTAGAATCTGTATCAATCAATTTGTTATATGGGTCAACACCTACCGCGATGGGCTTCTCATTTACAACAAAGGTCAATCGATTTTTGATACGATCCACTTTAACCCGCTTTTCTAAAAGCGCATGTTCGTGCTCATACTTCCCCTGCTTCTTCGGCGATCCAAAAATCGCGACATCAACGTAATCGCGCAAAGGCAATGATTCCACGGAACGCTTATCACTATCTTTCATCTTCTCCGAAAGCTTCGTTCCCTTCACATCTTCATAACTGCGCTTTCCCTTCTCATCCGTGCGATATTTCGACACCTTAAAGTCCATGCTCACCTCATATTTACCATCCTTGAGTGGCTTAATGCTAGCATTTTCGATGGCATTATCGTAAAGCGTTACTGTCTCGTACATATCTTTGATCAAGTATTGCAGCGAATCCGGCGTGTGCTTTCTTAGTACATCCACAAACTCGATTGAAGTCGTATAAGGTGGGTTTTGAAACGCTGTCTTCGCAATATATTCCTTGAGCATGCTGCTGAACGCGTTTTCCCCTAAATAATCGCTCATGGCATACATCACCAACGATCCCTTGTTATAATGAATGTATTGTTGATTTTCATTCAACATCAACGGGTTCTCTTTCAACTGTTCGCTCGCGCGCCCCATTAAATATTGGTCTAAGGCATCCTTCAAAAACTTACGCATCTGCCCCTTACCATAGGTATGCTCCAACACTTTTAGAGAACTATATTCTGATAAAGACTCTGACATCATGGTAGCACCCTTCACATTCGCCCCGATTACCTGATGCGCCCACCATTGATGCGCAAACTCATGCGCCACAACCGAGTACGGATAATCTACTGCATTCGGATTTTCATCGTCTACTTTAGCAATAAAACCAATGCTCTCGGAAAATGGAACTGTATTCGCAAAGGCTTGTGCAAACGTACCGTGCGTACTAGGAAACTCAATAATACGTAATTGATTGAACTGATATGGGCTGAAATTCGACTCGTAATAGCCCAAAGATTTTTTGATCGAAGCCATCATACGGTCTAGATTATAATCATGTCCTTTGTGATAGTAAATCTCCATATTCTTGCCATTCACCTTCTCTTTCTTTACCTCATACTTCGCCGAAATAAACGAATAAAAGTTAAGGATCGGACTATCCATTTTATAATGGAAGTACTTCTTGCCATTCTCTTCCCACTCCTTCTGCAAGTATCCTGGCGCAATCGCAATCTGGTCCGGACTTGTACTAACGATCGCTTCAAAGTCTATCCAATCTGCATCTTTCGAGATGTAGGTATTCCTCAATTTGCTACTGTCGCGAGGATCTGCCATACGATCGCGTGGTGCCAATTTATACTTCTCACGGACTCTGTTATCCACAAGCTCTACCCCATCTTCATATGCTAAAGATGGAAAAACGGAGTTATTAAAAAATGTTCCATTTTCTAAAATCAACGAGCGATCCATTAAGAAGGTATTCGAAAGACTAGTAAGTTGATACTTAATTTTCAAAGAATCACCAGGCATCAAAGGTTCCTGCAAATGATAGATGTTGACTTCCAAAATACTATCCTTAACCGTATTTTTAATCTGACGATCCAATTTAACCTCAGTCTTCACAGATCCATTAAATCGCATAAACATCGAGTCAATAGGCTGCTCCGTCTTATTCACATAAACAAAATTGCCCTCCGCCTTAAGATGTCGGTCTTTTGGTGTTATATCGACCTTTGCGAATACACTAACCAAGCGCGGCATAGGCAGATCTTGGAAATGTCGGTACTTTTTCTCATAATCTACCTGCTGCAATTCCTTCTCTTTGTTGGAATAGCGAGTCGAAACAACGTTATTTACATAGTAAATCGCATAACCTAAACCAACAAAAGCAATCAACGACAACAGCGCCGGGATTACAATTGGCGCTTTAAAACGCAGTGCAAATTGTTGCAATCTATCCTTCACGTTGGAGATGATACCGCGGCGCCAGAACAATAATGTCAAGGCAAATAATACACCTGTAAACAACAACCAATATAATCGATAATATAAATAATGACGGATATCTGCATAACCATTCATATCTGAATAGTGATAGCTAGCGCCGTTATTGAATTTATAGATTGCCTGCTCGATACCAATTCTAGACAGGAATGGGATGCCTAAGACAATGATTAAGCACACGATAAACCCTACAAAATAATTGCGGAAGAACCCATGGATAAATAACGCAAAACCTATCAATACCAGATATTTCAAGTAATCGAGGATAAACAATTCGTATAAATAATGTCCAATCTCGAATTTGAAATAACCATTATAAGTTTGATAGATAATACCGGTCAGCATACTAATGATGAGGACAACGATGGTCATCTTCATCAAAGCGATATACTTGGAAGTCAATAACACCCAGTTCGGAACAGACGTCGAGTCAATAAGCAATTTCATATTGCTTTGTTGATCCCGCTGTATGAGCATTCCGGCGAACAACAAGATCATGATCACGAGGAAAAAACTGTATATTCCACCCATGGTCTGCAAGACTTGCCATGTAACGGGATAAGTAACCGTACCATACAGCATACCTCCGACAGACATCACCGCCAATACGAATAATGCCGCTATCAGCAACAGAATAATGAACGTCCAATTCTTAACCACATACTTGAAATCGATGTGGCTCAGTCGCCAGCTCAACTTCAAATTGCTGAAAAAAGAATGCGATATGCCGACCTTTGGCAGATCAATCTTGATTATGCTACCAAAGTTATTTTTCGTAACCCGTTCAGAAGACTTCGAACGTGTGAAGCTGATCCCCAATTGTGAGAATGAGAACTTATAATAAACCAAGCCTAAGATCAGCACTGCCAGCCCCGTCCAAATAAGTCGGTTGTAAAGCATAACGCCCGACATGGGTAATAGGTTATTGTTCTGCTCTTCAACGCTCCAGTATTTTGTATAATAGGTAATAGGCTGGAATCCAAATGGGTCTAACAGAGCAACCAAATAACGATTATCCGCATCCTGCGTAGCAATATCAAGCACCGATTGCAATAACAATAAGATCAGCACGAACACAAATCCAACGTAGATATTTCGGCTGAAGGTTACTAACGCAAAAATGATACTTCCGAACAAAAGAAAGTTCGGCAAAACAACCAATAGAAATCCACTGAAATATGCCTCTATACGATTTGGCCCCAACATACTCTTATCGATTCCTGGATGAAATTGAGCCATATAATAACCCAATATGGTAAGGATGGCTACAAAACTGACAACCAGCAATGCACTGAGAAATTTCGCCGACAGGTAACTTAACTTATCTAGCGGATAAGAAAATAATAGATTATGTACGTGATAGAGATAATCCCTATATACTGCCGCGCCAATAATAGTCGGCAATAGGAAGTAAATCAACGTAGAAAAACTATTGAAGAACCCCGCGATATTTAGTGGCGAATTGACATATACAGGAGTCGATGTCGTCGCAGAAACGGCATCGAATGCACCCAACGCAGCAATCGTCGTAAAGTAAGCTAAGGCAAAATAAATAACACAATAGACATAGAAAACAGGCTGTTTAAACCAGCGTGTTACTTCGAAAGTAAAGATGGTACTAAACATTGATGCTATCGTTTTTAAGGGCTACAAAATAAACGTCTTCTAGTATAGGGCTTACCGAGCGAAAAGACTCGTCAGGCTGCACATCGCTCATTACGCGAATGTTGAGCGTATTGTCCTGATTATAGTTCGAAGAGATAATATTATGTGTCGCATTTGCTGCATCAAACTCGCTGCGTTCAACGCGCTTCGTCCAGATCTTACCATTCAACTGCTTCTCCCCTTCTTCTGACGAACCACGGAACAGCACACGGCCACCATTCATGATCGCCAATTCATGGCATAATTCACGAACATCATCCACAATGTGTGTTGAGAAAATAACGGTATGCTGTGCTCCGATCTCACGAAGAACATTTAAGAAGCGATGGCGCTCCGCTGGGTCTAATCCAGCCGTCGGCTCATCAACGATAATTAATTTCGGATTATTCAGCAACATCTGCGCAATACCGAAACGTTGCTTCATACCACCAGAATATCCGCTCACGCTTTTCTTACGTACATCGTAAAGATTTGTCACCTGCAATACTTCCGTAACAATCTTTTGGCGGTCGGCTTTAGCACTGATTCCTTTCAGATTAGCAAAATAGTTCAATAGCTCCTCAGCAGATAAGTTCGGATACACCCCAAATTCCTGTGGCAAATAACCCAATACGCGACGAAGCGCATTCTTATCGCTCAATATATCGATATCTCCAAAGGTAATATCGCCCGAATCCGGTGTCTGCAAAGTCGCGATAGTACGCATTAGAGATGATTTCCCAGCACCATTTGGCCCCAATAAACCAAACATCCCCGGCCCTATCGTCAAATTAACATTATCTAGCGCCTTCACGCCATTACTATAAGTCTTGTTTAAATTACTAATCGTTAAGTTCATGTTGTTAGTCGTTATATTAGGTTAGTCGCCTTAAAAGCAAAAATGTAACAATAAAAATTAAAATAAATAATTTTCTACCAGCATCAAATAGTTTGATCAATAAACCGAAGAATATAAATCGTACTTACCTTCCTCAGGTCAAAGCCTTTATAATACCTAATCAAAACCCTTTCATAGCCCTTTCAGAAGGGTTATGAAAGGGTTAAACATTGGGTTTGAATTGGGTTAGAATAGTATCTAGTAGTTAGTAGTTAGTAGTTAGTATTAAGACCTAGGGCGTTCAAGTTAGGATTGACAGGATGTTTTGTCTTTGAACTAGGAAAGGAAGGAGGAAAGGAGAAGCAGGATCGTCTTTGAACCAGGAAAGGGAGGATGAAAGGATTGGCAGGATCGGCTCTAAAATCTATTGTCTAATGTCTAACATCTAATCCGAACCAAGAAAGGAAGGATGAAAGCAGAAGCAGGATCGGGTCTAAACTCTATTGTCTAATGTCTAACATCTTGTCCGAAGCAGGAAAGGAAACAAGATATTACGCCATAGGTCTAAATACTAACTACTAAATACTAACTACTATAAACAGAAAAAGGAGCTCCTTAGGGAGCTCCTTTTTCTGTTTATAAGTTTATTTCTTATAATATTTCATCACTTCTGGAATCATCGCTTGCAACTGTGCAATACGACGAGCATCGCTAGGGTGAGTACTTAACCACTCTGGTGGGTTTCCTGACTTACCTTGTGCCATTCTTTCCCAGAATTTGATAGACTCATTTGGATCATAACCTGCCATCGCCATAAGAATAAGACCTGCTTTATCTGCTGCTAATTCGTCGTTTCTGGAGAATCTTAATGAACCTACTTGATAGCCAATACCATACAATTGGTTGAAGATACCGATGTATTTGCTGTTAGACATAGCACCTGCGGCACCTAAAATCTGTGCTCCGTATTGTGCAGCCATGGCATTTGAATACTGAGAAACGGAGTGTTCTTCAATTGCATGCGCAATTTCATGGCCCATTACCGTTGCTAGTCCAGCATCATTCTTCGCTACCGGAAGGATACCGGTATAAACCGCTACTTTACCGCCTGGCATACACCATGCATTCACATCCGGGCTCTCGATCAAGTTAAACTCCCAGTTGAAGTTAAATTTATCTGCAAGTCCTAATTGTTTTAAGTACTGGTTTGCAGCCACGGCGATATTACTACCAACGCGTTTTACCTGGGTTGCTGCAGCAGTACCAGTAACTACTTTCGAGTTGTTTTTGCTTAAAAAGTCTTTATAGGCAAGTGCAGCTTGATCATTAATCTGTTGAGAATCTACCAATTTCAGGTATTTACGACCAGTGATTGCTGATGTTGCACATCCTGCAATCGACGCCCCCAACATTAACATGGCCGTATATTTAAAAATTCTTTTCATAAACGTTGTTATTAAGTTTACTCAATACAAATAATGTTTTACAAAGATTAAACAAAACTTGTACCCAAAAAGTTTAACCAGATGATTTTTTCTTGAATAAATATATTTTAGACTCTTTGCCTTTGAGTAGGCGTTCGATGTTCTTTTGATGAGTCACTAAAATCAAGGCACAGATAGCAATGCCGTACAACAAAACCGAAGGCACCGTGGTCTTGAAAATAAAGGCAATACTAAATGGAAAGGTAAATCCTGCTAGAATGGAACCTAGCGAAACGTAATGGAATATAAATAATACTAAAAGGAAGACAGTGACACAGCATAAGGCGGCCGGCCAATGTATTGCCAAAACCATCCCAAATAATGTTGCTACGCCCTTTCCTCCACGGAACCCCGCAAATATCGGGAACAAGTGTCCTAATACCGCAATAACGCCAAGTGCCAACTGAAAATTGACAAATTGTGGGGCATCGTGATTTCCAACCACGCTGCTATCTAACAAATAAGGTAAATTGGTTGCAGTCCAGCCCTTCAAGATGTCGACAAACATCACGACCGAGCCTGCTTTTTTTCCGAGAACACGAAATGTATTGGTTGCTCCAGCATTCCCACTACCATACTCTCTAACATCAACACCATAGAACGCTTGTCCAAACCAAACCGCCGTAGGGATTGATCCGAATAAATATGCTAATATGACTATTCCTACGAGATAGATTGAAATCATATACAGCAATTTACTAAATAAGTTTCGCTTTTAAGCTCAAATCCAGACTTTTAACCGAATGCGTAAGAGCTCCAACAGAGATGAAATCTACCCCTTGTTTTGCGTATTCTGCAATCGTATCGAGGGTGATTCCACCAGAAGCTTCAGTTACCAATTGACCGTTTACTAGATCAACCGCTTCCTTCACTTGTGCTGGTCTGAAGTTATCGAACATAACGCGATCGACTTTTCCGATCGCAATAACTTCCTTCAACTCCTCAAAGTTGCGAACCTCTACTTCGATAGGAATATCTAAGTTATGCTCGCTTTTATACGATAAAGCCGAGTTAACAGCAGCAGTAATGCCGCCAGCGTAGTCGACATGATTATCTTTTATGAGGATCATATCATACAACGCAAAACGATGGTTTACTCCTCCCCCTAATTCAACGGCTTTCTTTTCTAAGAAACGCAATAAGGGCGTTGTTTTGCGCGTGTCTAGAACGCGAGCTTTGGTACCCGCGATTGCAGCCACATACTTTGCGGTTTGTGTTGCAATACCAGACATACGTTGCATGACATTGAGAACTAAACGTTCTCCTTTGAGTATGGTATGGATAGCTCCTTTTAAGCGAAATGCGATATCTCCGTATTTCACCGCGTCGCCATCCTTTAAAAATATTTCGAAATGTAAGTTAGGATCAATGGCTAAAAATATTTCCTTAGCTACTTCAATACCGGCAATAATCCCCGATTCCTTAACTAATAGCTGAGCTTCACCTTGCTTTGTTTCATCAATAGTAGAAAGAGTGGTATAGTCTCCAGGCCCAACATCCTCTCTTATTGCGTCTTCAACAAATTGCAATAGCTTTTCTTTAAATTCTTTCTCCATTTATTAATGTAAAATTAAGCGAAGATGAATAAAAATTACTTTAAATAAAAGATAAATCCAATAAAATGTATGTTATTCAATTCTAAGTTCAGCGATTTGAGTCTCTCCCGAGATTTGGCTAAACTTTGTAAAAACCCGGTATGTACCGGACGATGTTTTTAATTGGTAAACGATATAAAAACTGTTATTCGTTCGCGAAGTCCGTTGCACTTGCTTAATCTCCGAAGTCTTATTGCTTTGAAAAAAATCGCTTAATAGCATCTCGGCCTGAAATTTTGAGTAATAGCCACCATCACTCTTAATCGACAAAGAAACATTCGAACCAAAATAGTTCGAAATCGCTTTCGCATTGTTCGATTTAAAAGCTTCCATTATCTCGTTTCCAACATCATTATAACTAATGGTAAAGGACAGTAATGGCAAAATAAGAAGGGCATAGCATATATATAATAATGGTCTGCAGCTTATTTTTAAATGATGTATCATGACTCTAAAAACTCCATTGATTGGAACTTCTCTAAATATATAAAAGTATATCGCTTTAAAATTCCAAATTTTACAACCAAAATTATGCCAATCATAATTATTTTCAACAAAGTATAAGCTTAACCATCATAATTATAGTTTTCACCGCATTAATATTATATTTGTGTAATGAGTTCTGAGCAAAAAAGAGTAGCATTATTAATCCTGGATGGATTAGGCTACGGAAAAGATGACAATTCAAACGCTGTATTAGCTGCAAAAACTCCATACCTAGACTACTTACTAGCAACTTATCCAAATTCTAAACTGGAAGCCTCTGGTGAAGCCGTAGGTTTACCCGCAGGACAGATGGGTAACTCGGAGGTTGGACATATGAATCTTGGTGCAGGACGCACTGTTTACCAAGAGTTGGGCCGCATTAATAAAGCTGCAAACGAAGGGATATTCAATTCAGATTTAACATTAGAAAAAGCGTTTGACTACGCTAAGGAAAATAATAAAAAGGTACATTTCATCGGATTGCTATCTGATGGAGGGGTGCACTCACATATCTTACACTTAAAAGCGCTATGTGATGCTGCAAAGAATGCTGAACTAGGAAATGATCAGGTTTTCATACATGCTTTCTTAGATGGACGTGATACAGACCCTAATGGCGGTGTTGGCTATATGAGAGAGTTAAATCAGCATTTAGTGTCTTCGGTGGGTACCGTGGCTTCCGCCATAGGACGGTATTATGCGATGGACCGCGATAATCGTTGGGAGCGAGTGAAAGAAGCTTATGACTTACTTACAAAAGGATTGGGTACTCCCTCTACAGATATGGTTGCGTCGATTGAAGCTTCCTATGCCAATGAAGTAACTGATGAGTTCGTAAAGCCTATCGTTATGGTGAAACCAGACGGCACCCCTATCGCAACGATAGAAAATGGTGATGTGGTGATTTGCTATAACTTTAGAACAGACCGCGGCCGCGAAATCACGATCGCATTAACACAACAGGAATTTCCTGAATATAATATGCATCCTTTGGACTTATATTATGTGACGATGACATCATATGATGATACGTTCAAAGGTGTTAAAGTGATCTTCCAGAAAGATAACTTAACAAAAACTTTAGGAGAAACTTTATCCGCTCAGCACAAAACACAGGTTCGCATCGCCGAAACCGAAAAATATCCACATGTAACATTCTTTTTCTCCGGTGGACGCGAAGAGCAGTTTGAAGGGGAGTCTCGTATCTTGATTCCTTCGCCTAAGGTAGCCACCTACGACTTGCAACCGGAAATGAGCGCGCAGGGAATCGCTGATGCTATTTGTGAAGATATGCAGGTAAATCACCCTGATTTCATCTGTCTAAATTTTGCTAATCCAGATATGGTTGGCCATACAGGTGTATTCGAAGCGGTAGTGAAAGCTGTGGAGAAGGTAGACAGTGTGACGAAGCAAGTGGTAGATCAGGGGCTAAAAGAAGGATATTCTTTTATTATCCTTGCTGACCATGGAAACTCTGAATTTATGTTGAATGAGGATGGCTCTGTTAATACTGCACATACGACGAACTTAGTACCTTGCATTTTAATCGACAACGAGTACAAGCATATAAAGAATGGAAAACTGGGAGATGTCGCTCCTACAGTTCTCAAAATGATGAACTTGGAAATTCCATTAGAAATGAATGGTGATGTATTGGTTTACTAAGAACTTATCAAAAAAATTAGCATTGGCGACAGGCCTAGCATTCGCTTTGCATGCTTGTTCCTCCCCTGAATCTGAGCAAAAGGCAGATCAAAAGGCAGAGGTGTATTTTGATATTCCTAGTTTTATCCAAAACGAGATAGACTCACTGAAACAAGCTAATCCGAGCGTAAATAAAACAGTAACTAAGGATAAAGAGGAGGAAACTAAGGATTTGAAGATTAAAGACTGGGATAATGAATTCTCAAGTTTTAAATCGATAGATCTAAACAAACCCGCTTATGCTGGCTTTATCGAATTAGACACCGTAGACTCGGTTGTAGAGTATAACTTTACTAATCCAGATTTAGATCTTGCTTGCGTTAGAATAGCGTTTGATGAGCAAGGAAAGGTAAAGATGCTGAGCGTGGATAAGCATGTAAAAAACACCTTATATCAAACATCTGAGTTCTTAGTCTATGAGAAAGGCAATTTTTATATCGTTGAAAAGAATCAGAAAGTGCGAGTGATGGGTGAAAACTATTATAAAGTTCAAGGAAACTTGAAATCCGATAAGGCTCTCTAAGAAAGTAAAAGAGAATCTGCTACGAACTATATTTTGCCTCCTGAGGAGTTCTCAAAAATGGGCACAAAAAAAAAGGACTATCCAACAAGATTGGATAGTCCTTTTTTTATTTAATTGTTTTTCTCTTTTTCCAATTGCTCCAATGCTTTCTTCTCCGCACGGATATTTAGAAATTCCACAAGGACTGAGAAAGCCATAGCGAAATAGATGTAACCTTTCGGTATATGCTGATCGAACGCCTCTGCAGTAAGCGACACCCCGATTAGAAGTAAGAATGCTAATGCTAGCATCTTAACAGATGGGTAATCATTTACAAACTTGGAAATACTTTCCGCAGATAACAACATGATACCCACAGCAACAATCACCGCAGCAATCATTACTCCAATCTGATCCACCATACCAACAGCGGTAATAACTGAGTCTAATGAGAACACTAGATCGAGAATAATGATCTGAATAATCACACTGGAAAAAGTAACGGTTTTGCTTCTACCAGAACTCGCCTCGATATGACCTTCAACCTTATGGTGAATCTCCGTAGTTGCCTTATAAATCAAGAATAATCCACCTATGAACAAGATGAGATCTCTTCCGGATAATGTCAAGTAGCGGTGCCATTGTGGATCTTCTATCCCTAAAGTATCAGCTAGATTTAAGAAAGGCTCCGTTAGCCCCATAATCCATTTGATCGAGAATAATAGCCCTACGCGCATAACTAGCGCCAATAACAAACCTATCTGTCGAGCCTTCTTCTGTTGCTCTACAGGTAATTTTGCACTTTGAATCGAGATAAAGACAATATTATCGATACCCAATACGATTTCCAGAATTGTTAATGTTAGAAAAGATATCCAAATGTTTGGATCCAGCAGCCATTCCATAGATAATGTTTAGTTGTTTTAATGTTAGTGTTATTGATAACCCACTAAAGATATAATATTTTCATTAAAACGTGTTAATCGCCCTGCACTTTGTAGAAAATCCAAACTGATAACAAATGTATAGCCTGCCACACTTCCTCCAACTTTTTCAATCAATTTACTAGCTGCTACTACCGTTCCGCCAGTGGCCAAAAGGTCATCATGTAATAGGACTTTAGTCCCCTTAGGAAATGCATCCTCATGCATCTCGATAGTAGCTTGTCCGTATTCTAACTTATAAGACTCAGATACGGTATGATAAGGAAGCTTCCCTTGTTTGCGAATGGGAATAAAAGGTTTTTTCATATACTGCGCTAATAAAAAGCCGAAAAGAAAGCCTCTACTTTCAATGCCCGCAATAACATCAAACTCTATGTTTTCCAATCGACGAGCAAACTCTTGAACTGCCAATTCAACAAGCTCCGAGTGTTGAAGCAAGGGTGTGATGTCTTTGAATACAATACCTGGTTTAGGGAAATCCGGAATATCTCGTATCACGGCTTTAAGTTGATCTTCTATCATTTGAAATCTAAATAAATTTCAATTTTACGAAAAAAAGCCTCATCGAGGGAAAGAATCTTCTTTAAATCGTCCATAGAAGAAAAAGCACCGTGATGTTCTCTATAGTTTACAATCGTTCTAGCTTGCTTATACGATATGTAAGGATGTCTTGATAATGCATTGGCATCCAAATCGTTTATCTTCAATTTAACAATCGATGCTTCATCTACCTGTAGATGCTGCTTAATGTGAAGAAAGGTTTCTTCCGGTAAACCATAAACTTCGCTTAATTGCTCCGTCGAATAGAATCCACCGAGTAACTCTCTAAATCTGACAATCCGTCTCGAAAATGCTGGCCCGATACCACGAAGCTGAGTTAGTTCAGCACTATCTGCTGTATTGAGGTTAATGCGTAGCGATTCATAAGGCGCAGTAAAAGCCTTCTTTGCAATCGGTCTTTCAAAGTTTGTTCGCTTAAATTCCTTTTCTGCAATACGAACGTAGGGTAAGAGGCGTGCAACATCCTCATCCGTTAAACTGTAAAGTTTCGCAACATCCTCCGGCTTTCGAAAGTGTCCCCCTTTTGCCTCATAGTTGTGAATCACGCGAATTTTTCTCTCTGATAGACCTAATCGCTTCCATTCATCTACAGATAGCCCATTGGGGTCGAAAAAGAAATAAGATATGGCCGGTTTAGACTTGGTAGTTTCTCCGAGCTTACTAACTCGAGAATTCTCATATCGAACGTCAGGACTAGAAACAAGATCTTCAGCCAATGCGCGAACTTCGGTTGATAACATCTTCTTTTTAGGCACTCGATCGTATAGAAAAGTGCAGAACAAGAGGATTACAATCAATACAGCAAGTATGGAAAAACCAATTTGTTCTTCCCTTCGCATTCGGAAGTAAGCGAATAATCTGTTCATCTTCTTATCGAATAATTGGATGGATAGCTAAATCTTGATAAATTTGCCAATATTAAAGTACTCTATCAATATGCATATCGTCCGTCCGCTTTTTATTCTTCCATATCTTTACTCAAATGCAATTTGGAGGCTAAAAGAGGAAAAAAATAATATATTCTTAACCTTTGACGACGGTCCAATCCCCGAGATTACCCCCTGGATTCTTGATTGCCTTAAAGAGAGAAATGTAAAAGCTTGCTTTTTCTGTGTGGCGGATAATGTCCGGAAGCATCCGGATATCTTTCAACGTATCTTAGCAGAAGGACATCAAGTTGGCAATCATACTTACAACCACCTGAAAGGTTGGAATACGGATGATTCCATCTATTTGGCTAATGTAGAAAAAGCCGATCAACTCATCAACAGTCCGCTCTTTCGTCCACCCTATGGTAGAATCAAGAAGTCACAACTGAGAGAAGTGTCAAAAAAGTATCGGGTCATTATGTGGGATGTCCTCACAGGCGACTACGACAAGCGAATCAGTCCGGATCAATGCCTTCAGAATGCGGTTAATTACACAAGGAGTGGTAGCATTATCGTATTCCACGACAATATAAAGGCGATTGAGAATGTTCAGTATGCTCTTCCTAGAGCAATCGATCAATTACTCGCCAAAGGTTATAACTTCGCTAGCCTTTAATCTTCTAAACTAAAGGAGTCATTAATCTCTACAACAAATTCTTTCACTCCAGCCACTGAGAAATAGCCTAGCGCGCCATTGCTGATATTGGAAGTGGGGTTGGCAGGTGATGCGCTTCCCGGATTTGTTGACTGATATTCTGACCAATATTTGTAAACGTCTTTCGCAATACAATAGCGACGGACGCGGACGTTATCACCATTAGCTATCTCGGCATTTCTACCGCCAATTTGATGCGTGACATGTAAACCGTCATTGAACTTATCCGAATAAACAGAGTTGAATTGCATAGCAGTAGCATTATCACCGACACCTATAATCTCGACGTTATACTTATAGTAATTCTCGACGCCCTCCGGATCGTCAAAGCTCAAGTTGACGAAATAATAATCTTCATTAAAGATGTTCTCCTTGGTTACCCCTACAGAGTCCACTTCGACATAATTAGGCATACGAGTTGTCGAACTGTAAGTCTGTCCATCAACAGACACATTTAATGTGTATTCCTGCTGAGCGATGATACCCATATTACTATGCGAATATCGGCCACCGCCGATTGATTCGAAATTAAATGTACTACCCGAACCCGTCACTACGCTGACCACAGCATTATCAACCGGCTCAAACGCTCTGCTTTCATCAAATGCGACTGTTCTTGAAACCATAATCTCCTGATTTCGATCCAAGTTATTCAAATCCGCTTCAATCACAACCTTCGCATTCGCAGTATTTAAATCAACGTCAATCTTCTCTTCGCAGGAAGCAAATCCTAGTAAAACAAAGATTCCTAATAAGTATATCTGTATGCTGCGCATCTTTTAAAATTTAAAGTTCCATGTAACTGAAGGTATGATACCAAATAAAGCAATCTTGTAAGCTTCGGTCACATTAGGGTTTTGTTCATTTTCTCTGAAATCAATGATATAAGCGTTCTTGCGGTTGTACGCATTGTAAATACCGAAAGACCAGCTTGAATTGAAACGTTTGTTTTCCTTGTTTGGCTCATAATTGGCTGACAAATCCAAACGATGATAATTCGGCATCCTGTAACCATTTCGCTCCGTATAGTAGAACATCGTCGTGCCATCGATTTGATATTTCCCACTTGGGAAAGTAATAGCATTTCCGGTATTGAATACAAAAGTCGCTCCCAAGTTCCAACTTTTAGACAACTGATACATTCCTACTACAGCGATGTCGTGTGTTCTATCCTGTCTCGCTGCAAACCAGTTTCCATCGTTGATGCCGTCAAACTGTCGTTCGCTACGACCCAAGGTGTATGAAATCCAACCATTAAGCTTCCCTTTGTTCTTGCGAACAAGGAACTCAACCCCATAAGATCTTCCGATTCCAAACAACAGCTCCCCTTCTAGGTACTTATTTGCCTGTAAATCTGCACCATTTCTAAAATCTATCTGATTGTCCATGAACTTATAATAGGTCTCTACTGATAGTTCATAGGCATCATTATTCAAGTTACGGAAATACCCTAAAGCTACTTGATCTGCAATTTGTGGCTTGATATTCAAGCTACTCAAAACATATTGATCAGTCGGAAGACTCGACGTCGTGTTGGTCAGTTGATGTAAGTTCTGTGCAATACGATTGTAGCTTGCTTTGATACTGTTCTGCGGGTTTAGAATGTATGCCATGGAAGCTCGTGGCTCCAGATTGAAATGATGCTTAATAATCGAGCTGCCATAAACAGCTTCATCTGTCGGCTCCCCATCTTGATCAAAAGAATAGAAAGTGCCTGGTCCCATCACCATGAAATCATTCAAACGGAGTCCATAAATAAATGATAGCTGCTCTAAAGGCTTCCACTCATGGGAAATATAGGCAGCCGCCTCGATGCCTTGACGTTTTTCGATATTAATCGAATTAACAGCCGATTCACTGCTGGCATTCAAACTTGCCGGCAAAACTTGCTGACGTAAAACATTCAGCCCAAACTTCAAGGTATTGTTGTTCGAAGAATAATAAGAGAAATCCTGTTTCAAGTTCCAATTTCTAATCTTCGAAGCTATTTTAAAATCCGAATCATCGTTATTGACTTTCACATTATAGGTGAAATCACTATAGATCAGTGTGGTATTGCTGAATAGCTTTTCATTAAAGATATGATTCCAGCGGACCGTAGCTGTTGCATTACCCCAGTCGAAACCAAAGAGATCACCATAGCCTAACTCATCCTTTCCAAAATAACCTGATAAATAAACTGTATTGCGGTCATTGAGCTTATAGTTCATCTTAGCATTCAGATCATAGAAATACAAACGGCTGTTCTTTACCGTTTCATCTTTTGATGCCTTCAAAAACATATCTGCATACGTCCTTCGCCCACTTAACATAAAGGAACTCTTATCTTTAACGATCGGTCCCTCAAGTTTTAATCGTGACGCGATTAAACCAATCCCCCCTTCCGCTGCAAACTTTTTATTGTTTCCATCCAGCATGGAAATATCCATCACCGATGAAATTCTCCCCCCGTATTGTGCCGGAATTCCACCTTTGTAAAGATTGACATCCTTTATAGCATCGGAGTTGAATGTCGAGAAAAAACCGAGCAAATGCGACGCGTTATAAACCGTCGCCTCATCGAGTAAAATAAGATTCTGATCGCCTGCACCACCACGGACATAGAAGCTAGAACTTCCCTCTCCACCCGAAGCTACCCCAGGCATTAATTGGATGGTTTTTAAAATATCTTTCTCACCAAAGAGTATTGGAACATTCTTCAGTTCCTCCATTGTAAACTTTAAATTTCCCATCTGCGGACTCGCTACATTCTCATTCTGACGCTTTCCAGAAACAACGACTTCTTCGATCGTCGTCGAATTATCGTTCAGCTCAAAATCAAGCTTTCTATTCTCCGTAAGATTGATTGATTGGGAAATGCGGTTATAGCCTACATAAGACACCTCAACAAGATGTTCCCCAGCAGGCAGCGTAATGGAATAGAATCCGTAATTATTTGAATATCCGCTAACATTTGCGTCTTGAACGCGAATTAAAGCTCCAATTAATGTTTCGCCCGAATTGACGTCTTTGATAATTCCACTTAAGGTAATTTTCTCTTGCCCAAAAGTGAATAAAACACTAAGTAGGCATAATAAGAGAAATGAGCACTTTTTACAGTTGATCAGCATATATAGCGGCAGCTTTAAAATCTGCAACTAAAATAGAAAAGCCAACTTGTTATTCAAAATCGCTAATGCAACTTTAAATTCCTTATTAATATTCTATTTTCCTGAAAAAATAAGATGCTTTATCCGACTGTTACTTTTTAGCGGGCTCCGTAGGTTTATGAAATACCTCATGGAAGAAAGCCATCTGATAATGAATAGATTTGCTCCAATAGTCCCAGTTATGTGCACCCGGCATCGTCAAATAACGGTGCGGAATATTCATATACTGTAGCTTCTCATGCAACTTCTCATTCACGCCGTAGAAGAAGTCTTCCACGCCGCAGTCGATGAAGATCTCTAACGATTTAGGCTTAATTAAATGCGTCATCTCCATAACAGTATGCTGATTCCATTTCTCAGGGTTATCGGCATAGCTGCCTAAGCGCGAAGCCATCTCCCAATTATTCGGAAATGGACGGATATCAACGCCTCCCGCGGTGCTGCCAGCCGCCGAAAACACATCCTGATGGCGTATTGCCAAATACAAGGCACCATGCCCACCCATACTCAACCCTGTAATGCCACGCTTCGTACGCTCTTTCGAAGTATTGTATTTGCCATCAATATGATTGACTAACTCCTTGCTGACAAAGGTTTCATACTGATAATCTTTATTCCCGGCGATATCCCAATACCAAGAACCATAGCCTCCATCTGGACAAACAACCATATATCCATACTGATCGACCAAAGCCTTCAAGGCAGGCACCTTATTCACCCAATTACCGTAATCGCCAGAATAGCCATGCAGAAGATACAACACTGGCATATTATTGCCCCCTTTTTCTGGAGTAATAACAACTGTTTTGATGCTCTTACCCATCGCTGCGCTAGGCACCGATAAAGTATCTACTTTTGCAGCAAAGCTTAATGAGAATCCAAGAAGAAAGAATAGAATCGTAAAATTTATTTTCATGGTTTAGTGTATTTGTACTGATAAAGATAAGCATCTAAACCAAAAGGACGCTCACTGATCGTGACAAATGTGAAAGGGAAATGGTCGAATGCTATCGCTTCGCCTTGGGGCTCAACAGAATAACTTACTTTCTGAAAGGGCTTGCGTAAACTGCTGATGATAGATTCCTCAGTTTTCCTGTCCCAATAAAACACCTGCGTTAAATTCTTGACTATAATAACATCGCCATTCTCAGCAATATCTGCCGCAGTCACAAAGGTAAAAGGAAACTCCATTTCCTTACGCAAAATGTAGCGATCCTTTTTAAATTTGAAAATATCAGCACTGTACAGCGTTGAATAGAAATCGCGTTTACTGATCAGATAAAAACGCTGATCCACCGGATCAACAAAAATTGCTTCCGCATCGCGAGCTTTGTCCGGATAATTTAAAACGATCGTTCGAATCGCAGTAGAAGCAATCGTATCCTTACTCACTCCAGTTTTCATCATCGGCTCTTCAAAATAGTAGAGCTTTATCTCTTCGCGCTTTGCTAAATTGTCTCCAATATCAGCGAGTAAGATATAATTTTTTCCTTTATCCCTAACCCATGCAATGTCTTCAACGTCCTTCGCATCCACTCCCTCGAGATGAAATTCACAAGACATCTTCGCAACACTATCGATCAAAAAGATCCTACCGGTATCCCCACTATCATTATGGACCCAATACTTGCCAGGATATGTTCGCGAAGAAACTATACCCGAAATCTCGCCCAGAGCAGGATGATCCGCTTTCCCTAAGGCTGTCCTAACGGTACCCATTTCCTGTGCAGAAATAGTCAAAACCGAAAAAATGAATACGGTAAACAGCAATATGGAAGTAAACGAATTTCTCATTCTGGTAAAGTTAATAAAACCAATTATAGATATACTACGAAATACCTTCGACCATTCATTCGATCCAAAGGTCCAGAGTGGCTCTCCTATAATCATGTCAAAGAACTCCTTTTGCCGAGTCCTCACGGAACGACCTAAGACATCTGTTATAACAGCAATAACTTTCAAATGAACTATATTTTATAACCCAAAACTACAACAATTTTCCTATCAAGAATATTAAATAAACATAATGTCTCTCAAATGCATATTTCATCCCAATGTGTACCATAGTTTTTTATAAAATGGAGAATAAACTTGTTGATGCTTTCGAATCGCGACACAAAAAAAGCACCCCACAGGGTGCTTTCTATTCTTTATATCATTTTCAACTACTTTCCAGTCAATGCATTAAAAAATGCGTTACGGAAGGTAGAATCTTTCTCGGTCAGTTCAAACGATTTCTTATAGTTATCGACTACCGCAAAAAACTCTGCCGGCTCCCCATTCGCTTGATCGAAGAATAGTTTGAAATTATATGATTTCGATTTGCTTAGATCTACGGTCTCATTATTAGATGAAAACACCATCGGCGATATCGCCCTATCCGTCATCGGACCGCCAGCCTGCATACCGTAAAGATCGCCAACCGCCTTTAGGAAATTGTCCGAAACTAATCCTAAGCTCGAAATACGTAGCGATCCTACTCTAAATCCTTTATCGTTATCCGGAGTATTCTGTGCCGTAATTCCCGCCTCGATATTTTTTAGCACTTCCAATTTAAATCCAACTGTATCATTGTTATAAAGCGATTTTGCATCATACACAACCGAAGAATCGGTCTGCCCTACCTCATTCATATTGAAATAGAAATGTAAAGGCGACCCTTTGGGATCATTCGTCAATTGATTTAGCGTGCTAGCAGAAGCACTAACGGAAGAACCTGTAGAGTCTGTTGATGAGCCTCCTGATTTATTTGCATTTCCACAAGCGGCAAAACCTACAACTGTAGACGCTAATAAGCAATAGCTTAATATTTTTTTCATAATCTCTCTTTTTTAATACAACAGCTTAATTTACAAAAAGTTTCTTATTTCTGGATTAGCGCATCGTACATAATTTCCACCGGATGGAAAGACTTACGCTGAACACCATCCTTAATTTGATGCCTACATGAGGTACCAGCTGCTGCAATGATATACTCTGCTCCTGTCTTACGCAGCGTTGGGAACAGCACCAACTCAGCAACCTTTTGGGAAACCTCAAAATGCTCTTTCTCATAACCAAAGGACCCAGCCATTCCGCAACAGCCGGATGGGATCACCTCCACTTCAAAGTTTGTTGGCAATGACAATAGCTGCTTTGTGTAATCTACCAATTTAAACGCCTTTTGATAACAGTGACCATGTAGCTTGATTTTCTGCTTGTCGGCCGTGAACTGTTCTGCATGTATTCTACCTGCCTTTATCTCTTGCACTAGAAACTCATCAACCATCAATGCATGCTTCGCCAAGTTTACTGCTTTGATTTTATTTTCCGAATCCACTAAGTCAACATATTCGTCGCGGAAGGTGATAATCGCCGAGGGCTCTATTCCCAATAAGGGTGTTTCCTCGCTGATCAGATCTGCTAACATATTCACATTCTTGTTCGCAAGCTCCTTCGCCTTCTTTACAAATCCTTTCGAAAGAAAAGTTCGACCACTTTCCAGATGTTTTGGAACAACAACCTCATAACCTAAGGCCGTCAATAATTTATAAGCGGTGATACCAATCTCCGTATCGTTATATTCCGTAAACTCATCACTGAACAAGTAAACTTTCCTTTTTTGTTTCGCTGTTTCCTGCTTCTTAACCCAAGCACTTAGCGTGGTACCATGCACTTTCGGCAAGGAACGATTAGGGGCAAATCCTACAACGGATTTGATAATTCCAGAAGTAATCTGGTTCGTTGCAAAGAAATTATATATCGGCGCAACATAAGATCCTAGTTTCTGCGATTGCGTAAAATTCGCAATCAACTTGGAACGGAAACTGCTACCATTCGCATCGTAATAATGCTGCAGAAACTCCGCTTTCATCTTCGCAATATCCACACTAGACGGGCATTCCGTTTTACAGCCCTTACAACTCAAACAAAGATCCATCACCTCCTTCAACTCCTCATGGTCGAAACGATTTTGCTTATTGGAGTTCGTCAAGAACTGACGCAACATATTGGCTCTCGCGCGCGTTGTATCTTTCTCATCGCGTGTAGCCATAAATGACGGACACATGGTCCCTCCCGTAATTTCCGTTTTTCGACAATCGCCCGAACCTGAACATTTCTCCGCTAAGCGTAAAATGCTCTCGTTCTGCGTGAAATCAAAATAAGTGTTGATATCCTTGCCATCGCGAACGTTGTCATAGCGCAAATGCGTATCCATCGGCGGAGTATCAACAATCTTCCTCGCGTTGAAAATATGATTCGGATCGAATGCTTGCTTTACCTGAAGTAAGAGTTGATAAACTTGCTCACCCAGTACTTTTCCTATAAATTCTCCGCGCAAACGACCATCCCCATGTTCGCCGCTTAGGGATCCATTATATTTTAATACCAGATCCGTTGTCTTCTCTAAGATCGAACGGAACTGACGACGCCCCTCCGCGGATTTTAAATTAATGAAAGGCTCGATATGAAGCTCTCCGGCGCCGGCATGCGCATAATAGGAGGCATGCACTTGCTCCTCCGACAATAACTTTTGAATATCTGCAACATAATCCGGTAAATCTTCCGGCGAAACCGCGCAGTCCTCAATCAAATTGACAGGTTGATTATCGCCAGGTAGATTTCTAATTAAGCCTAAACCAGCTTTACGAACATCCCACACTAGATTACACTGCTCCGAACCCATAATCAGCGGATAGGCATAGCCTAATTGAGCCGATTGCAAAGCTAGCTTCAAGGCTGCAGCCTTTTGTTCTATTTCTTCAATAGTATCAGCACGGAACTCGACAATCAATAAAGCCTGAGGATCGCCTTCTATAAAAAATCTATTATACTGATAGGTCGGATGACCAACAGTAAAATCTAAAATATACTTATCAACAAGCTCAGATGCTTCAGGATGATATTTCAATGCTAGCGCATTTCCACGCATACATTCGACCATATCGTTAAAATGAACACATAACAAGCCAATCTCCTTTGGTGGCAATGGCATCAGTTTAATTTTCGCCTCTGTAATTATCCCAATCGTTCCTTCCGAACCCGCTAATAAGCGACAAAAGTTAAATGGCTGGCTATGGTCCAACAACATATCTAAAGCATAACCCGTATTCCTACGCGTTATTTCACTCTTTGGATATCCCGCCACGATAGCGTCACGATTCGACTTATCCGTTAAAATCCCATTAATATCTCGATAGATTTCACCCTCACGTGTCTTCAGGGCTAACTTACTAAAGAATTCCGCCTCACTCAAATCGCTAAACTCGACCAGATTTGCGTCATCCAGTAATACTTTTGCAGCCAACAGATTTTCCCGCGTATCGCCCCATACTATAGAGTGCAATCCCGATGAATTATTTCCAATCATCCCACCGATCATCGCCCGGCTTGCTGTCGAGGTCTCTGGTCCAAACATCAAACCGTATGGACGCAAATACGCATTCAAGTCGTCGCGAATAACGCCCGGTTGTACGCGCGCCCACTGTTCCTCAACATTAACCTCCAGTATCTGATTGAAGAATCTCGAAACATCGACAACAATCCCCGCTCCAACAACCTGCCCCGCAAGAGAGGTTCCCGCAGTACGAGGAATTAGGGTGGTATGATGACGCTTCGCATAATGTATTAATTTTTGCAAATCATCAATATGATGAGGAATACAAACCGCAAGGGGCAGTTCCTGATAAACTGATGCATCAGTGGAATACGCAAGGCGCATGGTCTGATGTTCTACATTGTTGGCATCAAAGTATAAATCTCCCGAAAGAGATTCAGATAAGGATAGTAAACTTGAAATTTCCGACACGACTGTATAGATTGAAAACACTAAATTACGCAATATTCGATAAAATAAACTGCATTTTTTCCGTTTTACCCTCAATTAAATCTTTTATTACGCATTGTTTTATTAAAAACACGCAAAATACCGCAAAACCACAAAATTACATCAGACTCAGTATCAGTAAATAAAGATGATATTCATTTTATATTCTGTATATTAGCGTATAGTCCCTGCGGATTTCGTTACGCTCCTCAAAAAGAATATCCTGTGCTAACATCTTTAAACTGAATTTTATTCATTTTAATTCATATTAATTTGAATATTATTCGGAAATGACGATATTTGCGCGATATGGCAAAATTAGAATATTCATTGGACCAAATTGATCTTCAAATTCTGAGGATTATGCAAGACAATGCGCGCACGAACAACGCAGATATCGCGCGTGAATTAGGAATGGCACCTTCTGCTATCCTGGAGCGCGTTAAAAAACTTGAGCAAAAGGATGTTATCCTTCAATATAACGCTCGAATCAATCCTGCAGCATTAGACCAGAAAATGCTTTCCTTCATCTTTATCAAAACACAAGATATCATTGGTGTGCAAAAAGTAGGACTCTTATTAGCCGAGATTCCAGACGTGCTTGAAGTGCATGATATCGCCGGTGAAGATGGCTATCTAATTAAAGTAAGAACGAATGACTCTGCAGGTTTAGTCGACCTCATGCGCAATTCATTAAGTAAAATCGAGGGGATTATCTCCACCCGTACGACTATCGTTCTAGAAACAGTAAAAGAAGACAACAAATTAGTGATTCCTACAAAGGAATAAGCATACCATGGTAAAAGATACAACTACCCCATCAGCAAGCACTATCATTTTTGCATATGCTGTCGTTTATGTGGTTTGGGGTTCCACTTTCTTCTTTATTGAAAAGGCGTTGCATGCCTTCCCTCCTTTTGTATTAGGCTCTATCCGTTTTATTATTGCGGGTACACTACTTATGGGTTATTGTTATCTAAAAGGATACAAGATCTATATTAAAAAAGCAGTAAAGGATGCTGCCTTTGTTGGCTTCCTTCTACTATTTATTGATATGGCAGCGATTATATGGTCTGAACAGTTCATCTCCAGTGCCATCGTATCGATACTCTCTGCTGCGACTGCTATTTGGTTCATCATCTTAGATAAACCAAAGTGGAAAGAGAACTTCTCTAGCGTAACGACGATCCTTGGTCTCATATTGGGCTTTATTGGTGTCATTATGTTGTTTGCAGAACAGATATTCGGCCCTGCCTCAGAATCGGCAGAAAGCGAGAATAAGCTAACAGCGATGATTGTCTTAACCTTAGGGACCATCGGTTGGACAGTTGGCTCCCTATGGTCAAAATATAGCAAAGAAAGAACAAAAGGAAAACCGACTGATGCTGATGCCCTTGCGCCGGCAAAAGAGGAAGATCTGAATGTGATGGTAAAAACTGCTTGGCAAATGGTCGTAGCAGGGACAGCATTTACTACTGTGGCATTGTTCAATGGGGAATACAGCCGATTTGATCCGGCAACTGTATCGGTAGAATATTGGGGCGCTATGGTCTACCTAGCTCTAATGGGATCTATTTTAGCATTTAGCTGTTATATTTTCCTATTGCAAGTGCGTCCGGCGACAGAGGTAAGTACGTATGCTTATGTCAACCCAATCGTTGCCCTTATCCTCGTGCACTTCTTTACCGACCACGAGGTTACCAAGCTGCAAATTATCGGACTAGCGGTCGTATTATTCTCGGTTCTATTGATGAACTGGAATTTATATCAAGACAGCAGTTTAGTGAGAAACTACAAACGAAGAAGAAAGATCAAGAAGCTGCGCCATATGGCTCCGAAATCCAGTATTCCACGTATCGTTGAAGTGGTAGAATTTGGTAAGAAGAAACCGAAAAAAGAAAGCGAAATCAAAGATTTGCCAACTGAAGAAACACAAAGAACAGAAGAATAAAAGAAGCGCCTTGTTTTTGACAAGGCGCTTCTCTTTTACAAACCAATACTGGTATTATGATCGATTACGGCATTTTTCTTGACGACTATAATTCCATCGACTACAGAATAATGCTCAAAATCACCATCCGGCAAATGCTTTCCGCCTTTGATGCGAACATCATTACCAATACGGCAATTTTTATCTAGAATGGCATTTTCGATATAACAACGTTCACCAACACCGATTGGTGGCGGCTCTTGGCTATTAGTCATTTCCAAAACCTCGGTCAGCTCCTCATAATAATCAGAACCCATCATGTAAGTCATTTTAATGACCGTTCCAGCACCGACACGAGAGCGGATCCCCATCACCGAACGATGGATCTTATCCGCCAAAATGATACAGCCGTCGGAAACAATCACATGATTTAAAGTAGTCCCCGACACCTTCGATGGAGGCAGCATACGCGCACGTGTATATACCGTCTCACCAAAAAGATTAAATGCTGGAATATCATCCGTTAGACCAATGTTAGCTTCAAAAAATGAGGAAATAGTACCGATATCAGTCCAATAGTTATCATACTGATAGCTCAATATCTTGACGTTGCCTATGGCATCCGGAATAATTTCCTTCCCAAAATCCATTCCTTTATTCTCCGCTAATAGCTTCTTCATGATACCCTTTGAGAAAACATAGATACCCATCGAAGCCAGATAATTTCTACCCTGCTTTTCCAATTCTTCCGGAACCTCCGATGTCCAATCTGGAAGCAAATCCTTGCTAGGTTTCTCGATAAAAGATGATACCTCGCCGTTTTCGTCGGACTTCAAAATCCCAAAGCCTGTAGCCTCTTTTCCCGAAACAGGAATCGTTGCGATAGTAATATCGCCGCCGCCCTTCACGTGGAAATCGACCATCGCGGAATAATCCATCTGATATAATTGGTCTCCCGAAAGAATCAGTACGTAGTCATAATCCACATTGACTAAGTTCTTCTGCGTACGGCGTACCGCATCTGCAGTTCCCTCAAACCAACTATCCCCTTCACTAGTCTGCTCAGCAGCAAGAATATCCACAAAACCTTTACTGAAAATACTAAAGTTGTAGGAGTTCTTGATGTGCTTGTTCAGCGACGCAGAGTTAAATTGTGTCAGTACAAATATCTTGTTGTAACCTGAGTTCAAACAGTTAGAGATGGGAATATCCACCAATCTGTATTTTCCAGCGATAGGAACCGCAGGTTTAGACCGCTGGTCGGTCAATGGATAAAGGCGTGTCCCTCGGCCTCCTCCTAATACAATTGAAACAACTTTGTGCGCCATATCATCTAAGTAATTGGTTATATAAATCAATATATTTTTGAGCAGACTTATGCCAGGAAAAATCCAGTTCCATGGCATTTGCTCGAATCTCATCAAATTGCTTCTCGTCGGAAATATAAGTCAATGCTCTACGAACGGTCGCTGCAGCTTGAGCCGCATCGACATCTGCAAATACAAAACCATAGCCTGCATCTTCCACATCAATAACCGTGTCCTTTAGTCCTCCAATTTTGCGAACAATCGGAATAGTACCATACTTCAATGCATAAAGCTGATTCAAGCCACATGGTTCTACGCGCGACGGCATAATCAAGAGGTCAGACGCGGCGTAAACCTGATGCGCCAAGCCTTCGTTATAGCCAAAGAAAACTCCTAACCTACCCTTGAAACGTTGCGTCAATGCAGCAATACTATTTTGTATATTGGCATCGCCAGAGCCCAAAATAAAGACGCTGAGTTGTACATCCGCCGGACTCAATAAGTCCTCGATAATCGGAGCTAAAATATCAGCACCCTTTTCGCTTGCAAAACGGCCTATAAAACTTAAAAGAGGTAAGGCCGGATCCAAGCCATATTGAGTACAAAGGATTTTCTTATTTGCCAATTTGCCCTCGTCAACTTGTGCGATTCCATAATTCTCGATAATCAACTGATCGTTGATCGGATCCCAATAAGCAGGATCAATACCATTGACAATGCCGTGGGATTTCCCACGTTCATCATAAAACAAGGCTTGTAATCCGTTTGCCTCCTCATAAAGCTCCTCTAGATAGCCTTCGGATACTGTAGTATAAGCATCGCAGCATTTTATAGCGGTTGCTAATGGATTGATCAGACCATCCCAATCCAAGAGTCCCCATTTCCAGGTGTCAAATCCTGGAAGTAATATACCCTTGTTCCAATTCATCCAACCTTGGTATTGTCCGTTATGCACCGTGAAAACAGTGCGAATATCTGCTAAGGATCGGTAGTCATTCGTATAGCGTATCAGAAACGGAATCAGACCGACGTGATGATCATGACAATGCAACACATCCGGCTTCAGCTCATTTGTTTTCAAATAATGTAGTACGGCGTGCTGAAAAGCAATCCATTGCTCTGCTTCATCCGGATAACAGTAGACCTCTTCACGGTCCAACACCCCCGGAATACGAATCAGATAAAGTGGAAATCCAAGCGTATCCTTGCTTTCCCGAAGCACCTCATAGCTCAGTAAAGCCGATCCTTGATAAATCTCTCCTTTCGCAATAGATTCAAATTCATGATCCTGCGTAAATTTCCGATCAAAATAAGGCATCATAACAGCGGCATCAACACCCAATTGACGTTGATATTTCGGCAATGAACCAACAACATCCGCTAATCCACCGACCTTTGCAACAGGAAAACACTCTACACTTAAATGAATAACTTGCATAATCTATAAAACGCGTTTAAAAATTAACCCCGCTAATGGCGGAATATCTAATACAATAGACTGCTTTTGGTTCATCCAAAATACAGCATCTGTGGCAACTTTCTTTTTCACGGAAACGCCACTGCCATGATACTTTGTCTCGTCAGAATTAAGTACTAATTCCCAGGTACCGGCATGCGTTGCTCCCACTCGGAAATTACGCCGCACAACAGGCGTCAGGTTCAAAACTACCAGCAGATCATTTTCTTCATTATGCCCCTTCCGGGTGTAAACGAAAAGACTATTCGTATGATCAGCCATCTCAATCCATGCAAAACCTTCCGGACTGAAAGCCTTCTCATACAATGCCGGGTAATTTCTATAAACCTTATTTAGGTCGGACACGAATTTCTTCATGCCCGAGTGTGGTTTGAATTGTAAGAGATGCCAGTCCAAAGACTGGTTCACATTCCATTCCGATGTTTGCCCAAATTCACCTCCCATAAACAGCAATTTGCTGCCACTAAAAGTGAACATATAGAGATAAAGTGACCTTAAGTTAGCAAACTTTTGCCACTCATCACCAGGCATTTTATAGATTAAAGATTGCTTACCATACACGACTTCATCGTGAGACAGTGGAAGCATAAAATTTTCTGTAAAAGCATATACTCCAGCAAAAGTCATCTTATCATGATGGTAAGATCTGTTGATCGGATCTTCTTTAAAGTAAGCCAATGTGTCGTGCATCCAACCCATCATCCATTTCATCCCGAAGCCTAAGCCGTTTTGAAATGTTGCCCGACTAACGCCCGGCCATGAGGTCGATTCCTCTGCTATCGTTTGTGTATTTGGAAAGTATTTATAAACCGCCTCGTTCAGTTCTTTAAGAAATGCAACGGCCTCCAAATTTTCATTGCCACCAAATTCATTCGGTATCCATTCATCTTTTTTTCTCGAATAATCGAGATACAACATGGATGCAACCGCATCGACACGAAGTCCATCAACGTGATAACGGTCCAACCAGAAGAAGGCATTGCTGATCAAAAATGACTTTACCTCATTGCGCCCATAATTGAAGATATAAGACTGCCAATCTGGGTGAAACCCTTTCTTGGGATCCTCATGCTCAAAAAGATGTGTCCCATCGAAACGATAAAGACCATGAGCATCGCCCGGAAAATGTGATGGCACCCAATCGAGCAGCACCCCAATACCGGCCTGATGCAGCGCATCGATAAGCCCCATTAATTCCTGCGGACTTCCGTAGCGCGAGCTGGCAGCAAAATAACCTGTAATCTGATATCCCCAAGATGGATAATAAGGATGCTCCATAACCGGCATGAACTCTACATGGGTAAAGCCCATTTCCAATAGGTAAGGAATTAAGCGATCGGCGATTTCCTTATAGCTAAAGAAACGATCCGGATGTTTCGGATCTCGCATCCAGGATCCTAAGTGCATCTCATATACGGAATACGGACGGTCTAATGCGTTCGTTTCACGACGATTAAACATCCATTCTGAATCCGTCCAGGAGTACCAAGTCGTCGATACAATAGAAGCTGTGCTCGGTGGAATCTCCGTATGCAGGGCGAAGGGATCTGCCTTCTCCAAGCGCTCCCCCTGATTCGTTAAGATATGGTATTTATAAACCTCTCCATTTTGCAGCTTAGGGATAAAACCTTCCCATATACCACTGCTGTCCCAACGTACATGAAGCTGATGCGAATGTGGGTTCCAACCATTAAAGTTCCCAATAACGGAAACCTCTTTCGCATTCGGTGCCCAAACGGCAAAGTAGACCCCGTCGACAGCGTCGATCCTTAACTCATGGGATCCGAATTTTTCATAAAGCTTATAATGCCTTCCTGACCGAAATAATGAAACATCAAAATCCGACAGTAAGCTATGTACTTGAACCGCTTCAGTCATGCTTAACTTGTTTTTCTATGAGTAGAGTTACTATTGAATGATTATCTTCTTAAAATCACGGTCTAATTGTACATAGGATCGTCCTTCTGCATCTGTTTTAAAATCAATTTTTAAACCGTCGACAACCAATTGCTTCGGTGTAAACGGTAAGCCTACAAGATATAGATCGAACGTGCTATAGTTCGGCGTATATAAGCCTTGCTCGCCTTGACGAATACTTACCGAGGCGGCTTGCCCTTCAGCAATAAAATGCTTATCCATGTAGACGTCTTGCTCGTAAGCAAAGGTGTCCCCATGATCCGAATACACATAAGAGTCGCAGGATTGCTCGGCGAAATAATAGGTCAATTTTAAGGACTCAATCTTTTGCTCTCCCGTATATTGCATCACTGGGAACTCCGGAACTATGGCACCTCCGCGAACAAAGAATGGCATCTCGTCCAATGGTGTATCGATTTGATGTTCCTGACTTCCGGCATAAGTTTGGTTATTGAAATAATAATACCAAGTGCCCTCCGGCAGATAGACAACTTTATTTAACTGTCCCGGGTGCAATACAGGCGAAACCAATAAATGATCGCCAAACATAAATTCTTCTTCGCGTTGAAGGTTCTTGGCGATATGTTGCTCCAATAACGCAATTGGTCTCAATATCGGGTCGCCGTATTTGTGTTGTTGCCAAAATACACTGTAGATATATGGCAATAGTTTATATCGTAATTCAATAAATTTCTTACAGATAACCTCCCACTCCGGACCGAAGCTCCACGGCTCACGATCGCGGGTATCTCCTGCTGAGTGCACGCGCATAAAGGGTGAGAAAACACCAAACTGCATCCAACGTGTATATAGTTCGCCATCTGGTTCGCCTGTGAATCCGCCAATATCCGTACCGCAGAACGACATACCGGAAACCGATAACCGCTGCAATTGCAACGTACCGATGCGCAAATGTTCCCAGGTAGCAATATTATCCCCTGTCCACACCGAAGAGTAACGCTGTGTGCCCGAATAGGCAGCACGTGTAATCGTAAATGGTCGCTTGTTACGGTATAATTTCTTCAATCCCTCGTAAGTCGCTCGAACCATCTGCATCCCGTAGATATTATGGGCTTTGCGATGCGAACCGCGGTGCCCTTCGAATTGATGACGGACATCGTCTGGGAAAGTTCCTCGACCAAATACAGCCGGCTCGTTCATATCATTCCAAAAGCCAGCTACTCCATCTTCTACCAAGCCTTTATACAAGGTTCCCCACCAAGTGCGAACTTCGGGGTTGGTGAAGTCCGGAAATTGACAGCGACCAGGCCATACAAATCCTTCCATAAAATAATCATCCCCGCGTCGGCAGAAGTAATTATTCTCCTTACCCTGCTTAAATACCCAATACTGATCATCGACCTTGATTCCAGGATCGATCATAACTACGGTCTTAAAGCCATCAGCCGCTAAATCAGCAATCATCTTCTTGGGATCAGGAAAGTAACGCTTATTCCAAGTGAAACAACGGTATCCGTCCATATAGTCGATGTCGAGATAAATGGCATCGCAGGGGATCTCACGTTTTCTAAACTCTGAGGCTACATCGCGTACCTTCGCTTCTGGATAGTAGCTCCAGCGACACTGGTGATACCCTATCCCCCATAGCGGTGGCATATAATGTGTTCCGGTAATGCTGTGGTACCGCTTCACCACATCGATCATTTTCGGACCATGGATATAATAGTATTGCAGTTCGCCTCCCTCGGACCAGAAGCTCGTTTGGTCATGATGTTCTGCTGCGAAGTCGAAAAATGTCTTGAATGTATTATCGAAAAAGATACCATAGGCATCTCCTTGAGTAACTCCAATATAAAATGGAACCGTTTTGTAAAGTGGATCCTGATTGAAAGCGTAGGAATAGGTATCCGAATTCCAGTTTCGAACACGCTTGCCACGCAGATTCAAATTCGTCGCCTTATCCCCCAAGCCAAAGAAAACCTCATCGGCCTGTGCTTCCTTCGTACAGTACACATAATACCCACCAAAGTCCACATTTTCTTCCCAATGCATAGGCGCAAAGTCTGCATTCAATACTTTCTCCTCCGCGCTCCCGAAAGAGATAAAGAAGTTATCCTTCTTGATAAAACAGGTTACCGCATTGGTCTTGACTTTATAGTGTGTCTCCGATTCTTCTAATTGATAATTGACATACTCATCGGGTTTATGGTTGATAGCGTATGAAAAATCAGCTAAAAAAACACCCTCAGGTGCTAATCTGACGCGGATAATCTCTTCCGAGACAACCTTCACCTCCACCTTCGCGCGACCATCAGTGAAATAAAATACATTCCGGTCTTGCGAAAATCCTTTGACAGTGGTTAAATATTGTTTTTCTATCCGTGGTAAATCAAGTACAGGGTTATTGACGTGTTGCATGCCGTCTTCTAGACTTTCAGGGATAGGTATGATATCATTTGCAAACTCTTCTTTTTTGGTAGTATCAGCCATCTTTTCCTAATTCATTTGGAGATATTAACAGTTATTTTTGTTCGATTTAAATTACGATATATTTTAGAAAAACCACTATCGCAGATAGAAATCTTTTGAATATGGCAAAAAAAAGTACAACTCTAGCTACCTATCTAAAGAAGATTTCGTTAAGAATTTGTAAAGGAAACATATGACATATTAAATACATAAAAATGCTTACCTTTGTAAGCCTTATTAAATTCTAGCCCCAGTAAGGCTAGAGGGTCTAATATTGTCATTATTTAAAATGAAATTATCACAATTCAACTTTAATTTACCTGAATCTTTACTTGCCTCTGAACCATCTGAACAAAGAGACGAATCGCGTCTTATGGTTTTACACCGTGACAGTGGAAAAATTGAGCACAAAATCTTCAAGGACGTTTTAGATTATTTTGATGATAAAGATGTAATGATCTTAAATAACACCAAGGTATTCCCTGCCCGTATGTACGGAAACAAAGAGAAAACCGGTGCTACAATTGAAGTATTCTTATTGCGTGAGTTGAACAAAGAACTTCGTTTATGGGATGTATTAGTAGATCCTGCTCGTAAAATCCGTGTAGGAAACAAACTATACTTCGGCGATGACGACTTACTTGTTGCTGAGGTAGTAGATAATACGACATCTAGAGGACGTACCATCCGTTTCTTATTTGACGGTACAGACGAAGAATTCCGCAAAAACATTGAAATCCTAGGGGAAACACCTCTTCCTAAATATATCAAACGTAAAGCAACACCAGAGGATAAATTCCGCTACCAGACGATCTACGCGAAAAACGAAGGTGCCGTAGCAGCTCCGACAGCTGGTTTGCACTTCTCGCGCGAATTGATGAAGCGCCTAGAGCTTAAAGGGGTTGAGTTTGCTGAAGTAACATTGCACGTTGGTCTTGGTACTTTCCGTACAGTGGAGGTAGAAGATTTAACAAAGCATAAAATGGACTCTGAGCAATTCATCATTACGGATGAAGCGGCTAAATTGGTAAATAAGGGTATTGATAATAAACGTAAGATATGTGCGGTAGGTACAACATCTATGCGCGCGATCGAGTCTTCGGTATCTGCTGACAAACACTTGAAAGCAGCGAACGATTGGACAAGCAAGTTCATCTACCCTCCTTACGATTTCAGTATCGCAAACTCAATGATTACTAACTTCCACACGCCACAGTCTACCTTATTGGTAATGATTGCTGCATTCGCAGGTTATGAGAATACTATGAATGCTTATGAAGTTGCTGTAAAAGAGAAATACCGTTTCTATTCATACGGCGATGCGATGTTAATTATCTAAGAATATAGCATAAAGAAAATAAAAAGGAGGCCTAGGCCTCCTTTTCTGTTATTTACTATCTTTGTCTTTATGAACCAAAACTTTGTTATCATTGTTGCCGCGGGTAGCGGTTCGCGCATGTCTAGCGATCTTCCAAAACAATATATGTTGCTAGCCACTAAGCCTATCCTCATGCATACCATAGCGAAGTTCGCCGAGGCAAACATTCAAGCCAAGATCATCCTGGTTATTTCAGAAAATATGCAGACTTTCTGGAAAGAACAATGCAAGGAATATGGTTTCGAAATTCCCCATCAAATATGCTACGGCGGCGCCAGCAGATTTCAGAGTGTAAGAAATGGATTACGTTACATACAAAATACCTATCAACTATCTCCCGGCGATGTGATTGGCGTACATGACGCTGCAAGACCCCTCGTATCTCAGACATTAATCGAAAACCTATATCAAACCTGTTGTACGGAAAATCCAGCAATTATCCCTGCCGTTCAGAGCAGCAACTCTGTTCGATTAGGTAATTTGAAAGAAAATATAGCGGTAGATAGAGATCAGGTGTGGTTGGTTCAGACGCCTCAGGTATTTGAAGCATGCCTATTCCAAGAGGCTTATAAACAGAAAGAGGAAACCACGTTTACGGACGATGCCTCAGTAATAGAAAAAATGAGCAACGGCTTAACCATCTATCCAGGTGATCATAAGAATATTAAAATCACCTTTAAGGAAGATATCGCCATTGCTCAATATTACTTAAATAATACTATTTAAGCTCATTTAAGCGTTTCCTCGAATAACTCTTAATAAAACGACAATAACAGCAATTACCAATAAAATGTGGATGATACCACCTGTAGCATAACCTCCTAAGAAGCTAATTGCCCAGATAATTACTAAGATTACAGCGATTAAATACAAAATATTTCCCATAGTAGTAAAGTTTTGATTTGTTTTAAATTATTTAAACATATTATCAACTTTCTAACAACTCATATGATAAAAGGTTTGCAACAAGCTGTTAAATTTTTAAAAAAATTTGTCTCGACTCAATAAATGGAGCAGTACTTAGTATTAAGTAGTTAGTAATTAGACCTATGGCGGGGACTAGATGTTAGGTATAAGATTTCAGATATAAGAGTATGGTTTTTAGTTTTGAACCAGGAAAGAAAGGATTTAAGGATTGGCAGGATCGGGTAAAGTATGGGATGATGACATTTACATCGTAATTGTGTGTTTCAGGAGACGTTTAGTGAAACGTCTCTACGCGGTGGTTGTGTAACATGAACTGTGTCAATGGGGAATTAACCTAAACCTAAAAGCTCTTATCTAGCCTGATTCTATCACCAAATTTAATGTAGAGTTGGGATATCGTCAGTGCCCAGTTATGTGCGGGCATAGTCCATTTTTTGGAAATATCCTTGATGATCAAATACATCAGTTTTAAGAGCGCCTGTTCTGAGTTGAAAGCTCCCTTTGTCTTGGTTATCTTTCTGATCTGTCGATGCATCCCCTCGATGGGGTTAGTCGTATATATAATCTTTCGTATCTGCTGATCATATTCGAAGAAGGTGGAAAGATTTACCCAATTTTCCAGCCATGACTTAACTGCTAGAGGATATTTCTTCCCCCATTTTTCCTCGAACAACAGCAGGTTCTCATAACCCATTTCTTCATTGACCGCTCTGTAGATTGGTTTCATGTCGGCTATTACTTCCCTTTTGTCCTTATCTGTCACATAGCGTATGCTCGAACGGATCTGATGAACAACACAGAGCTGGATCCTGGTCTTTGGAAATATGGCCTCTATAGCTTCAGGGAAGCCCTTAAGCCCGTCAATACAGGCAATCAGGATATCCTCAACACCGCGTTGCTTTAGGTCCGTAAGAACCGAAAGCCAAAATTTAGCGCCCTCATGTTCTGAACTATAAAGCCCGATCAGGTCTTTACGACCATCCATACCTATACCCAATATATTGTAGATGGCTCTTGATTCTACCGTTCCGTTCTGACGAACCTTATAGTGCATGCAGTCCAGAAATACAAAAGGATAAACAGCTTCTAAGGGGCGACTTCGCCATTCATTGACAGCAGGCATGACGCTTTCGGTAATCCGAGAAATCTCTGTCGCGGAAATCTCCATAGCATACATTTCGCGGATGAAATCGCTGATAGCACGCATGCTCATACCTTTGGCATACATACTCAAAACATGACCTTCTAACTGTTCTGTAATGATTAATTGGCGTTTGGGGACAATCTTAGGCTCGAACGTTCCAGATCGATCGCGGCTCGTCTCCAACTCGAAGGTGCCCGTATGCGGACCCCGGACCGTCTTTTTGGTCTTGCCGTTCCTACGATTACTATTGCCTGAGGCTTTTTCTTCTTCAAGATGGTTGTCCATCTCGCCCGAAAGCATCGATTCCAATAAATGTTTCATCAGGGGCGCCAGAACGCCGTCATTGGGAGATAGGCTCTTGCCTTCGGATAATCCTTGAAGCGCTTCTTCCTTGAAGCGTTCAAAGTCAAATGGGGTCTTTTCTTTCATGACCGTATCGTTTGAATAATTGAATATAATGAATTACATCTAATTATTCCCCTGACACAGTTCAGGTTACAGTCTCTACGCGGTTCGTCATGATTAACGCCTTTATAGTTCAAAATTGTATAGAAGTCAATTGGACGCCAATGCGTAAAGACGTTTCACTAAACGTCTCCTATAAAAAATACAATCCATCCCTTCATATGTCACTATACCCGATCCTGCCAATCCTTAAATCCTTCCTTTCCTGGTTCAAAGACAAGTGATCCTTCCTTTCTTCAAAAATAGTACTAACTACCAACTACTAGTCAAACCCCTTTCAAACCCAATGTAAACCCAATACAAACCCCAATCAAACCCGCTCCAGAAGGGCTATGAAAGGGCTCTACAATGGTTATGCAAGGCCTTAGTTCAAAACAAGGTATAACTAGCCCCTGAACAGGGCGAGAACTTAAAAAAAGAAGATCAGGATTGCTTTATTCAGCGATATCGATCGCTAAGCCATCATAGGCAACGAAGACGCCATCGGGCAGATCTTTTTGTATATCTTGATGCTTACCGAAGCGGTGGCTGATATGCGTTAAATAGGTTTGCTCGGGAGCAATGCGCTTAACGACATCGAGGGCTTCGTCCAAGGTGAGATGGGAAATATGCGGATCTTTCTGCAGGGCATTGAGCACTAAAACCTTTACTCCTGCGAGCAAGGCATAGGATTCGTCGGAGATGGTTTTCGCATCGGTAATGTAGGCGAAGTCGCCAAGACGAAAACCGAGAACGGGCATTTTGAAGTGCATAACTTCAATTGGAAGTATGGATGCGCCGTAAAGTTCAAAGGCTTGACCGGCTACTATTTCCTCCAATTCCAATTGAGGCACTCCCGGATATTTATATTCGCTAAAAGCGTAATAGAATTCCTTTCTTAAAGCGTCGTGTGTAGCCTTATTGGAATAGATAGGGATAGACTGCTGCTGTTGGTAGTTGTAGGCGCGCACGTCGTCCAAACCGGCAATATGATCTTTATGGGAATGCGTCATCAGAACTGCATCCAAACGATCCACATGCTGACGCAACATTTGATAGCGGAAATCGGGACCTGTATCAATGACTACAGCATGCTCATTATATTCCATGAGGATAGACGACCGCAAGCGATTGTCCTTTTTATCTGTAGATTGACATACAGGGCAATGGCACGCAATAACGGGCACACCCTGCGAAGTACCGGTACCTAAAAATGTTACTCTCAAATCGTCTCTATCGTCTTTTTAATATTTGTATAAAAGGGCTGTAGCTTTTCACTAATCAGCGATTCGTCAACCTCTATACCTTGTAATATCTGTAAAAGTGATTGTACTTTCATGTCCACACTGGAAAACTTGTTAACAACCACCACCTTAGAGGTTTGTAAGATACAAGCTCCCGTACGGAAGGATCCCTTCTCATAACGTAATTTGAAGCCTAAATCACTAAAAAGAACCTCTAACTTATCTAAACTAGTTTGTGTAAGTGGAATCATATATTAATATAGACAATATAACAAAGCTGTGTTAAACCGTCAATTTTTTCTTGCTTTTGTTAAATAGCTTAACGTTGGAATATTCGGTCAAAAAACCTAAGCCGTAAGCGATTAGTTGGGTATAGGCAGCGATAACAGCAAGGAAAGCGACCTTGAGGCTCTTGCACACAAATAAGGCATGTAAGAACAGCATCAACGTGTATAAAAACATGAATGTGTTGCCGATCCATCCCAACCAGTTAAAGACAGCCATTTCATTCATAGTCAGCAGATTGATCGCATTGATCATGATCAGCCCGAAGACACCAATAGTAAAGACCGCAGGCAGCGCATGCACGGGTTTTAATTCCGATGGATAGCGTTGCCAAATATCAATCCTACCCTTTCCGAAATTATAGGTTTGCCGATAAAATTGTTGGAAATTCGCCCGGCGTTTATGATAGACAAAGGCCTCGGGAATCAAGCCGACCTTAAACCCTTCATTGATCATTCGGATACTGAATTCTATATCTTCTGATCGTCTGGAGAGTTTGAAACCTTGTGTCTTCTCCCAAACAGCGCGCGAGATACCCAAGTTAAAGCTGCGCGGATGGAACTGCCCTACATGCTTTTTATTGCCACGGATACCGCCCGTTGTGAATGGACTCGTCATGGAATAAGAGATTGCTTTCTGGATGGCTGTGAAGGATTTATGAGCGGCATCAGGACCACCAAAGGCATCCCAATTGTCGCGTTGCAAGCCGATCAGCACATTCTTAAAGTAATCCGTCGGAACAATAATATCTGAGTCGAATACAATGAAAAAATCACCTTTGGCGCGCTCGAAGCCGTAGTTTCTGGCGAAGCCCTGACCTTCATTTTCTTTATAGAAATAATGTACGTCCAGTGTATCTTCAAATCGCGTTACAATATCCTCTGATGGTCTTGAGGAACCATCTTCAACGATGATGACCTCAAAATTCTTATACTCCAGCTCGGTCAAAGACGCTAATAATTCTTTGATCTCAACAGGACGATTGTAAAGAGGAATTATAATCGAAAAGAACATGTTAGATGACTTGGTCGATATGGTATTTATTTCTGTCTGAACCGTTCCTTGCTACCAATTCGGCGACAAATCCAGTGAGGAAGAGTTGCGTTCCTAGGATAATCGCTACAAGCGACAGGAAGAACATCGGCTGGTCGGTTACATTTCTGTAAGCAGTACCATTGGCGATACTCATCAGCTTGTCAGCGATAAGATAGATGGTGATAAAAAATCCAAGTAAAAAGCTGATTACACCTAATGGTCCAAAGAAGTGCATTGGGCGTTTGGCAAACTTCCCAACAAAGAAAATAGACATTAGGTCGAGGAAGCCCTTGACAAAGCGTCCGGGACCGAATTTGGTTGTTCCGTATTTTCTAGGGAAGTGCTGTACGACTTGCTCTTGAATTTTACTAAACCCAGCCCATTTTGCTAAGACCGGAATATATCTGTGCATCTCGCCGTAGACCTCGATACTTTTCACAACGTCCTTCTTATAGGCTTTTAAGCCACAGTTGAAGTCGTGTAAGTTGTCAATGCCTGACATGCTCCGTGTAACCGAGTTGAATAATTTGGTCGGAATAGTTTTAGTCAATGGATCATAACGTTTCTTCTTCCATCCGGACACTAAATCAGCATCTTGGTTCATGATGCGATCATAAAGTTCCGGTATTTCATCAGGACTGTCTTGTAGATCGGCATCCATCGTAATGACCACATTACCTTCAGCCGCGGTAAACCCAACGTTCAATGCTGCCGACTTTCCGTAATTCCTACGGAAGCGAATACCTGTAACATGTTCATTTTCGGCCTTAAGTGATTTAATCACCTGCCAAGAACGATCTTTACTACCATCATCAACCATGATGATCTCATAAGAGAAGTTGTTCTCGTCCATGACCCGTTTGATCCAGGCAACCAATTCTGGAAGAGATTCTTCCTCGTTATATAGTGGTATAACTACTGATATATCCATAATAATAAAAAGCAAAGGTATCATTTTCCAATGATACCTTTAGCATATAAACGGTTACGTTTAATTAAGATTTTTCGTTTTGCCAAGGATGAGCGTCGCCCGAAGGCGCCGGGCTTTGGAAAATTGGTCTTTCACGTTTGAAGATCGCTGCAAAGATTAGCGATAATACAAAGTACATTAAAATGGAAACCGCTAAGCCTTTAAGGATTTGGCCAATTGACATCTCCGCTAAAGCATTTCTCTGTTGTTCCAACATTTCAATAGTATTATCGATATTTTCATCGTTAGCACCTGTAGCTTCCATCGTTTCGATGGTCATATTAATCGTGTTGTCGATTGCTTCCTGCTGCAAAGTCGGGTTAACCATATTCCAAACACTTACCCCCAATGTGCCAATTACTGCAGTAATGGCCATCATGATAAAGATGTTTTTTAACGCTGTAGAGAAATCCCAATATCCTCCCGCAGCTTTTCTCAGCGAGATCACGAAGAAGACAGCAACGATTAGGAAAACCACATAATTTACGAAACCTGCTGCCGCAGAAGAGGTGAACAGGGATGTAGCCGATACGGTGATGTATAAGGAAATGATGGATAGGATAAATGAAATTACACCAAGGACAACGCCTTGAATAATTGCTTTCTTCCTTACATCTGTCGTGTTTTCAATGGTCTGATTCATCATTATTTATTAAAGTTTATAATTAATTGGTAGAGTGCTGTATCTAAAGACTTGTTAGCTGCATTGGCCTCATAGTCTGCCAATTGCTCTGCTGAAGGCTTTGGCTCACTAAAGAAACCAATAATAGGATAGAATAGTTCAAATAATTCCTCTTCTTCAGTAAGCGTTTTAGCTACTTGAGCTGCTGCCGCAAAATCACTTTCGATTAAGATCTGATTCGCGATAAGCTTTTCGTAGATACGATATTCATCTTGAAACTCATCTTCTTCTACTAACAAAAATTCTTTCAGGAAGTCTTCTAAGGAAGGTTCGATATCATCATCTGCACACTCGCGAAGATATAATAAGATGTTCAACATCTCCGACCCTCTATCGATGGTTTCCTCTTCAATGGCTTCCCATTCTTCCGAATCTAAGTAATCTTCTTCTAATTTCTCGACATCAGCAGCAAAGAAATTAATCATTAACAAATCGAATGCGTATTCGCGAAGTTCTTCAAAACGTTGTTCATCATCAAATACCGTATCCAAATTGGCCACTTTGTCCATAAATGGTGCATCTGATTCGAATACATCCAGCAATGCCGCTAGCACATTACTCGCTTCTAATCCTTCGCTCTTAGCGTATGAATTGATACTGGCTTCTAAGGCCTTTTTTACTTTCTTATCCATATTAATCGTTGATTAAGGTTTGATTATTGTTGATAACCGCAAGCACTTTTCCCGTTAGCTCTTGTCCGAAAAGCGGGCTGTTTGCAGATTTCGACTTATTAGTTTTGGCGTCAAACGTCCATTTTTCGCTAGTGCTGAATAACACTAAATTCGCTTCTGCCCCTTCTTCGACCTTTGGTTGCTCTAGATTTAAAATAACACGCGGACCGACAGAAAGTTTCTCAACGATTGTTTCGGCGCTTAGTCCAGCTTTAATTAGCAGAGGCAAAACAGTTTGCGAGGCAATGATGCCATTGTAAGCAATTTGGAATTCAACGTTCTTAAATTCGATCTCGTGTGGTGTATGTTGGGAAACAATCGCATCGATTGTTCCATCTTTCAACCCTTTTAATAAAGCCTTGACGTCTTTTTTTGTACGCAACGGCGGGCTCACTTTATAGTTGCTATCGAAGCCTTTCACTTCTTCATCGGTAAACACTAAGCTATGCGCTGCAACATCACAGGTTACCTTCAAGCCTTTTGCTTTAGCTTTTTTGATCAAATCAACAGATTCTTCCGTAGAGATTGTGCTGAAATGAATAGGCGCTTCATTGTATTCAGCTAAGAAGAGATCGCGCGACACCATAATAGACTCCGCTAAATTCGGAATACCTTTCATCCCTAGATAAGTGCTTACATCGCCCTCATTCATTTGGTTTCCACCAGCGATAGAATCATCTTCCGGATGCGACATGATCAATCCATTAAAGCCTTTTGCATATAAAAGTGCGCGCCCCATAAGGCCGGCTTGTTGTACACTGTGGTTTCCATCAGAGAATGCCACGGCGCCTGTTTGTTGCATGTCATAGAGCTCGGCAAGGTCTTTCCCTTCTCTCTTTTTACTGATCGCTCCTACCGGATATACATCTACGATGTTACCTTTTGCCGAATTAACGATCAACGCTACTTCTGAGCGACTATGGATAGGCGGATTGGTATTCGGATGCACCGCAACGGCGGTAAAACCTCCCGCAGCAGATGCTGCAGTTCCAGTTTGTATATCTTCTTTGGTTTCATAACCAGGCTCTCCAAAATTCACATTCAAGTCAAAGAATCCTACCGCTAAGAAGCTATCCTTAGCATCGATCACCTGCAGTTTCTTATCATCTGTTTTGATGCTTTTAGCAATCTTTTCAATCTTTCCATTCTTTACCAGCACATCCACAGATGTAAGGTGCAAAGGATGAGATGCCGAAACTAATGTTGCAGAAGTAATTAATATTGTAGCCATGAAGTATGTTGATAATCTAAAGTTTGCGAAGTAAGTTTAGTATTATTAGGTATGAAAGCAATAACCCCACAGATCGATCTTTTCCAATGAGCATTTTCAAAAACCTTCTGCATACAGGAAACTGTGTTTAGCGAAGACGGGTACAGCTGTTTCATTAAAAAACAAAAGTACAAAATCATTCCAATAGATTGGTAATAGTTTTTGGGATTGCATGAAGAATTTACCCTTTATCCCGCAAAAATTAGATTATTCGTCGTTCGGTGGAGCCGTCTTTATTCGCCCCAGCGAAAGGTATCGAGGTCTAATCCAATCATATCGAGCACGCGGTCTATTACCGTTGCAGCAAGCTCCTCAAAGGTCGCCGGGCGGCTATAGAACGATGGTGATGCCGGACAGATTATTGCACCAGCTTGGGTTGCCAATTGCATATTCTGGATATGTATAAGGTTTAATGGCGTCTCTCGTGTGACTAGGATTAATTTGCGACGCTCTTTTAGAATAACGTCTGCTGCGCGAGTCGTTAGATCGGAAGAAGTTCCCTGAGCAATTCTAGCCATTGTTCCCATGGAACAAGGTACGACGACCATGCTATCGAACTTGGCAGATCCCGATGCAAAAGGCGCCATGAAATCGTTCTTCTGGTAGAATTTGAAGGGATAGTTATTGAAGGATTGATCGTCGAGCTCAAACTTCCACACGTCTTTCGCATTGTCGGACATCACAATGCCGACTTCGGCGATTTGATCTTGCAGAGCCACTAATTTATCCAACAGTACTTTTGCATAGATGGAACCACTTGCTCCCGTAATTGCAACGACAATCTTCTTCTTTTTCGCCATAGCACAAAGCTAGGAAAAACTTTCTTGATTTGCTTATGAGGTGGGGTGAGATTGGAAGGTGTAGATATGAGCTAAATGCTATCAACAGTTATCTTGAAGCAAGAAGTAAATTGATCTATCGAAGCTGGATTTAATTGAACACGATGAGAAAAGCTGCACTTAATTTTCGTAGAACAAATAGTTCTCTTTAGTGAGAATATCGATAGGCATGGGCTTATAACCTTCAAAATTTTCCTTCTTTAGAAAGTATCGATAAAGGTAATTCAGCGCAAAATACCCCTGCTTATCCGGACGTTGGCAGATCAGGAAATCGACGATTCCATCCGCGAGATATTCGACGTTTGACGATAAGAAGTCGAATCCGATAATGGGTGGCTTTTTCAGATCGGGGTGATCAGCGTAGAAACGCCCAAGAAACGCAACGCGCGAATTTGTAAAGAAAATCAAATCAGGGTCATACTTCTTAATGTTGATTTTCAGTTCCAATTCTACTTCTTCGTATTCATTATATGGGATATCAACGATATCGATATTGATTGAAGGATCATAGCTTAGGAGATACTCTTTAAAACCATCAATCTTGGTATCCAAATAACGATAGTTCTCAATACCCTTAGCCACATTTAACACTAGGATACTCGACTTTGGTTTCACCAAATAAGAAGTTAAATTACCTGCCAACCGTCCTGTGCTATAAAGATCCGGACCAATATAGCCAAGTGTAGATTTCGTCGGTATATCGGAGTTAATATAAATGGTTTGCATTCGTCGTTGATGGCAGACCTGCACAAACTCTTCCGTCTCTTTGACAAAGATTGGAGCAATAACAACGGCCGTAAAATTCTCCGAGAGGAGCTCCTCAGTTTCTTTTCTAAAAGTTGTCACATCCTCTTGATCGTATAAAAATATTGTTGTTATGATTCCAAAAGGCTGTAACTCTTCTTTGCCTTTATTAATCCCCTCTAAGCAAAGCGCCCAATAACCGGTCTGGAATGAAGTCTTGGGAATAATAACCGCAACGTGAATATTATTTTTTACAGAAAGGCTTCGAGCAAAAAGATTAGGCTGATAGTTATGCTCTTTAATAATCGCCAAAACACGTTGCCGAGTTGTTTCGGAAACGTCTTTTCGATTATTAAGAACACGATCGACCGTCGCAATCGAAACATTCGCCAACTTAGCTATATCTTTAATACCGAAATGTTTCTTATTTAGCTCGCCTGCCATGAGTAGTTATTTTTTTAAAAATTGAAATGGTTTTCCAGTCACGAATTCGCCTATACTTTTCTTTTCAGAATTCGAAACCTATAGAAACCTGATTATCCAAATATATCATCTTGTGCATTAAGTCCAAAATTCCTTTTAAAATCGCCGCATCTTCCCATAATTTCCCGTTACAGTCGTAATAATTAACAATAAAACACGAAACGATTAAATAATTTCACTTGAATTACAAACGGAGCATATTCGAGAATTAGCAAATTATTAGCTGTAAACACTTATTACAACGAAAATTACAATGCTCTTTTGCAATCCTTATGATAATCGAAACTTTACTAAAATATTGCTTTATTCTAAGATAAGGCGGTATTAACTCAACATTAGTCATAAAAAAAGGGTCGAATAAAGAATATATTCGACCCTACATCTACCTATGAAAAACATGCCCTTGGGGAGGGCATTACAAAAGTAGTTATTTCGTGATAAATATATATAGGGTTGCTTAATAAAAAACACTACTTGTAGCTATTTATCTACAAAATTTAAATAGTGTTCGTAAACGTTAAAAAAGATTTGTATACAATAAGGAAAAATAACATTAAGAAAAATACCAAAGTAATAGAAGAATGGCTTTAATAACGCTAATTTAACTTTTTTTTATTTATTTCGTAATATAAAATGCCCGATATGAGTTTGACAGTTTTAGAGGAATATATTGAAACGGGGAACCATCAAGACTTGAATCTTTTGTTGAGTAAAAACCCAGATTTATTAAAAGAAAGTACGAGCCACGAAATATCACCCTTGCTCTTGGCTTGCTATTATAATAAAACGCAGATTGTTCAGGTTATGCTCAAATACTTATCCAGCATTACCATACATGAAGCATGCGCAGCAGGACTCAGCGAGCAGGTGCGATTTATGTTGGAACAAAAACCAGATGTCATCAACGAAGTTTCCTCTCATGGTTTCTATCCAATCGGGATAGCAGCTCATTTTGGACAAGAGGAGATCGTCAGGATGTTACTGCGTAGCCACGCGAACCCAAACGCGGCTTCTAAGAATGGGTATCAAGTCTATCCAATTCATGCAGCATTGAGCGCACAGCAAGATAATATCGTAAAGATGTTGATTGAAGCAGGTGCGGAAGTAAATGTAGTTCAATCTTCACATATCACACCAATGCATCTTGCTGCGCAGCAGGGCAACATTGATTTGATTATTATTTTGCTTGAACATGGGGCAGATATCAGCGTTAGAAACGAATTTGGTCAAACCGCATCCGACCTTGCTGCCGAAAAAGGTTTTCATGATATAGCCGAAATATTAAAGAGCTAAATACGATTAATGATTGAAGCGCCAATGCCGCAGTGTAAACAGCGCTTCTTTTCGCAATAGGCACTCCACAACTGCAGCACCGCCTGACTATCCAATGCAGATTCCAAAGGTAACCCTAAGCTCTTATAAGGACGCACCAGTTTATTGATCTCTACAGGAACCTGCTCTAACCATTCTAACGCACGATTTGCTAGGTAGCCATCGCCCATATATTTCCCATAGGAAAACAATATCAGAGAAAAGCTATTAATCACCAGCAGATGGAAGAAATCTTTGGATATTGCTGTGCTATGCCCTACGGATTCCTTTTCAAAATGATAATGATTCGACCAGAATGCTGGAATCTCTAAATTATCTACAAAATATCGAATCTCCTCCAAGGATTCGGTTGTAGTTATCCAAGAGAACCACGAGGATTGATGTGTATAAAGAGAAGCAAGCTGCGCAAGTTTGAAAGTCTGGAAATTTGCAGGGCGCATCCGCATGAACTTCCATTGATAAGGTGATAGACTATCCAATCCATGGAGCTTTTCAATATATGCGTATTCCTTTTGCAGCTCCTGCACATAGCTTTCTCTACCTGGCACCTTTTGTAGCAAACCGGCTTGTCCGAAGAACAATGCATGAATTTGTTGAGGTTTATGAGCAAATTTTTTCAGCAGCTTTAAGTTCAAAATCCTACTCTGCGCCATAAATTGCTCTTTGTTTACCTTCATCCCAAATGCAGATGCTATCAGAATCAAAGTCACTCTTTCCCAATCGCCTTGAGTTTCGTTCAGAAGGATTTTGACTTGTTCGTAGCGGGTTTCTAGGCGCTCTACAACAGTGCGTTGCAGCACCTGCACCTTAATATGCATCGGCACATTCTTAATGTCATATGCGCAGGGAATAGGATTTATATTCTGCAACAAGTTATTTGCTTTCCAAACGATATCCGGCTCGATTAACTCTCTAAGATTCAAACTAGGCAGCAGCGAACCATCTGCTAAATAACAGGGCTCCTCTCCCTCCCATATCACGTGTAACACCACCGAATTATAAGCTGGGTTTTGGTGATGTCCGTGAATAATCCAATCCTTTGCAGACACATGCACTTCTACATTTCCGCAGATATAGATATCCTCTATGAAAAGCAATGCGCTTTGAAAATCGGGACCTGCATCTTGATTCCAGTCTCCGGGATGCAAAATTCGGATTGGTAGCCCCGCCTTAGTAAACAAGGGTATCTGGCGAAATAATCTAAAACGTCAAATAAATTGCAAGATATCTTCGGAAATGCGCACATCCGAACATAAAGAACAATTATTAACTTAAATGCAAAAAATTATTAGGAATGAATTAAGGTTTGAAAACTATCGGAACCTACTTTTACCAGGTTCCATTCTTCACCTTCGATATGTGGGGCTGGGATACCATCGGACCACGTTTCTGCAGATCGGAAAATTCGGGCTTCGTCCCACAAACCCGCATCTATAAACATATCTAAGGTTTTCTTGCCGCCTTCGATGATGATTGACTGCACATCCATCAAATATAATTGGTAAAGGATCTGTTGAGGCAAATAAAGATCGAAATTCTCGAGCTCCACAAATTTAAGATGCCCTTGCCACTCTGTCTTTACGGCATTGAACACGATGGTCTCCGCCTGATCATTCAAAATAGCAAAATCCTGAGGAACGGCTAAATTTTTATCTATCAATATTCGCTTGGGATTCGTTCCTTTCCAATCACGGACTGTGAGACTTGGATTATCAAGAATCGCCGTATTCTTACCAACCAGGATAGCATCCTCTTCGGCTCGCCATTTGTGAACCAACTGCTTGCTCGCAATATTCGATATCCATTTCTGTGCGTCTTCAAGCGGCGCAAAAAAACCATCAGCCGTTTGTGCCCATTTTAAAATGATATAAGGACGTGATTTCTCCAATTTTGTAAAAAATCGACGGTTTATCCATTTTGCTTGCTTTTCCAGCAGTCCAACCTCGGTCTCCATTCCAGCATCTTGAAGTTTTTTTAAACCTGCGCCATTAACTTTGGCAAAAGGGTCTAAACATGCGATAACAGCTTTCTGAAAGCCCATATTAACAAGAAGATCTGCGCAGGGAGGTGTTTTCCCAAAATGGGCGCAAGGCTCCAAACTCACATAAATCGTTGCCTCTCTAAACATCGCCTTCGCCTGTGTTTCGCCATACCGCTCAATCGCTTGATTAACCGCATTTACTTCCGCATGAGCTCCACCATAGGGAGAAGTGAAACCCTCACCGATGATTTGATCTTGAAATACAATTACTGCCCCAACCATAGGATTCGGGCTTGTTGTCCCTCCTCCTAATACCGCCAAATCCAAACAGCGCTGCATGTAATCTTGATCACTCATCATAGCGCAAAACTATTAATTATATCGTTAAAAACACAGTTTACTATTGATTTTTGTAGGTTTGTAAAATGGTAACCTTATTGAAAATTCGTCAAGAATTTGTTGAAAAACTTGGCGAAATCTATGACCCAGAAGAAGCTAAAACCTTGTCTCAGATCGCTGTCGAAGCAGTCACGGGTTGGAATCGAATGCAGCAAAATATACAACTTCAAACTGCCCTCGATAAAGAAGTGCTGAATGCATTATATGACATACTGCAAACATTACAAGCAGGGAAACCCATACAACATATCTTTGGCCACGCTCCTTTTTACAATATGGATTTTAAGGTCAATCAACATACACTAATCCCCCGACCGGAAACGGAGGAACTAGTCGAAATGATTCTTGCCGACCATGAGGGCCAGAAAAATTTAAAAGTTGTCGATATCGGAACGGGTACTGGATGCATAGCCATCAGCCTTCAGAAACATTTATCCAACGCTACAACGACTGCACTCGATGTTTCTAGCAAGGCGCTGGAAATTGCACGTGAAAATGCACAGCGATTGGAAGCAAAGATTGATTTCCGTTGTTTGGACATCCTAGAGTGGGAATTGTCTTTTGGAGAGGGAAAGTTCGACATTATCGTCAGCAATCCGCCTTATATCACGCAGTCCGAGATGCGCGATATGCATCAAAATGTTTTACAACATGAGCCACACACAGCTTTATTTGTCCCTGAGGAAGCCCCGCTCCTCTTCTATGACTATATTGCCGATTTTGCGCTATCCCACCTCGCACCTGATGGAACTCTTTATTTCGAGATTAATCAATACCTCGCTGAGGAAACAAAAGCGCTAATGCTAAAAAAAGGCTTCTCCACGGCAGAAATCTACAGCGATATAAACAATGTTCCTAGAATGTTGAAAGCCGCTTTATAGCGCTTTAGTACAAGGAGTTTAAATGTATACATGGAAATCGATTCAATTATGCCTCGTTCCATCAAACTTCATTCGAAAAAAAACAGTAAGCTCTCGAAACAACAAAAGATTGGACTATTTTTTCAAACTGAAAAACAACGAGTTAAAAATTAGAGTCGCTTTTTTTAACAAAAGATTTGGTGTGTATGGATGATTTTTCTACCTTTGCATCACTTCAAACAACGAAGGGTACTACAAAAGTACAAGATTCCGTAGCTCAGCTGGTAGAGCAATACACTTTTAATGTATGGGTCCTGGGTTCGAATCCCAGCGGGATCACAGAAAAAAGCTCAATCGAAAGATCGGGCTTTTTTTGTTAGTTCCAATTTAAGTTTTATTACTTAGAGCTGTTGCAAGGCTTGCTTTACGGTCTCCTTGTTGGGCTTAGAAATCGGTATTTTTTCTCCAGATATTAAAAGTAGCATACCACCGTCCTCTTTTAACCAGCTTTTTACGTATTTTGGATTGACTAAATGGCTTTGGTGAGTTCTTAAAAATCCGCTGGGACACAGTAAATCGGCATATTCCTTAAGTGATTTAGAAACCAATATTTTTTCACCGCTCGAAAGGAAAAAGTGAGTATACGTATTATCTGCTTCGCAACGTACAATTTCTGATAAAGCAACATACCTTATTTCGCTTTGCATTTGTAGGGCAATCTTACTAATGTTCGTTTCAGGTATTTTTATTTGTTGCAGTAAAAAATCGAGCTGCGAAGTTTGTATTTGTTTTGCCAATTTATATCCGGCTTTATTTACCGCATTCACCAATTCCTCAATATCAATAGGTTTTAAAAGATAATCTAAAGCGGCAAATTTTACAGCTTGTATTCCGTATTGGTCGTAAGCGGTAACAAAAATAACTTCGAAATTACGCGTTGGAAGTAGTTTTAGCACATCAAAACCTGTTTGCTCGCCCATTTGAATATCCAGAAACACTAAATCCGGCAAATATTTTTCAATCGCGTCAACCGCATCACTTACATTTCGTGCCGTTGCGATTATAGTTACCTGCGGACAGTGCTTTTCTAACAAAGTCGACAGGTTTTCTACGTTGGAAATTTCGTCATCTATTAAAACTGCTCTCATTATATTATAGCCAATCGGTTAATATTAAGCTTATGTTAGTCCCGTTAGTAGTTGATTGTATAGCTAAGGTAAAGCGATTTTCTTTATAAATTCGATTTAATAGCGCTATTCTACTGTCACTTAATTGAAGACCTAAACCATTATTCTTTTTCCCTGTGTCAAATCCATTTCCATTATCGGTAATAGTCAAGACCAGATCATTTGCTTGCTTAATAAATTCAATGATAATTTTTCCAGCAGTAGCTTTTTGCGATATGCCGTGTTTCACCGCATTTTCTACAAAAGGCTGTAACAGCATACTTGGTATTTCCATGTTAGCTAAATCTAAGTCTTCGGAGTGATTAATTTCGTAGGTAAAGCCGAACCGCAATTGCTCCATTTGCAGGTAATCGTCCAGTAAAGTTTTTTCTTGTGACAAACTAACCAGTTCTTTGTTATCAAGCACGTTGCGCGTTAACCGGGCAAATTTAGCAAGGTATTTATTCGCATTGTCTGTTTCGTTTTTGTTCATCAAATTTTGGATGCCGGAGAGCGCATTAAACAGAAAGTGAGGGTTTAATTGGGAACGAATGGAGTTAAGTTGAAGCTTTGCGATGTTCTTTTGCGCCTCTTTTTCTGCCAATAATTTTTTGCTTCTTCGTTTGATGTAAACCATTATCAAGCCTGCTATAGTACCTAATAGGGCGCAAGTAATGCCAATGTATTTCCCTAACTCTCCTGATGTATAGCTTTGCTTGTCCAAGGTAATGGAAAGCGTATGCCGGGTTGCGTAATTTTCTATTTCTTTTGGAGAAATATCGTAATCAAGGTATCTATCCCATCGAATCAATGGCTGAATGGTAATTTCATAATCTCCTGATTTTTTGAAAACACTTTTATCCATCTTCACATAAGGTAAATGAACGTCATACCCATCAATATCATCCATATATCCACCGTATTGCCAAGCTGTTGATTCGAAAACTATGCTGTTTGTTCGCTTGTCTTTTATGGAGATACCGTAGAGATAATCAATATCTGATTTGTCTTTTACAATAGTCAGTTCATCGTCTTTTTCATTGAAAGTAAGGTTTGTGCTATCTTTTGGCGCTAGTATACGGGCGTAGTCAACACCTTTGTCTGTTGCAAAGCGTTTTGCAAGAAGTTTGATTTTCGCTCTTGGAATAGGCTTCCCATAAAAAACAGATTTATCGATAATAAGAGGTCTTTCGATACTGTAGACCAATATTGTAAAAGTTTTGTCCTTTATAGGAAAAACACCAAGTGTTGTAGAACGGAATATTTCGTCTTGCCATTCATCGTCTTTCCTGACGACATCTTTTAATTCGTCTTGATTGATCGACTTATTTACCACGATCGGTTTATTATCCTCCAAGATAGTGTACCGATAGTGCTGTACGCTATCTGTCTGTCTAAGATAAATCTGGACACTTACATGGTTGACTTCCGGCAAATAACTAAAATAGGTATTGGGTTGGTTCGGAAATATATTGGCATAATAGACATTTTTTGCTGAACTGTCTACGTTCATGAGTAGTCTTCCTCCCGCAGCGTAGTTGTGATAAAAGTTGATTCCTTTCTGTGCATCTACTGTTGATAGCGTGATAATGAAACTGAGTAATGTAAAGATGATCTTTTTCATGGCGTTGAGTTTAATTTTCATCAAACTTGTCACAATAACAGCAAAACTAAAACCATAAAACAGCAACGGCAATGTTTGAATTAGTAAATGTAGTATTTTGTGCAGTATTTGAATATTGCAAACGAGAACATCCTATTGTTGGATACTAGTCCATGGTGGGGGCGAGTGTAAATGGGATTATGTCTAATATTACCTTTTTATTTTCTGACTATGCATATCGTTTTGAAATGTACTATCTTTCAGTTGGTTTAATCTTCTTAAATCTTCCAAAAAAGAGTTCGAGTTCTGTACCAGTGGGTCACTTAAGGAGACACCAAGTAAGGGTTGTCTCCTTTTTTTATACCAATAAAATCCTGTAACCCAAACCGTTATAGTCCGGTCAATTATAGTTCGATTTTCGCGACTGAAATTTTCAAGCTGATCCGAAGATTCCCTAAAAAACTTGCTTTAAGACATGGTTATCCCCTTTTTTCTAAAGTTCGATTTCTCTTTAAGGTTTCGGTATCTTTTCTTTCTCGTCTTTTTTATGATTTTTTGCCATGAGATAAAGGAAGTCTACTATAACCGTAGCCTCATCATCGTCAACTTGAATACCATTTTTTGCTAATATCGCAATTGCCCGTCTAATTGAAACCTTTTTATCTGTAAAATTCATATTCATTGTTTTTTTGATTGTCATTTTATCGATAATATTTTTGATAATCCGCCATGCAATTCTAAAGACATATCTCCTGTCTGGAAATTAATATGAAGCGGAGCAATAAGGCTGACAAGGTGCTTTTTGTCCGCTGTGTCTAAGCTCGGAAATCGTTTAAGAATACGGACAAAGGAACGGTTATCCAACAGGCTTTGTTTACCGATACCCTCTAATTTAATATTGATATCGTTCAGTTCCCTTTTCAGACATTTGGAATTGACATGGCATTCTCTTTTTACCGCATTGTAATCATCGGATTTTAGCACATCAGCTACAAATAGCTTTCGGGCTTGGGAAAGTGTCGATTCCTGTTCAATCAGTTTTCTAACAACTATATTTCGATGCTGTGAATACATTGCCTTTATCGTACCTGTGTTCCAATCTTCCAAGATGCTCTTGAATAAATCCATCGCTCCGGATGAAAGTGCCAGTTGCCCAAGTTTACGTTCATAGCACTCGTTCAGAAAGAGTGCATTGATTCTTGTCTTGCATCTTTTTTGACAATGGTAATATGGATATCTTTTGGTTGAACCTCGGGAAAAGCTTCCACTGAGCTTTTTATGACAGATCGGGCACTCTAAAATTCCCCTTAGATAAAACGTTGCCTTCAAATCGTCCTTTTGGGAAGTAATCCTTCTCTTTGTGTTGATTATCTTCTGAACCTCATAAAACAGTGCTTCGGAAATCAATGGTTCATGGATTCCCTTTACCATGTACCCTCCCTCTGATTCAGATTTAATTGGGATAAGACCACAGTATGCAGGATTGCGTATAAGGCGGAAAAAGTACGAACGGGAACATTTCAACCCTCTACCGGCAGCCATCTTTCGAACTTCCTCAATCCTATGGATATTCTTGGCAAGTTGGAGAAAGACCCACCTTATGATACCTGCCTCGGGTTGATTTGGTGTAATGATTTTCTTGCCATCTACTGTTGTCAGATTAATAAAGCCCAAAGGAGCTTTGCTCGGATATCTACCCATCTGTTTTGCCCGACGGATGCCGTTTGCCGTATTCATTGCCCGTCTACTGTTTTCCGCTTCCAGTACAGATAGATAAACGGCAAGCATGACCGTACTTTCCGGTACGGAAAAGTCTATGGGTTGGTCAATCGCCATAGCTGTCGTTCTGTATTTTCGAAGCATACCTATCATCTCATAGGCATATTCAACATTTCGGCTAAACCTGTCCCATTTGATGAATAATATGTTTTGGTCCTCTTTTGGTTTACTTTTGACAGTTAAAAATAGTTTTTTCCATTCAGGTCGGTTGAAATTCTTGGCGGAGAAGTCTTCACGATAAACCCCCTTGACTTCTATATTGTTATACCGGCAATATTTTAGTAGTCGATCTTCCTGTTCCGGCAAAGAATATCCTTTTCTTTTTTGCTCGTCCGTACTGACACGGATATATAGGTAAGCAGTTTTCATTTGGATAATGTCTATGATTTAGCCACAAGATTATTATTTCTTTGAGACTTTCAAAGATTTGGAAATCAATTAATAATGAAATAATTTAATCAGTCCTCAAGTTTAAAATTATTCATAGGTAGCTTTTTCGAGTTTGTTCGTCGTGTTTACATGAATGTAGAGGATCGCTGTTGACATTACTATTTCAAAATGGCACATGCATATTATCCGGAAGTTGATTATATGCATTGATAACCATGAAAATCACATTTCAAATACGGTTTTCCGTAATCTAAGAGGCTTAAACTTTTAGTATATTTGCATGAATAATAACACTAATTAGTGAAAAAAACCAATATTTAAATTTAAATATTCTTAATATCGCTATGAATATGAACTTATTTTTTTTGCCTAAAAAATAACTTTACCGTCAAACCAAAAACAAATGAAATATTTAAATGATACTGCAATCAAAAACTTTAGAGAAACTCAGACTGCTTATAAATGAGGAAACGGAATATCGTAAAGGTCCAAAACTGGTTTCATTTTTCAACGAACTGGGGTTTAATGATTCCTATGGTGACGGTTTTCCTTCTAGATGGGCATATACAGATGACCGGTTATCGAAAATAAATGGCACTCCGGAAATTGATAAGTGCATTAAAAAACTTTTTGCGCCTATCAACTTTATTGGTCGGTTCGATGAATTAGACATACACATTTCCGCATTCAATGAATACCTTGCTTTCGATAAATGGAAAGTTGTAAGGCAGGGTACAGAAATAAATTTTGCTCCAGCAGATAAAATCACTTTTACAAGTACAAAATCAACAAACCTAGATTCTGAGGACGACTTTTTAAACAAGGATTTTAATGAGGTCTCTATAGCCGCAATCGGACTGGATGCATCGGTTACTGTTGTTTTAGAACTTCGAATAGCAGAAATTAAAAAGTGTATGCTGGCAAATAGTCCGTTATCGGTAATATTCATGTGTGGCAGCACACTCGAGGGCATCCTGCTCGGTCTAGCAATACAACATCCCAGAACTTTTAATACAGCTGTGACAACACCCAAAGACCATGAGTCGAACAAACCAAAACCATTTCCTGCATGGTCATTAAACAATTTGATAGATGTAGCCTGTGAGACCGGCTTCTTGAAACAGGACGTGAAAAAATTCAGTCACTCGTTGCGAGACTTTAGGAACTACATACATCCCTATGAACAAATGAATTCTGGTTTCAATCCTGACAAACATACTGCAGGTATTAGTTGGCAGGTTTTGAAAGCTGCAGTTTTTCAGATTAGCAATGCCCAAAAACTCAAAGCTACTTCAAAATAGATAGCTACTCACAGAAATAGATTGATTTACAGCTCATTTCTAAATATTTTTTAGCTATTTTAGTATCTCACAGTTTCAATCATGTCAGAAAACATACTTCCCAAAATAGAGGCATCTAGAAAGGAACTCCTTGATCTCGGTATGCGAAATACGTTGCTGAATTACAAAAAGCCGAAAGCACGTGGTTTAACAATCGTTCAGGAACAATCTCTATCAGTATATGATATCTTGGTATCCCAAAACAAGGCCATGACTTTTTTGGCGCGACCGGGTAAAGAAGATGACGATGAATTATTTTTGTTTCCTGAAATAACTGAAAGTGAATTACAGGATGCTTACAACGATACGCGCTTGCAAACTGATGATACAGAGCAGAAACTCCAGACGAAAATTCTAAACACTTATTATTTTGCCAGGACTAGTATAGAAGAACAGGGTGTCAACATGCTCTATTTGGCACTGGGCATGCTAAATTGGTATGAGAAAGGAAATACCGAAGATCTTCGTAAAGCCCCGCTCCTATTAATTCCTGTTTCGTTAGAGCGTTCCAGTGCTAATGAGCGTTTTCGTCTGAGGTACACCGGAGCCGAAATTGGTGCTAACCTATCGCTTCAGGCAAAAATGATGGTTGATTTTAACATCACCATCCCCGATCTGTCAGAAGAGGAAGAGTTTAATCTTCAATCTTATTTTACCGATATACAGGATAGGATTAACCATATCGATAATTGGAAAGTTGATACAAACGCCATAGAGCTTGGCTTTTTCTCATTCGGGAAGTTCATGATTTATCATGACTTGGACAGTTCGAAGTGGCCAGATGACAAAAAACCGTTTGACCATCCTATTCTACAATCGCTTTTCGGCGGCGGCTTTAATGAACAACAACCTTCAATCGGCGAAGAACATCATCTCGATCAGGAAACAAATGCTGATCAGTTGCTACAGGTTGTCGACGCAGACAGTTCACAGCTACTTGCGATGCTGGCTGTAAATGAAGGACGGAATATGGTAATTCAGGGACCACCAGGCACCGGAAAGTCCCAAACCATTACAAATCTTATTGCTGACGCTATCGGTAATGGGAAAAAGGTACTTTTTGTTGCTGAAAAAATGGCTGCTCTCGAAGTTGTGAAACGGAGATTAGATAGCGTTAATCTCGGCGAAGCTTGTCTCGAATTACATAGCCATAAGGCAAACAAACGGGAACTCCATACGGAGTTAAAGAGGATTTTGGAGCTAGGTAAGCCCACCACCACCCGCTTGGAAGAAGAGATACAATTCCTTAAGCCGGTAATAGACGAATTAAATGCGTACTGTAATGAAGTAAATAAGGTCATCGCTCAGAGTGGGCATTCTGCACAGGAAGTGATGGGGCACCTTTTAAAGATAAATAAAGAGAGTAACAATTATAAATTTCCAAGGATTGCTGTTGATGACATCGGATCATGGGATTTTCCATACTTGAAAGGTATAGAAATTCTTGCTGAGCAGATTCAGGCACGGTTGTCAAAAATTGGACAACCAGAAAAGCTTCTGTTTTATGGTACCGGGCTGACTGTGTTTTTACCAAAAGATGAAGAAGCCGCAAAAGAATTACTTACCGGAGCAAGTAAATACACCAAGGAACTTATCAATATTATTGCTACCGTTGCGGAATCGCTTAATGTAAATACCCCTAACGATAAACAAACAGTAGCTGAACTGATAGCAACCGTAGCAACGGCTGCATATAATCCGGGCGTACAGTCGATGGCAATTACAGATACGGCATGGTTAGATAACAAGGCGGATATTGCCGAAGTTATTGACACCGGAATCCGTCTCAGGGATTTACATCTGAAGTTTGATTCGGTGTTTATTCCTGAAGCATGGGAACATAACGTACTGGAAATACGCCAAAATCTTATCGCACATGGTAAAAAGTGGTATAAATTCCTTATCGGGGATTATAGAAAAGCGGTAAAACAATTAACAGGTTTGTTAAACACAACTGCGCCTGCCGAACTTGAAACGAAGATAGAGTATTTAAATGCCATGATGGAAGGAAAGCGTCTTAGTGCTACCTTATCTTCGTTCGAACCGTTAGCGACAAGATTGTTTGGGAACTATTGGCAAAAAAAACGTACCGATTGGAATGCAGTTCAAAACGCATTCGAATACTTACAGTCTCTACATGCCGCCATTCAAAAAGGGGAAATCCTTGCGTCGATTCTTACATATTTAGAAAAAAATGAGAAACCAGCACTGGCAGCTCAATACGCAAATAATTTAAAATCTGTGCTGCACGCACAAGGCGAGGCTATTAAAAACTTACTGTTACACCTTGACTTAAATGATAACGAAATTCAAGAAAGTAGTTTTCAGAAACAGCAAGATATTTTAGACAGTTGGACGGCCGATTTACCTGACATTCACAAAGCAGTATCATGGAACGTCCTTAAGGAAAATATAGAAAAGGAAGGAGCAGGTTATTTGATTACCGTTGTGGAAAACTGGCCGGACGCATCAACACACTTAAAGACAGCTATACAAAAATCATGGTACGAGTCACTAATTGAGCAGGCCATGCTAAATAGTCCAGTTCTACGAAAATTTGAACGTTCTAATCACGAAGACATCATCGAAAAGTTCAAAAGACTCGATATCCTAAATCAATATTACAACATCACTAAGGTAGCGCTCAAACATTGGGAAGCTGTGCCTAGACAAGACGGCGGTGGCCAGATAAATGTACTTAAAAGTGAATTTAATCGTAGGGCAAGACATATGCCTATAAGAAAGCTAATGCAGGAAGCCGGCCTTGCCATTCAGGCAATCAAACCGGTGATCATGATGAGTCCAATGTCCATTGCAAATTTTCTACCTCCAGATAGTATCGATTTTGACTTGGTAATCTTCGACGAGGCCAGCCAGGTTCGTCCGGTAGATGCTCTTGGTGCAATACTGCGTGGGAAACAATTAGTCGTTGTAGGGGACACGAAACAGATGCCCCCTACAAGTTTCTTCGATAGGTTGAACACCGAAACAGAAGATGAAGAAAACGTAACGGCAGATATGCAAAGCATTCTCGGTATGTGCGACGCCCAAAGTGCGCCGCAGCGCATGCTCCGTTGGCATTATCGTAGCAGGCATGAATCGCTGATAAGTTTGTCAAATCTGGAGTTTTACGAGAACAAGCTGATCATTTTCCCAAGCCCAGGATCAAAAAATAGAATGGGATTGGCCTTCAATCATTTACCTGATACTTTTTATGATAAGGGCAAAACCCGTACTAATGCTAAGGAAGCTGATAAAGTTGCAGATGCGGTTATGCATCATGCAATACACACCCCAAAATTAAGTCTTGGCGTTGTCGCTTTCAGTACCGCGCAAATGCAGGCAATACAAAATGCAATTGAATTACGCCGTAGGAAAAACCCGGATGTAGAAAGTTTCTTTAGAAGTCATCCTAACGAACCGTTTTTCGTCAAAAATCTCGAAAATGTCCAGGGAGATGAGAGAGATGTCATTTTTATCAGTATTGGTTATGGCAGGACTGAAGACGGAAAAGTACCGATGAGTTTCGGACCGTTAAATAATGAAGGCGGCGAGCGAAGATTGAATGTTTTGATTACGAGAGCAAAAAGCCGTTGTGAAGTATTTACGAATATAACTGCTGCGGATATGAATCCCGGACCAAACGCAAAATTTGGGATACGGGCGTTAAAAAGCTTTTTATATTATGCACAACATGGAAAATTTGAAAGCGACAAAGAAGAAATGGAATACAAACCGCAACCATTTGAAGAAATCGTTGCTGAAGGACTTCGGGAACAAGGTTACACTGTACGGGAAAAAGTAGGTTCGGCGGGATTCTACATAGACTTAGCTGTTGTAGACACTGACCATCCCGGAAGGTATTTGCTCGGAATAAATTGTGATGGTAGGTCATATCATAATGCTAAGTCTGCCAGAGATCGTGACAGGTTGCGCAGCACCGTTCTTGAAAGCATGGGTTGGAATCTATTCCATGTTTGGAGCACAGATTGGTTTAGAAATCCAAAAGGAGAATTACGATTGCTTGTAGATGCAATTGAAAAGGCAAGGATACAGACCGAACATAATGATGCTGTTGAAGAAGAATTAATGGAAGATCTAAAAAGTTTGATTCGCGAGGATAAAGTCGAGCAAAGTGAGTCTTACGAAAAATATGTAGTAGCTACCCTTCCTTCGGAAGTTTCCTTTCAGGAACTCCACAAATACTCTTCTGGAAGACTTGGAAATTGGATAGCTGATGTAGTAAAAATCGAAAGCCCCGTACATTTTGAAGAAATGGCAAGGAGAATAACCGATGCAAACGGTGTTTCAAAAATTGGTAGCCGTATTCGTGCGACAATCACGAATGCAACGGCATATGCAGTCGATAATGGATTAGTCATTAGAAAAGATGACTTCTTATGGTATCCCGAAAATGATACTGCCAAGATTCGCGATAGAAGCTTTTTGAACGCTAATTCACGAAAACTAATTTACATTGCCCCCGAAGAAATGAATCTTGCCATTGCTAAAGTGGTAGAGAATTCAATTGCAATACAACCCGAAAGTGCTGTTCCTTTAATCGCTAAAATCTTCGGTTATTCGAGAGTAACGGAGGATATGCGAGCATCAATATTAGAATCTATTAATTATGCCTTAGAAAGTGAGAAAATAACAAGAGACGGAGACTTTTTGAAACCGTTAAAGTTATCAATAACTAATCACTTTCATCACTATGTCAATTCAACAAAATAAAATAGCTATACTTATTGGAGCCGGAGCAGTTCAAAATGCCTGGGAACCTATTCTTAATTGTTTTAGGCGAATAAATAATGAGGACACGGATTCGGATACTGCCAACTTCCTATTCTCCAAATTAATCTGCGCGTTGAGACTGTACTCCAAATCGCCTAAAGGCATTGCTCAATTGAATGAAGAAAGAGATATGGTTAACGCTATGAAGGAAATTGTATGCCTTTCGTTAAGAAATGCTCAAGAAACTGGTTTGCTTAAGCCAAGAGAGGAATTTGAGTCTATTTTAAATAATTTCGTCCTTGCAAATCCCAATAGTTTATTTGGCTTTGTATCTACAAATTGGGACACGGTAATTGATGATGCAGCAGACCACTGGGTTAAAGATAAATATTACGATATTGACAGTAGTAAAGTGTTTCATCTTCACGGTAGCATCGAGCAGTACGAACAAATCTACCTCCCTTCGGAAACCTCCATGGAAAACTACCGAAGCGATGCCGAAAATGATGCCTTAGGTTATAATCACTTCGCAACATATCAGTTCTTGTCCGAGGCAAATACTATTCTTCTATACGGTCTTTCCCTTGATCCATTGGATGCAGAACTATGCCTTTTACTAAATGGGACATTTACACAAAGTAAAATGACTAGGGAAATTATAATTATCAATCCTGATTATCAAAAAGTTCGAAAAAGAGTTAAAGCACTACTTTTCCCTAGGACAGATATAACAATTCGGTGCTTTGATCCGAAAAACTTACTCAAAGAATTATAATAGCAGAAAACTACTAAACACTAGTGTTTGTTAGGACAGTGTATCCAAACAATCCCAGAAAAACATCCAGTTTTTTAATAGTAAACTGGGCATTTTTTATAGCAGGAACATTATTAAATCATAGCTGTTTTTGAGTTTGAAGTAACGAGAGTCAATGCACTATTTTAAAAGCTGTTTGGACGTTCAAAATATAACTTCGATAATTATATTAAGCTTAAATATTAAAGATACTAAGTATCCAGAAGATGACTCATCATCTATTAATCTTCCAAAAATTGATTCGAACTTCTTACCATAGAGCCACTTAAGGAAACACTACACCATAGTTACCTCCTTTTTTTATGTCAATAAAAAACTGTGAACCAAATTGATACAACAGGTTCTCTTCGCATATATAAAATGACGGCGATGTATTCATATTTTTAGTTTTCTTTCTTTTATAGGAACCTTGGACTGTTTAGGTTGATTAACCTTTTCCACGAATAAATCAGATTGGTACGGAGTGTCTTTAAGATGGCTTAATCTTCTTAAATCTTCCAAAAAAGAGTTCGAGTTTTGTACCAGCGGGATCACAAAAAAAAGCTTCAATCTCAGACGAGGGCACTGAAAAAGTCCCCTTAGAAAAAAAGGTTAAAAAAGGGAGTCGAAAACTACAGTTTTCTGCTCCCTTTTTCGTATTTTAAGGTAGGCTTTAATGGACATTAGGATGCTCTCTACCCAACAAAAAATACAGTTCAGTTCCTATTCAGGATTGTACGATATTATCGTACCAAAAGATAATCTACTTCGAAAAATCAACGATCTTATCGATTTCAGTTTTATCTATGACGAGCTTTTGGCTAAGTATTGCCAGACGAATGGCCGTACAGCGGAGAGCCCTATCAAGATGTTCAAATACCTTCTGTTAAAAACGATCTACACCGTTTCGGATGTAGATGTCGTTGAACGTTCCAGATATGATATGTCCTTCAAATATTTTCTTGAAATGGCACCAGAGGAGGATGTGATCAATTCAAGTTCGCTTACCAAATTCCGCAAACTACGATTAAAAGATATGGATCTGTTGAACCTGTTGATCAATAGGACCGTAACGATTGCTCTTGAAAAAGGCAAACCCTTCCCGAAGGGTTTTGATTGGGGTTTGTATGGGGTATGTAATGGGTTTGAAAGGGGTTTAAGTAATCGAAGGCTCGCAGAAAAAAAGATGATTCTATAAACCCAAATCACCTAAAACAAGAGGAGCTGTCTAGTTACGACAGCTCCCTTAGATTCCCTTTTTAAGGACAGTATAATTTCTAGATAAGTCTTATTAATTCTTCCTGTCTTTCACCCTCAATTTTTAAAAACTTTATTTCGATTTTGTTCCTATTGCTTTGGCAAACGCAATAATTCGATCGTGCAGATAAGACGTCCTTGCACCATTAACCTTGCTGAAAATCTGAAAATATTGACCAACGTCTATCGAGGAAACGCCATCGTTAGTTTCCAGTTTCAATTTTTTCTTTGGTGTCAGCCGGATAATATGGCCTTCTTCGTCTTCGTCTAACTGAATGTCTTCAATCCAAAAGTCGTTTTTCAAATTCAAGTACACGGTGTGTTCCTCATCGGTATCCTCGTCATAAACCGACAAAATAGCGTCGCCATTTGTATTTTTTATCTCGAATGACATACCACTAGTCAAGTAATATTTCGACAATGCATTGATCTGCTCCATCAGTTCCTGTTGGGCATTAGCTACTGAAGCCCATGAAGTAAAAATTAGGATAAGAAGCGGACTAAAAAGATAGTTAATATTTGTTTTTGCATTCATAGTTTTGAGTTCTAATTGTTCAGTACTACAAAATTACCATGAATGAAAGAGCTGAGAAATAGCTAGTTCTAGTTATTTTAGAAAGAAAAGCCCTGAAAATTGGAGGTATCAGAGCAATATTACAATGGAAATCAGCCTCAATAACTGTAAATTAGATTAACATGCAGAAAAGCAAATTCGATTAGCGCTTATTCAGTGTTTCTATCATCCTATATAATTCGATAACTCCTCTTTCCTCGCTATTTTCGATACGCGCAATTCGTCCTCGCATATCATAATCTATACGAGTATTGCCGATTTGGACAACCCTCCCCCTAAGATCATAATCGACACGCTGGTCACCAATACTTGCTACTCTTCCACGAAGGTCGTAATCGATACGCTGATCACCAATCCTTTCCACACGTCCGCGGAGATCATAATCAACATCTTGATTACCTATTCTATCTACGCGGCCACGAAGATCATAATCAATATCCTGATTACCTATTCTCTCCACACGTCCGCGAATGTCATAATCTATATTCTGATCTCCAAGCTTTACGATCCTATTTTTAAGGTCGTATTCGATTCTTTTATCGCCTAGTTGAGTAAGTCTTCCGTGAAGATCGTAGTCTAGCCTATAATTTCCAATCATGCTCACCCTATCGCTTAAATCGTACATGATCCTATGATCTCCAATCTGCGATAAGCGCCCGCGCAAATCGTAGTCTAAGTGGTTATTCCCAATTCGACTAATACGTCCAGATAGATCATATTCTACATGCCTATTCCCATCTTTGCTGGCTTCACCCCAATATGATGGAACTGTATTTTTTAGGTTTCCTCTCTCGTCTAGCAGAATTTTGATATTCCCTTGCTGAACAGCGATGACATTATTATTGATAACATCGATAAGTTCTAAGGAGATATTTTGCGCATGTAAGCAGCTCGATAAAATGAAGAGTAGGAATGTAAAAACGAGAGATTTCATATAACAACTTGAGGTTAACAACTATCAATTTGACAGTAGAAAATGCCCAACGTTTAATGCTGAATTTCGGATATTGGAATTTTATATGGACTGAATATTTAAACGATTTAAAGGTTATAAATGTTGAAGACATTCAAGAAACTATTCGAAAGGCGATTAACTTCGAAAATCGATCTTTTAATGAAAAACGTATCCTTGTAGATGCGTTGAAAAATACGAAAGTTATTGTTTAAGGCTAAAGGATTGTAAATACTGCAAACCATCCTAGACTTTCCAATACGCCAGGCAAGGCAGCCTTATCCTTCAATTCAATAATCCGGGAAGCAATTCGCTCTTGCTTGGCTAGAATAGAAGATACCATACCTACCTGTTCTGCCGATATCCAATATGGGCGATGCGCAGGCCGGTTTCTGCTATCCACCACGCCCAATACAAATGCAAAAACTCGCTTTTTATCTCCCGCCTCTAATCCCAATACTTCAGCCATCATAATCAATGAAGCATGCTGCATGGATACAATACTCGAACCAGCCACCGCATGCGTGCCGGAACCTCCCGATATGATCTGATAAGAACCCGTTCGTTCCAATCGAGGAATCAATGCTTTTGCTAAGGCAGCATGACCTGTAGCGAGACCAACAAATTGATCGTTCCAATCTTTTTCTGAAACCGTCCAAAGCGGGCCACCCGTCCACCAACCACCTATACAGGCTATTACGTGATCTATTGCCCCATACTGCTCAGTAATTTCCTTCGCAATAGTTTCCGCAGAATCAAAACTCGTATAATCACCAATAACAAAAGATAATCTATCGGTATCCCCTACTGCTCCTAAAATGGACAATAAGTTGTCGCGGCTTTTCTCCGAACGAGAAGGAATAATAATTTCAGCATTTGTTTTCAGGTAAGAGCGGAGAATGCCTTCACCAACAGACCCTGTTCCGCCAAAAATCAGAACTTTCTGTCCACTTAAATCTTGGATTAGATCCAAGCCATCGCCAATAATTCCCATAGCTATTAAATAGTTAAAGTGAATTATTCATAAACGAATCTCGAAGAGTTATTCGTGAATCTAGTCTCAAATCAAGCGAAAAAAAGGCACTAAAGCAAACCATAAAATATACATCAAGGCAATAGCCATCATCCCATCGATACGATCAGGCTTGTTTCTCTTTCGAATAAAGTTAAGGAACATCAGTAGGAGGAATCCTCCATGAACAGCCGCTAGATAGATGATATTACCATACGCGTCTTTAATGAGGTCGATTTGGTTCAACAGAGCGACTGAAATCAACGACATCAAAACAAATAGCCCTGCCAGATAAGTCCCTCCTGTTTTACCTAAGCGCACGACCAATGTGCCTTTGTTCGCTGCCTTATCAGCCTCGTAATCCGGAACTCCCGCCATAATTATCGCAGGGATAATGGAGAAAAATAAAGGAATCCCTAATAGCCATGGATAAGAATGATTGAAATCCCCACCCTGAAAGATAAAACCACAAAGAATGACAGCGAAGCTGTGGGTAAATCCCACGATTATTTCTCCTAATCCATGATAAGAAAACTTCAACGGTGGAGCGGTGTACGAAATGGCGATCCCAAACAATAAAACAATGCTTAACAGTATCGTTGGAAAGCTGCTAACGGAGATAAACCCTAAAAGTATAGTGGATAAACAGAGCGCAACAAAAAGTCCTTTCATCGCTCCGATCAATTCGTTATCCGATATCACGCCGTTGACCAAAACTCTAGAACCGCCCGAAAAAGGACCGAAAGATCGATTTAGTTTGTCGGTCTCCTTGTCGTAATAATCGTTACTAAAGACGGTGATCACTTCAATCAAAAACAAGACGAGATAGCCCAATAAAAAAACAGTCCAGTTGAAGGAATCATATAACTTTGCATAGGCAAACGCACCGATGCCGTAAGCAAAAAAGGTCATTGGATAAAATTGCAAACGGATGGCCTGTATCCATGGCATCAGCTTTTGTAGAAAGCGTTCTCTGGCAGTCAGTACGCCATTACGGAGCGCATAGCCTTGTTGATATACCTTTTCCAACCAAAGGTCCTTCTGTTGTTGAGTAGAGTGCTTTATGGGGCTCAGAAGCATCTTGCGAACAGGGCTAACGCCGCAGAACTTAAGCGTAGCATTTTCCATCGAACGGCGCGAGGGTGCTCCATTAATAATTCGATCAATTAGCACCGGCGTATCCATCGTAATGATCAATTGTGCCGTTCTGGGCTTTAACAGTTTCTCGAAAGCGTCCGGTTGGATTTCATAAAATGCGAAGCCTGGCACAAATACCCGATCAACAAAACCTTTCATCAGTGCAGGCATATTGCCCCACCAAGTCGGATAGACGAAAACAAGATGGTCGGCCCACTTGATCAATTCCTTCGCCTTCACTATATCAGGCTCCGTAAATTGATGTTGAGGCGATGGAACTAATACATTCAACTCAAAATCTAGATCTGATAATCTCAGAAACTGAACTTCGGCGCCTGCCGCCTGCGCCCCGCGAGTGTAAGCATCGGCCAAGGCCGAACAATAGCTGTCCGATCGTGGATGTCCCAAGATGACGAGTACCTTCATATAAAACTCTTTCTTATAAAACAGGCTGCTAGAGAAAGTGTTTAAAATCAATGAAAAACCTCGTCCAGTAGATTATCCCACTTGCTTATTCTGTAAGTAATGGAGAATGGCTTCTTGTGATGAAATGCCTGCGCCGGATTCGATTTTACCGTTCTGTCCATCAGATAAAATCCAGGTCGCACTAAGATCATCATTGTTCTGAATTTCTAAATAGTGCAATATTTCCTCCTTATGATCCTTATTGGAGATAGGGAAACAAACTTCCACGCGATGAAAAATATTGCGATGCATCCAATCGGAAGACCCGAGATAAAGGAGATTGTCTCCTGAATGAAAGAAGTTGAAGATTCGAGAATGTTCTAGATAGCGTCCAACGATTCTCTTGACACGTATATTTTCGCTCAAACCTTCCTTTCCAGCTACTAATCGGCAGATTCCGAGAACGATCAACTCAACTTTCACTCCGCTTTGCGATGCCTCATAGAGCTTATTTATTAGGGATTCTTCTTCCAAATTATTGAGCTTGATTCGGATCAATGCCTTTCTGCCATGTTGGGCTTCGCTGATTTCGAAATCTATAAGCTTTATGAAATAGTCATATAAATTAAAATGAGCAACCAACAGTTGCTTAAAATCAATTTTGTCTTCCGCGTTTTTCCTTCTATTCAGAGATAGAAAAGAGAACAGACTATGTAGCTCCTGCAATATCTCTTGATCGACAGTTAGTAAGGAATGGTCAGTGTATTGTTTGGCGGTATTCTCGTTTAAATTACCTGTTGACAGTAATCCATAATACCGATTACTTCGAATAACCAACGCTATTTTAGCATGCACTTTAATCTTCGGAATGCCGTAGGAAATCTGCACGCCTTCTTTCGCCAAGCGCTTTGCCCATTGGATATTATTATCCTCGTCAAACCTTGCTTTCAACTCAACAAAAACAAATACCTTTTTCCCATTTCTCGCTGCGTTCAGCAAAGCGTGGCCAATTTTAGAATCCTTCGCCAAGCGATAAACTGTTGTATAGATATGTGTTACATCAGAATCTAAAGCAGCTTCATTAAAAAAGCGGACAACGGTGTCGTAGGAATGATAAGGTGTATGAAGCAGGATATCTTTCTTTTCCATTAGCTCAAAAACACTAGCCTCATTTAAATCTTTTATGAGAATTTGAGCATGCGGAGAATATCTCAACTTCTCTTCAGTAATCGGAAAAGCAAAGAAATCCTTCAGATTATGATACTGCCCCCCTGCCATTGCATTCGACTTCTTTAGTTGCAGAAAGTCCAATGCATTGTTTAATTCTTCCTTGGGTAGATCAGCGGTGTAGAGAAGCCTTGTTGCTAATCCGAAGTCACGCTTCTGCAATTCTTTCATTAGCTCCTCACTTAAATCGGTCCCCGCCTCCTCTTTAATATTAAGTTCCGCATTTCGCGTCACCTTAAAACTTGATATATACTTGATGGCATTGAAGTCACCAAGCCCACCGATAAAGTGCTTAATAATATCGTCGATAAAAAATACGTACCGCCGACCATCATGCGTTATCACCTTGAACCGAGAAATGTGATTGCTTGGAATATTGATGATAAAACGACGATCGTCGGAGGACAGGATAAAAAAGTAAATATGGTTGTTCTCCGGAAAGAATGAGATAGACCCCTTCAAATCCATAATATGCAGATAGGACGCAATCTCTACATAGAAATAGGTTCTAAGCTCTTGGATTGCAAAATCAGGAAGCTCTTTTCCGTAATTTAAGATGATGCCCTCCTCGCCTAGCGAAGGGATAATGTTCTGCACTAAAATACTTCCGAAGCGCTTTTGTTGCTTACGGATAATGCGTTTCACGCTCTTAAAATGATTGGAAGTATTAGGGTTATCGACTAGCTGCCTATTTTTTTTATCCAGCTTTCGCTGCCCAAGCAAAAGCGGCATCCGAACCCGATAAAACTCATCTAGATTAGAAGAATAGATTGCCAAGAACTTCAATCGCTCTAATAAAGGCGTGCTCTCCTTAGCTGCTTCTTCGAGTACACGCTCATTAAAGTATAACCAACTTATGTCTCGATCAATAAATAGAGATTGTTTTCCTTCCTGTGTTTCCATATCTAATAATTTGCCTTACAACAAAGCAGGAGCAAGTTAATCGATATTTTTAGGAAAAATGTATTGATTGCTATCTAAATGGGAAAATCTGCTATCTATCTTGGATTTGCTTTCCGCGCCATTTCAAATAGCTCAGGACCAATATGGCAATATCCGCCGGGGTTCTTATCCAAGTATTTCTGATGATATTTCTCGGCGGTATAGAAATTCTTTAAGGGTTCTGCCTCGACAACAACCGGTGCGTTAAATCCTTGGGCAAGCGTTTCTAGCTTCGAAAGGATTAGCTGCTTCTCGCTCTCATCAACAAAATATATCCCTGAACGATATTGCGTCCCAATATCATTCCCCTGTTTATTCAAAGTTGTAGGGTCAATTGTTTTTAAGAAAAGATCAATCAATAAATCTAGTTCAATAACTCTCGGATCATAAATAACTCTAACAGTCTCCGCAAAACCGGTCTTTCCAGTCGTTACTTGTTTATAAGAAGGTTTATCAATATTGCCGTTCGCATAGCCAACTTCCGTTTTAGTAACTCCGCGAACCTGCTGAAAGAAATGCTCGGTTCCCCAAAAACATCCACCCGCAAAGTAGATTTCTTTCAAATCTTTACTTATAGGTTCTAATTTATCTGTATTCTGCGCGTCCGCATATCCGGGTGTTTGCTTATTAGACATCAACAGAAATCCGCCCACGAATGACAACAGCAGTACAATAACAATAGTCGTTTTCATATTTCTTTGTTTAATTGAAGTTACTCTTTCATAGCAAAATCGCTAGAATCCAGAACTTTAGTTTCTATTCAAATTTAGGAAATTCCTATTAGTAAAAATTATTTTTTAAAGAATAGGTTGATATAGTTTCTCTGCTGCCACAGGGTTGTCAATAGCGGGCATAAATTTGCTTCCATCAAAAAAATTATCAGAATGAGTACAGAAACAATCGAACAATTCTATGTTATTGGTATCAGCACGAGAACTTGCAATAAAAACCGACAAGCAGCAGAAGATATCGAAGCACTATGGGTGAAGTTTTGGAATGAAAACATTCAGGAACGGATCCCTAACAAAAGCAGTGAAGACATCTATGTAGTCTACAACGATTATGAATCTGATTTCAACCATGCCTATACGACAATTATCGGCCGACCTGTAACCTCTTTAGAGCAAATCCCAGATGGTTTTGTAGGAGTTACCATCGAAGAGGCAAAATATGAAAAGTTTGTATCCAAAGGAAAAATGCCAGAGGCAGTCGGTAAAACATGGTTTGAAATATGGGCAAACACAGATTTAAACCGCGCATACAAGGCCGACTTCACTGTTCATGGAAAGAAATATTATGATGGCGACCAAGCGGAAGTGGAAACTTTTATTTCAGTAATGGATTGATAGCAGCTTAAGAATACCACTCCCTACCTTATGTGTTCAAGGTTAATCTTGATATCTTGAGGTAGGGCTTTATTTTATGCAACTTTCAAATGGACGACTATTACTAGTCTCTAAAAATCCTTAACTCACGAAAAGACCAATAATAACCTTTGAACTCATATAGGTTAATATCGCAATAATCAATACGCCGATAATAGTCAATACGGTTGGCTGTTTATAGTCACCAACGATATCCGGCCTGTAGGCAGCAATCAGCATAACCGCTAGAGATAATGGCAGGATAATTCCATTTACGGCGCCCGCGATAATTAAAAGATCAACAGGCTTCCCAACCAGCATAAATACCAAGGTCGAAAACAGAATGAAAGCAATGATTATCCAGTTTTCGTATTGTGCAATCTTTGTATGGAAAGACTTTAGGAAAGAGACTGAAGTATATGCTGAGCCAATTATGGAGGTGACTGCCGCAGCAAACATAACAAGTCCAAAAAGCTTATAACCGAAATTGCCAGCCGCCAGCTGAAATACCGAAGCCGTAGGATTGCTCTGGTCAATTACCAAACCCTGACTAATGACACCTAATGAGGCTAAAAACAGAAATATACGGATAAGGGAAGCTACAGAAATTCCCATCACCGCACTCCTATTCACACTGCGAAGGTTTTCTTTCCCCTTGATGCCGGCATCAATCAAACGATGCCCTCCAGCGAAGGTAATATATCCGCCAACCGTTCCGCCAACAAGGGTAATGATTGCCATGAAATCTATTGTCGTTGGAACCACAGTTCTTAGTGCTGCCTCTTTTACTGGAGGAGCGGATATAACAGCAATACCAATGATGACAATTATCATGATAAAGCCCATGATCTGCGCAAATAGATCCATCGCTTTGCCCGCCTGCCGGTTAGCAAAAACCCCGATTGCTAAAACTGCAGAAATAATAGCTCCGGTCGTAACATCCAGCCCTACTAAGGCCTCCAGTCCTAAACCTGCACCCGCAACATTGCCGATATTAAATGCAAGGCCTCCTAACACAATGAGCAGAGCCAGGAATGCCCCAAGCCCCGGAAGGAGTTTGTTGGCAATATCCTGTGCCCTCATCTCCGACATGCTGATAACCCGCCAAATATTCATTTGCACTCCGATGTCAATCAGGATAGAAATCAGAATGACAAAGCCAAAGCTTGCACCTAATGATTGTGTGAAGACGGTCGTTTGCGTCAGGAATCCTGGTCCAACGGCAGATGTAGCCATCAATAATGCTGCACCGAGTAAGGCTGATTTATTTATATTTTTCATCGAATGCTGATGTCAAAATCCGTTAATTGTTGATAAATTTGCTTTGCAAATTCAGCAGCACCTTCATGATCTCCGTGGATACAAATGCTGTCGGCCTCGATGGGAATAGCATCGCCACTGCGTGTTATTACTTCTCCCGTCTGCAAGATGCGAATTATCTGATCGACAGCCTCTTCTGGGGTTTTTAAAATCGCGTTAGGTTCCGTACGTGGAGTTAAGCTAGCGTCAGCTTGGTAAGTTCGATCGGCGAAAACCTCATGGAATACCGATAAACCCTTTTCCTTTCCTGCCCGCGTCAATTCACTACCGGAGAGCCCGTATAAGATAAGGGAAGAGTCAAACGCATAAATAGCATCTGCTATAGCTTCTGCATATACCCTATCTTTAGCGGCGAGATTATAAAGCGCTCCATGCGGCTTTACATGGTGTAGTTCAGCACCTCTCGCCCGAGCTATTGCCGATAGCGCGCCGATCTGATACAAAACCGCAGCATAGACTTCTTTCGGACTCATAAATAGATGCCGACGTCCGAAACCCGCTAGATCTGGATATCCAGGATGTGCACCGATATTTACGCCATGCGGAATAGCTAAATCTATCGTGTTCATCATAATGATTGGATCTCCTGCATGAAATCCACAGGCAATATTCACAGAAGAAACATATGGCATAATTGCCGCGTCGTTTCCCATAGTCCAAGAGCCGAAGCTCTCGCCCATATCACAATTCAAGTCTATCAATTTCTTAGCTTTCATATTTTAGTTTTACGCCTTGTCTTAGTTTATTTATTTCCTGCTCTTGCTCCAACAAAAGGTGCTGAGCCTGTTGCATGCTAATTTCTTCAAATCGAATTTGCTCGCCCGGCTTCAGTTGAGCCAGCAAGGGTAAATCGACACTAGCGACGTGTCCAATGATCGGATATCCCCCTGTCGTCCCATGATCGGCCATTAAGATAATCGGCTGCCCGTCGGCAGGAAGTTGAATTGTTCCATAAGCAACTCCGGAAGACAAAAGCTCTTCCTTATCTCTTAAGGCTAGCGCTTTAGATTTTAATCGATAGCCCATTCTATCAGATGCGTTGCTTATCTCAAAGGTCTGACTAAACAGATCCGATAAACTCTCCCCTTCCAAACGATCTGTATGAGGACCTGCCATTATTCGGATCCTGCGGCTTGCGAGATTCGGATACAACGAACAATCCATCGACCAGTTGAAAACAGACTGACCCGATTGCAATGATTTCAAAAAGGAAATCTGATTTCCTTTGACGAGTGCCTGTCCATTTACCCCCCCCATCTTCCCATTCATGTAAGTCGCACGACTTCCTAAAACAAGCGGAACATCCAACCCGCCATAGAAACAAATATAAGCTCTACAACCATTGTCTTCCGCTTTGCCAAATGAAAGAACCCCATCTTTAGGAACATAAATCGGTTTCCACATAGCTATTTCCTCACCATTCAGCTTAGGAAAAAGATTAGTGCCTGTAATGGCGATGAGCTGTTCCCGATCAAATCGCAGGCTAGGCCCCGTCCAAGTGCATTCAATTGCCGCGTCCGCTTCATCATTCCCTAAAATTATATTTCCCAATCGCAATGCCAATCGATCCATCGCACCGCTCACCGGAACGCCATAGCGTTGGAAACCCCAACGACCCAAATCCTGAACCGTGCTCAATAAGCCAGGCTTTATGACGCTAATTCCCATCTTTTTCCATGTTATAATTCTCAAACTTCTCTTGCGTAATCGCATGAAACTTCACGCGATCGCCAGCACTCAAGAAGGATGGCTGCTCTCGTTCTATATCAAATAAAACGATTGGGGTTTGCCCGATAAGTTGCCAGCCTCCCGGTGTTTCCATCGGATAAACGCCCGTCTGCTCCCCAGCAATACCCACAGAACCTGCCGGAATTTTTATTCGTGGTGTCTCCCGACGCGGTGTAGATAATATCTTATCCATCCCTCCCAAGTAAGGAAAGCCTGGAGCGAAGCCAATCATATAAACCAAATATTCGACATCGGTATGACGCTCAATGATTTCTTCAATTCTAAGGCCCGTATGCTTGCTAACAACAGCTAGGTCAGGACCATTATACCAAACCGGAATAACCTTCGGCTCCAAGTATTCTATTTCTAAAGTAAAGTTTTCTTTTAAAATCTCATTTGTTAAGTCAACCAATCGATCATAAGAAATAGTAAGCGGATTATAATGCAATGTCAATGTTGTATACCCAGGCACCGCCTCTAACATGCCGGGGATCTTGCGCTCTGCCAGTCCTGCTGTCAGTTGTCTAATTCGCGAATTGATTTCCAGAGTAATGGTTCCCCCGAAATCAACGACCAGCGCGGTATCACCTAGGTGATAATAATTCATATTTTCTGCCATGCTATGACTATTACAAATGGATTAAAAATTAACGCCAAATATTGACGTGCTGCACGGTCGTATCCTCACTGAAATGATTTGCTAATGCAGCTACCTTAGACCGGATCAGCAGCTTTCTACCTTCCATATTCTTTGTGAAGATTAATTGACAGGAACCGACCTCTTCTCTCCAAAAGTTGGCAAAGTCATTGGCCAATGCTGAGCGCTTACCCAGCATTTCTGGAACGGCATGGTAGTCATATTGCCTCAGCACCTTGAGGGCAAGACTCTTCCGGACGATAATATAGCGTGGCGAATTAATAGATTCAACGACCTCTTGAATCATCTGAACAAACAAGGACTTTTCGTAAGTCGTTCCTCCATCCAAATGACAGAAGACAGCACCTTGACGATCTGCATAAGTTAACACACGGAGATCCTTCAAACTCGTTGTGAAGATTCTGCTTTTGCATAAGGTTTTGATCAGTGCATTACCGATCTCGTAAATATCCTTGGTTACATCTCTGTATTTGGCATAGTATCGGAAAGTTTTAATAGCCCTCGCAGAAAAAAATACCGTTCCTACACCAAACATACCCAACATCAGCGTTCCTCCCGGTGCCCCTAGCCATTTCATCAGTTTCATCGAGATCTGCGTGCTCCATTCCAAATAGAACACGACGGCGGAGCCAAGTGAAGCAGTCATATTTCCGATCGTCCTTTTCATTTCTGCAGCCTTCATTCCTTGGTAAGCGTCAGGCTCAACAAACGGCAGTTTTATTTCCTCCAGCAACTGAGTTCCTTCGGCTATAGCGGCCTGCCATTTATTTGGAAGTCTGCTACGTTGCCCAGCTAATACAAAACTGCGCCCATTAAACTGCGTAATGTTCTCCTCGTTTACCTCGGTCGGAAAACTGATACGGGAAAGACCATTCTCGATGCCACCACGCTCATCTTCAACCAACCCGACGAAGTTGCGGAAGCGACGTCGCAATAAGGCAATCTCTTGCCCGCCATCAACAACAGTCGAATCGACACAGGCGATATGCCATATGTTACTCGTCTTATCCGGAACATTTAGGTTCGTGCGGATAGCCCTGCCGCGCATTTGATTGGATGAGACAAATGATCCCACAACAGAAGCCAAAATAAGGCTATTGATTGCTGGCGCATCCCATCCCTCCCCGAGCAATGCCTTCGTACCTATCAAAATCTCAATCTCACCAGCCTCAAAAAGACGCGTAACGATGGCGACCATCCAATCACGACTTTGATCGGTAACCTGTATAATGTAGTAAGATGTATCGAAGACTAGCGGCTTTATGTTTAACGCTTCGCTATGTCCAAACGGGCTGTATGCCTTCTCTAAGGAATCAACCGCTGTTTGCGGAACAATAACAATAGTTCCGGACAAGACGCCGATTTTCTTTTGGTTTCCATTATTCCTTCTTAATTGTTCAAAGATTGGCAGTACACCAATCTTACGCAATGGAATCGTATTTTCAGGCGTATTGGCTAAATATTCCTTTCGCACGAAATCTGTGAGGATGACCTGTCGCAGGCTTCCTCCCATAATTCCGAATTCGAAATTACTAATCTGTTCAATCGCTGTTAATTTACTGACACTCGCATGTAGATGCTGGAGTATCTTAGCGCCTTGTTCAAACTTAATACTTCGCCGCTCAACTATCCCTAAGCGTCTCAAGCGATTCAACATTAACGTTCGTTCTTCTTCAAACTCGTCTTTAAAATGACCTTTATCCTCGAAAAGATAGTTGCGAAGCAATTCCTCCATCCAGGAAAAGTCCAAATCAGGAAGTTGTAGGCTGTCATCGCGATGAGGGATCCCTAATAATTCAAAATGCAATGGGCTGATTTCAATCGATCTTGATCTCAGAAAAATTAAACAGGCCGAGTAAAATGCTAAGTTCTCATGTATTTTAAACTCATTTCCTAGCGGATCGACGATAGATGGATGCGTAGAAATTGCTCGGATAAGACTTTCATCATTCTTAATTTCCTCAAAAATCTCAACAGCTTTAGTTCTGTAGCTGCGAATAAGCTGAAGTTCCTCGGCCGACGGTTGGCAACAATACACGTAATCTTGGTGCGGACATAAGTCCCCCTGTTGAATAAGTTCAGGTACAGTAATCTCGGCGTCTATAGGACCGTTTAGATCCAAATATCTGCTCCACTCCGTACCGGATACATCATATGGTGGGGTTGCAGTTAATCCTACCATTTTAGGATTTATAGCTTTCTTTAACCGATCTAGCGTTTGCCACCATTCATTTTTTAGATGGTGGGTTTCATCCAGAATAAAGGTCTGTACACCCTGCCCTTGTAGACCTGATATAATCTTGGGTAGGTTCAGAAAGTTAGAGCGTGTCTTTTCAACTATATCCGTTTCATCGACATAATCCAATGTGAAGTTTCCTTCTTTGCGATCGTTGCAGGCAGCATGCAGGCCCTGATAGGTCACGACAGTAATACGTTTCGGATGGCGGATATCTTTAGATATGTAGTCAGGCAGCTCTTGCTGTTGCACGAATAATTCCGTAAAGCGCTGTATCCATTGGTTTCGGATGGCGAGCGTGGGTGCTAATATTAACGTTGGTTGGCCTAATCGAAGAATTACCTCCAACCCAAGAACGGTCTTGCCGGAACCTGGAGGAGCGATTACGTGCAAATGGGAATCGTCCATATGAGATGACAACTCATCGAGCACGCGTTGTTGATAGCTACGCCATGGATATCTGAATTTTATATTGGCGGAAAACACGCTCATTAATAATAATTTTTCTAGGGTTTAAGATACAGAAACGACAGACTTGAAACAAACGAATAGGTTGTACAAATATTAAATCAATAACTCATTAAGGGCAACGACGCCTTCACATTCTATATTTCTTTTAAATTTTAAAATTATTATTCTGTATATTTATGTTTGTCGCGCATCAGGCGCTACAAAAACGATATAACCGAAATCTAAACTTAAATGACAGTCTCAGATCGAGATTTATTCCATTTAATACAGACTGATAATCAACGAGCACTAAAGGAGCTCATGGATCGGTATTGGCGTCCTATGTTCTTAATGGCAGAATCTGTACTGAACGATAGTGCTACTTCCGAGGAGATTGTGCAGGAAGTGTTTATCAATATTTGGAATAAACGAACATCGATACATATTACCCATTCCATTAAAGTTTATCTTTTCGCCTGCACACGCTACCAGATCTATAGGCAAATCCAACAAAAAAGAGCACCTCATGTGGATATCGATCAATTTAGTCAACTCGTTCCAGACCCCTACGACCCTCAACAAGCGCTGGAATATCGAGATTTACTAGATCGGCTAGAAACACTGATTAACGAACTGCCTCCCCGCTGTAGAGAAGTTTATAAGCTAAAGCGCGAAGACAACCTTTCCCAAAAAGAGATCGCCGAAGCGCTTCAGATTTCTAGAAAGTCGGTAGAAAACCAATTGACTATCGCCCTGAAGAAATTGCGAGCCGGATTGAGTAGGTATATATGGTTATCAACCTTTTTATTGTCAACTGTTGGGGGATTGATCTAAAAAAGCGCTCTATATATGTAAACCTAATATTATGGAGCATTCAATTTTAAAATCCATTATTAATATTCTTTCACGAAAAGCCAAAAAAGAGGATTTATCAGATATTGATAGCGAACTCCTCGAGACTTTTCAGAAAGATGAATGGCAATTAAAATACGGTGCTCAAGAGGATGTCAAAAACAGAATTCAGCAAGCCGTCCATGCCAAAACAATAGAAAAGATCAGCCGTCCGAGTCTTAAAACTACCCTATTGAAGATTGCAGCGGTCATAATCGCAACCTTTTTTGTCGGCTACCTCTTAATGAAACAGGATAATGAAAAAGCGTTCATCTTAAGCGAAAACCACCCTTCCACAGTTGAAACTCCCGGTTTAACAACTTCTGATGGCACATACAAAGATCTCCAGACGATGAAGATTGGAGAGTCTTTCTCCAACAATAAATTTACCCTCGTAAAATCTAAAGCTGGCGTGCTCCGCATAGAATCTAACGACAACTCGAATGAAATCATTCAGATTAACATTAAAACAGCGGCGAACGAAAATTACATTATCGAACTAGACGATAAAAGCAGAGTAATACTTGATGTAAATAGTGAACTATCCTTTCCGAGCCGATTCATAGAAAACAGTCGAATTGTTGCGGCAGAAGGACGAGCATACTTTGAAGTTCAGACAAATCCGTCAAAACCTTTCATTGTAAAATCGAGCAAAATAGAAGCCATTGTAACAGGCACTTCGTTCGTTTTCTGCAGCAAAAGGGATGAAAAGACAGCGTCTATATCTCTTGTGGAAGGGAGCTTAGAAATCAAAGGCAATAACAACTCCAAGAAGCTTAAACCAGGACAAAAGGGACATTTCAGCCAAGATGGAATCCAAATATTATCGTTTGATGAATACGAAACATTGGCCTTCACACGAAACGAATTTATCTTTAATGATCAACCCATCAACGAGATCATGAGCGTTCTTTCTGATTGGTACAACATGGAATATAGCTTAAAGAACATCAATCCAGAGGCCTTTCACTTCACACTCAAGATCGACCGAAACAAAAGTATTAAAGAAGTATTAGAGATAATCGAGATGACGGGCGATCTGCAGGCCTCGATTATAGGGAACAAAATAATAATCGGTTCCAAGAAATAATATCCTATTGTGTAAATCATAAACCTAACATAAAAAACATGACAAACTCCATCCTTATCAGTAGCAGCATCTTCGCATTGCTCTTCGTAGGACTACAAAAGCCTCCTCAGATTGAACAAGCATCCCCAACCACCGAACATTACCGATCGGAGAAAAAAGGGCCTTGGATTGATCTTTTGGCTAATAACTCGCTAGACGCCTGGCACCAATACAACGGATCAACCATCAAAGGTTGGAAAGTGGAGAGCGGCATGCTTTCTACAACCGGAAAAAACGGCGATATCGTAACAAACCAAGAATTTGAAAACTTCGAATTAGAAATGGAGTGGAAAATTGAAAAATCTGGCAATAGCGGCATATTCATCTATGTGGTTGAGCACCCGGATAATAAATATATGTACCAGACCGGTCCCGAGTTTCAAATCATCGATAACGAAAACTATCCGCAAAAACTGACCGAGCAACAGAAGACAGGTTCGATGTCGGATGTCATCGCCCCGAATCTTTCGCCTTTAAAACCCGCAGGACAGTGGAACAAAACACGTATCGTATCGAAAAACGGAAATGTTCAGCATTGGCTAAATAAGAAACTGATCCTTACCTACCAGATTGGATCTCCAGCGCTGAAAGAACAGATTGCCAAGAGCAAGTTCGCCGCACTGCCTTATGCCAAGGTAGCAAAAGGTAAGATAGGGATTCAAGATCACGGCGATCCTGTATATTTTAAGAACATCAAAATACGCGAAATAAACTAAACCTAGAATAACATGGAAAACAACTCAAGAAGAGACTTTATCAAGAATGCCAGTCTGTTAACTGGATTTACTATTGTTTCAAATACGGTCCTCGGCAAGAAATTTGGACATATTGCGCCCAGCGATAAACTGAATATTGCAGGGATTGGCGTCGGCGGTATCGGGAGAAGAAACCTCAACAATATGAAAACAGAAAACATCGTTGCACTATGTGACGTAGATTGGAAATATGCATCAAAAACCTTCAACGACTATCCTAAAGCGCAGCGTTTTAAAGATTGGCGCAAGATGTTTGATGAAATCGGAAACAGCATTGATGCGGTATGCGTAGCGACGCCGGATCATACGCACGCCGGTGTAACGGCCCATGCGATTACCCTCGGTAAGCATACTTATACACAAAAACCATTAACTCATAATGTGTATGAATCCAGATTGTTGACCAAATTGGCAAAACAATACGGCGTAGCCACACAGATGGGAAATCAAGGTAACTCGTTCGATTGGTGCCGTGAAATTGCAGAATGGATACAATCGGATGCTATTGGCGAGGTATATGAAGTGCACTGTTGGACCAACCGTCCGATATGGCCTCAAGGGTTGATGAAACCAAAAGAGGGCATGCCGATTCCTAAAGATTTAGATTGGAATCTATTCTTAGGTCCTGCCGAGCATAGGGAATATAATTCGGTGTACACACCTTGGAACTGGAGAGGTTGGTACGACTTCGGAACAGGTGCTCTTGGAGATATGGCCTGCCACATCATGGACCCAATTTACTGGGCATTGAACTTGAAGTACCCTACCAAGGTAAACGGAAGCTCTACCCTAAGTAATCTTTATTCTCCGCCTCATGCAGAGATCGTGAAATATACATTCCCGGCACGTCCAAAAGCAGGCAAAGTGAAAATGCCGGAAGTCGACGTCTATTGGTATGATGGTGGATTGCTGCCAGACAGACCAAAAGAGCTTGCGCCAGGTATGATGATGGGCGATCCTGATGGCGGTATCATCTTCGTTGGTAAAAAAGGAAAAATCATGACTGGTTGTTACGGAATGAATGCTACGCTCCTTCCTGTGGAAAACATGAAGGATTTTAAAAAACCGACGCCATGGATTCCTCGCGTGAAAGGCGGAAATGGAGATATCTGGAAAACGGATGCACATGAGCAAGACTGGATCAGAGCTGCAAAAGAATCAAAAGAAAACCGCACGGAAACCAGTTCCAATTTCCAATTCTCTGGTCCGTTCAATGAAATGGTGGTAATGGGCGTGCTAGCAGTACGACTACAAGCGCTCCACAGGGAGTTGCTTTGGGATGGTGAAAACATGAGGTTTACCAATATAAACCCTAATGATGAAATTAAAGTAGTTTCGGTTGATGAGTTCAACGTGATTGATGGCCACCCAAGATTTAACCGTCAATCTATAACGCTTAATGCCGCACAAGCTGCTCAGGAATGGATCAATAAGCCTTACAAAAACGGATTCTCCCTACCACCGATGCCAAAATAGGGCTCAACGTTTTTAGTAACAACAAATAGATTTATCAATAAGAGAAGGCTGCCCATTCGGACAGCCTTCTCTATTTTGTTTGCGTTTCAGGAAATACGTTAACAGCCTGTTTCTTGCCAAGCGTATCTGTATTCAATTACCCTCAGGAATGAAAGGTATTCGAAACTGCTTTGACACAGAACCCTTTCAAAGCCCTTTCAAACCCAATATAAACTTAATTCAGAACCCTTTCGAAAGGGGAATGATAGGGGTTTAAAATGGGTTATATAGGGCTGATATTGCTTCTAGGTCTGACTAGCTTTATTTACTCCGCTCTTTAAAACCTTTTCCCTCAAATATTCGAGATGGGTTTCCGCGATCGACTTGTATCTGTTGTTCCCAATTCGATCGCTTGGCACTTGCCTGAGCCGATGAATTTAGCGCATCTACTTTTTCTTGTATTCTTTTTACCGCTAATTGCTTATTCTGCAGTTGTGAACGCGTATCCATGACCTGTACAGAAATTCCTGTTGGCTTATGCATTGCCCGCACAGCAGAGCTCACTTTATTGACGTGCTGCCCTCCTGCTCCGCTGCTCCGCATCGTCTGAAAGACGATATCGCTTTCCGAAATTCCATCCAAACGCTCCAAATCATCAACTTGCTGTACTGCAATAAACCAATTTTTACGTGGATGCTTCGGACGAAAGGGACTTTCACATTTCCACTGTATCGTACCAATCCATTGCGATGCAAAACGAACGCATTGCTTCCCCTTCACTTCCAGTAAAATAGAGGAAGCTAAACCTTCCGAACGTTCTTCTTGTAGGACTTTGAGTTCTATTTCTAAGGCATTTGCTTCAAGCAGCATCAGTGCAAAAACATTCGCTACTGCCATGCAGCATTCTTTAGGGCCTCGCCCCGAGCTTATCTGTAATTGTATCTTCATCCTTCCTCCCTACTTAGCCATTCGTACAATCTTGGGAGTAAAACTCCCCAAAACCGACACCAACTCCTCCTGAAGACGCATCACTTTCTGAATGTCCTTATAAGCCATAGGAGCTTCATCAACCGACCCTCCTAATAACTCCACACCCTTATTCTCCAAATCTGCAAACATCTCACTGCGGCTGATCGTATCCTTGCATTCGCCACGCGATTTGACACGTCCGGCCCCGTGGGAGGCAGAATTTAAGCTCAACGGATTTCCCTTCCCTTCTACAATATAACCCTGAGCCGTCATCGACCCTGGGATAATTCCTAGAACACCTTCGGACGCCGGCGTTGCACCCTTGCGATGCACGATACATTCCTTTCCATCCACAAACTCCTTCCAAGCAAAATTGTGATGATTTTCGATTGTCAGCACCGCTCGTTTTCCCAATGCCTTTGCCAATCTACGATGAATATCATCATGACAGGCCTTAGCGTAGTCGCCCGCTAGGTTCATTGCAGTCCAATACTCTTGTCCGTCGTGGGTATCCAGATCTAACCAGGCTAAGTGTTGTACTTGCTTAGGAAGTGGACACTGCTTTTGCGCCAGATAGGTATAATGCTTCGCAATGTTAGCGCCCAAGCCACGAGAACCTGAATGCGAAAGAACCGCCAAATATGATCCTTTGCTGAGCTTCCAATCTGATCGATCTTCATACAAATCGACTATTCCGAATTCCACAAAATGGTTTCCTCCGCCAGAAGATCCCAGCTGTTTATAAGCTTTGTCCTTTAGAGATTTCAACAGTGGTATTTCCTGAAATGCTGCATGCGAAAAGATCTCGTGATCTGCTCGCGACTTATGCGTTTCATAGAGTCCAAAAGCTGTATTCTCTTTCAGGATATTACGCAATTGGAATCCCCTGCCTTTCAAATAAGTGGCGGGAAAATCGAAGATGGATAGACTCATTCTGCAGCCAATATCAACGCCTACCCCATAAGGTATAACCGCGTTATCCGTCGCTAAGACTCCGCCGATCGGCAGACCATAACCTGCATGCGCATCCGGCATCAGCGCCCCCTGCACCGCGATAGGAAGTTTTAAAGAGTCATAGAGTTGACGCTTTGCCAATTCGTCAATCTCATTCTCTCCGAAAATCTCAAAGGGAACACGATGTGTTCGCAATTGATGCATTCTGACTTCTACCGGTTTGATCAAGCCTTCAGCAACCTTTCCCCAAGTTCCATGTCCCATGTATTTTTCAGGAAACAACAATACTTGTTTGGCTTCCTGTAATATTGTTTCTTTTTTATCGCGCTTGCGATATCGCGATATCTGCCCTAGCGCAATATTTATCGCGTTATTCTGCGGAAAACCCAATTTAATTAGGTCTTTCCCAGAAAGTTTATTTCCCATTGTAATAAAAATTGAATTGAATATTCCGGTTGATCCTGTAGATTGAAAGATCAAACAAAGACCATCCGATTTAAAATGACGGGCTTTTTAAATAAAACTTTCTTAGTTCCGTTACGTCGCTCAATACCTAATTAAATCTCAACTTTCATTAAGGAACAACCAAGTGCTAGGCAGAATAAGATTAATAAGATCTTTTTAAGAAAAAAGCACGAAGCAAGCCACAGCAAATCCATTTGCTGCAAACGCTCGAGAAGTTGGGGTACTTACAAACATATCTTCGTCTTTTTTAAAGGGTTAAAAATATTTATCGGGGCCAAAAGTAAAATATCCTTTTAGTTTATGCAAATTATTTTTTCGTCTTGTAGCTAGTCATAGAAAAACTGATCGACAAAATACCATAGTATTTCCTTCTCTGAACCTAAGCGATTTAGGATGCGATTCCAGGTTCTAGAAGAAAACTCGACACGATTACCAAAGCTGTCGGAATAAGACCATTTGTCGAAAATATCCTTCCTCAAAGTGGCTTGATTGCCGTCTTCTGTGTATTCTAAATCACCGTGTATATTTCGTTTGATGCTGGATGTACTGCCCTTGCTTTTGTCCCTCACAAATTCATGTCCGAAGATATCAGTTCCGCTCTCCCGCTCATTACCACGGTTATCTTTCGTGATGATCGTTCCGAAAATATCGATGGAATAGAAAGACTCATATCCCTCGCTATTCCTATTCTGCCAGATCAACTCTTGAAAAAACTTTTGCTGCGCATCTTTACTATTCAGAATACCAGGCATAAATCTACCGAGATATTTGTTCTCAAATTTCTCATGATTTTTTCTAGAATCGGAAAAAACTAAATCGCCAAATACGTTTTTCTCCAGGCTTGCGCTGTAGGAATCTTTGTTGGATTTAAAAAGTAGAGTCCCAAAAATATCGGTTTCATAACGCCCATGTTGAGCAAAGGATAAACTTACGGCAAAGACAAAAGTTAGGATAAAGAGTAGCTTTTTCATAACGAACAATTTAACAGTTTGAATTGGTAATAAGAAAAAAGTTTAAAGCTTAACGAAAATTTAATGTTGATGTTTTTTAGGTGGATTAGTGTGGGAATGGGGTGATGATTGATGGTTTGGATTGGAAATGAAAAAAGGCAAGAGAAGACTTGCCTTTTTTTAATTATTCTTTAATACTTTCAAACTATTCGGAATCACTAATGATTACGAATAGCACTGATTAACTCAGACTTAGACATTTTGGACCTTCCAGTTATCCCAATTTCTTTTGCCTGGCTCATAAGTTCTGTTTTCGAACGATCTTCCAATTTCTCAGATTTATGATCTAGCGTTCCTGCCTTTTGCGCATTAGCAATCCTTGCTGCTTTCTCTGTACTCATTCCCTCTTTTTTCAAAGCTTTATAAGTATCTTCTTTCTTAATACGCGGATTTTTCTTGTCTGGCATAGCAATTAAAGTGTTGATTCTGTATGTAGAACACTCAACGAGCAGAATCGTTGAAATAAACCAACACCCTACTGCTTAATCAAATAAGCCATATTCTTCACAATATTACGATGTTTTGCAACAAATGGATTCTCCTTATTCCAAACATAGCCAGCCAACACCGCACATATCTTTTGCTTTACATCTGGATTTTCCGGACGATGGTAAAACAGCTCTTGCAGGTTTCCGGTATACCATTCCTTCACATAGGTCGTAAACACATCGATACCGAATTTCATATATGCAGAATATTCCTGATCCCAATCAATAACCTCACCTTCCAATTGGCGCTTCGCCAATTTTGCAGCCAAAATTCCCGACTCCGTCGCGAAGCAGACACCCGAAGAGAATACAGGGTCTAAAAACTCCGTGCTGTTGCCTGTCAATGCATAACCAGCACCATGGAATTGCGATACTGCCACAGAATAATTCGTTAGGCGAATCGGGTCAAATTCATAGGGTAAGCCGCTGAAGCGAGCCACATAGTAATCCGATAACTTAATTGCTTCCTGTATTGCCTCATGGTTATCCATGCTGGCAGAGAGCTTATTGATATACTCTGTTGGCCCCACAATGCCTACGCTTGTTTTACCATTAGAGAAAGGGATCACCCACAGCCACACTTCAGTTTCTATAATATCGAAGGAAATCTGTGTCCCTTCTACGCCATCTGGACGACGAACATCATCGATATGCGTAAAGATAGCAGAGTGATAATCTAATTTCGATGGCATTTCGAGCTTCAGTAGACGTGGCAACACTCGTCCGTATCCACTACAGTCGATCACGAATTTTGCAGAGATAGTTGATAGTTTACCGGCCTTATCGCGAACGGTCGTTAACGAATCAGTGCCATCGAATGATACATCCAAAACCTCCGTTTCAAAGGCAATGTCCACCCCCTTTCGTTGTAATTCATCCGTCATTGCCTTATCAAAATCCGCTCTAGGAATTTGCCAGGTCCAGTCCCAACCTTCACCAAACTTATCACTAAAGTCAAATACGCAGTGTTCTTCCCCGCGAATAAAGCGAGCACCTGGCTTCTTCTCGAATCCATAGGAATTCAATGCTTCTAGAAGTCCCGCCTCTTCAAAATGATCCATAACTCTGGGAATCAAGCTTTCGCCTACGACAACGCGCGGAAACTTTTGCTTTTCAACAACTTTGATGTTCACGCCGTGTTGCTGCAAATACCCTGCGGCTACTGCACCACTAGGTCCCGCACCAATGATCAGGACGTCAACAATTTCGTTTTCCATAGCTGTAAATAATATTTAAATTCTATTTTTGCGGTACAAAAATTTGTTCCAAAATTACATACATTTAGAACAATTAAAAGAGAAGAAACTAATTATTTTAAATGAAAACCATAAACGATTATTTAACGATTAAAGAGTTTAACGAAGTTCTATTTGAAAACAAAAAAATAGAGATAAGCAAAGAGCTAATCGACAGAGTAAACAATTGTTATGATTTTTTACAAAGCTTCTCGAAAAACAAAGTCATTTATGGTGTCAATACCGGCTTCGGCCCGATGGCACAATATCGAATCCAAGAACAAGATCAATTACAGCTTCAATATAACCTGATTCGAAGCCACTCCTCCGGAACCGGGCAACCGCTTTCGGCAGAACATGTAAAAGCCAGCATTTTAGCGCGCTTGAACAGCCTTTCGTTAGGAAAATCAGGAATTCACATCTCCGTTATCGAACTGATGCGCGAGCTGATCAACCGAGATATTACTCCATTGATGTTTGCACATGGAGGTGTTGGCGCAAGTGGTGATTTAGTGCAATTAGCGCATTTGGCCTTAGTGCTGATTGGAGAAGGTGAAGTGTTTTATAGAGGCGAGCGCCGAGAAACTAAAGCTGTCTTCCAAGAACTGGGCTTAACCCCTATTGAGATTAAATTGCGCGAAGGCCTTGCTTTGATCAACGGCACTTCGGTAATGACGGGAATAGGCATTGTAAATACGTACAAAGCACAGAAATTGATCGACTGGTCGATCAAGGCTTCCTGCTTTATCAATGAGTTGGTTCAGGCATATGACGACCACTTCTCGGTAGAATTAAATCAAGCCAAACTCCACGAAGGGCAACGGGATGTGGCTCAAGCGATGAGAAATCATTTGGCAGATAGCCAACTGATCAGACGCAGGCATGAGCACCTTTACAACGGAAATAATAGCGAAGATATTTTCAAAGAAAAGGTACAGGAATACTATTCTCTACGATGCGTTCCTCAAATTCTAGGACCAATATTCGATACTGTCCGCAGTGTGGAAGCAATCTTAGAAAAGGAGATCAATTCGGCGAATGATAATCCTATTGTCGATGTCGCAACACAGCATGTTTACCATGGTGGAAATTTCCACGGCGATTATATTTCCCTAGAAATGGACCGCTTAAAGCTTGTCGTGACTAAGCTATCCATGCTAGCGGAACGACAACTTAACTATTTGTTAAACTCGAAGATCAACGAGTTGCTGCCTCCTTTCGTAAATTTGGGGAAACTTGGATTTAATTTCGGTATGCAGGGCGTCCAGTTTACCGCAACATCAACAACTGCGGAAAACCAAGCTTTGTCGACTTCCATGTACGTACATAGCATCCCGAACAATAATGACAACCAAGATATCGTCAGCATGGGAACAAATGCCGCAGTTATCTGCAGTAAGGTAATCGAAAATGCTTTTGAGGTACTTGCAATTGAATGGATTACGATTGCACAGGCGGTAGAAGCTCTTGACATTGAGGATCGATTAAGCTCAGCATCGAGGTCCGTCTATCGCGAATTGAGAGAGCTAGTGCCGGTCTTCAAGGAGGATATCGTGATGTACCCTATTGTTAATAATGTAAAAGAATATCTAATTAAATAATTATGAATCTAAAACACGTACTTGCTATTGCTGCACTATTCGCCTCCCAATTCGGGTTTGCTCAAGAGCTCGCTCAAGTTACTTCCAATAAAAAAGCTGGTTTTATCAACAAATCCGGAGATGAAGTTATTGCTTTGCAATTTGAAAAGGTTGGTGATTTTAATGATGCTGTAGCGCCGGTTTTACAGAACAAAAAATGGGGATTCATCGATGAGCAAGGCAACTGGGTCATTGAACCTACATTCGATCGCGTAAAAGCATTTGACCATGGAGTTGCTGTAGTTGCGCAAGGGAGCACTTGGTTCTATATCAACAAAAAAGGTGAACGATTAAACCTGGTATCAACCGATAAAATCTATGATTTTGAAGATGGCCTTGCTTTCTTTAAACAGAATAACAAGATAGGCATCATTTCTCCTGATGGCAAGGAAGTTTTAGCCCCAAAATACGACTTGATTCGCAAATTTGACGGCGATTATGCCCGCGTAAAGAATTTTGAGCGCTGGGGTATTATCGATAAATCGGGAAAAGAGGTTATACCAGCCGACTATAATGAAATTGGAAATTACATGAATGGATCGGCTTATGCTAAAAAAGGAACACAGTTTGGCGTAGTCGTTCAAGGCGAGTTTAAAGGCTTGGAAGCTGTAGACAAAATCTGGGATTTTTCAACAGATGGTCTAGCCTACGCACGCAAGAACAAGAAAATAGGTTTTATTGATACAAAAGGTAATTGGGTCGTAGAACCTCAATACGATAAGGCTCGTTCTTTTGTAAACGGCCTAGCACCGGTTTACAACGGCTCTAAATGGGGATATATCGACACGAAGGGCAATCTAGTTGTTGAATATCAGTTTGAAGATGCTGAGGTATTCAGCAACGACGGACTAGCTCCGGTAAAAGTTGGAAAAAACTGGGGATTTATCGATAAATCCGGTAAATTAGTTATACCCGCGCAATATAGTATCACCGCATTCGGTTTGGATATGTTTGATGCGGACAGCAAAGGCTTCATCAATGGTGTGGCTCGAGTTAAGTTCAACAAAACTTGGGGCTTTATCGATACAGAGGGTAATGTAGTTGGAAAGTGGTATGATAATGCCGAACTATTTAGCAAATAATGGCAGAAACAAAAAAGTATGCAATAGTGACTGGTGGGTCTCGTGGAATCGGGCGAGCAATTTGTAAAAAAATTGCCGAGGATACAGACTACCATATCTTAATAAATTATCATTCAAACGAGTCTGCAGCATTGGAAACCCTAGCAGAGGTTAGAGCCGCTGGTTCGGATGGTGAAATCATTAAATTCGATGTCGGCAATGCGGAAGAAGTGAAGTCGGCATTGGCGGCATGGGAAGAAAAGAACCCGGACGCTTTGGTTGAAGTAATCGTTAATAATGCCGGACTTACTAGAGATGGCCTTTTTATGTGGATGCCCCTACAAGATTGGAACGATGTGATCCAGACTAGTTTAGGCGGGTTTTATAACGTAACGAACTTCTTTATCCAGAAATTACTGCATAATCGCTATGGCCGGATTATCAATATGGTTTCAGTTTCTGGAGTCAAAGGAACTCCCGGTCAGACAAATTATTCAGCAGCGAAAGCCGCAGTTATCGGGGCCACCAAAGCCCTAGCTCAGGAAATTGGAAAGCGCAACATTACCGTAAATGCTGTTGCACCGGGCTTTATCAATACCGATATGACTGCAGAAATGGACCAGAAAGAACTGAAGAAGATGATTCCGGTTAACCGTTTCGGGGAAGCTGAGGAAGTTGCGGATTTAGTGTCATTTTTAGCATCAAAAAAATCTAGCTATATTACAGGAGAAGTTATCAATATCAATGGAGGGATTTATTCATAAAGGATGAATAACAGAGTGGTGATTACAGGGATGGGAATCTATAGCTGCATCGGAACTAGTCTCGATGAAGTTAAGACATCGCTATACGAAGGCAAATCGGGGATTATCTTCGATCAGGAACGTAAGGAATATGGATTTCGCTCGGCTTTAACGGGCAGCGTCCCTAGCCCGGAGCTTAAAGCGCTTCTACATAGACGGCAGCGCGTCACGATGGGCGAAGAAACCGAATATGCCTACCTCGCTACTTTGGAGGCATTGCGCGAAGCGGACATTCCTATTGAGGCTTTCAACGAGCGTGAAATTGGCTTGATCTATGGAAACGATAGTGTTTCTAAAGCTATCATTGATGCGACCGACATTGTGAGGGAGAAAAAAGATACCGCCTTAATTGGTTCCGGTGCTATCTTCAAATCCATGAACTCCACGGTGACCATGAACCTTTCCACAATCTTTAATATCCGCGGAGTCAATATGACGATTTCTGCGGCCTGTGCCTCTGGCTCTCATGCTATAGGCTTGGGGCATATGATGATCAAAAATGGACTGCAAGATTTGGTAATCTGTGGAGGAGCACAAGAAATCAATAAATATGCAATGGCAAGCTTTGACGGCTTAGGTGTCTTTTCTGCAAAAGACGAAGACCCAACGAAAGCCTGCCGCCCCTTTGATGCTAACCGCGACGGACTGGTTCCAAGTGGTGGCGCAGCAACGGTTATTCTCGAAAGTTTGGAAAGCGCATTAAAACGCGGCGCTCCTATTTTTGCAGAAGTTGTGGGCTATGGCTTCTCTTCCAATGGAGGTCATATCTCAACTCCAAACGTTGAAGGTCCGGCATCAGCCATGCGAAAAGCTTTGGAACAGGCCAATATGGATGCTTCGGAGGTTGAATATATCAATGCCCATGCAACGTCGACGCCTGTAGGCGATGCCAACGAAGCGCAGGCCATTGATGAAGTCTTTGGTGCCACTCGCCCATTTGTCAGTTCAACAAAATCGATGACAGGACATGAATGTTGGATGGCTGGCGCCAGCGAAATTATCTACTCTACTTTGATGATGAATCACGGTTTTATAGCGCCGAACATCAATTTCGATACACCGGACGAGTATTCCTCAAAATTGAATATCGTGACTGAAACGAAAAATCAAGATTTTGGTGTATATTTGTCCAATTCTTTTGGATTTGGCGGAACCAATTCTGCTATGATCGTGAAGAAGTTCAAATTATAGTGGAAATGAATATTGAAATTGAAGACATCGTCAACAAAATAAACGAAATCTTAGTGGAAGAGTTCGAGGTTGATGGAGATGTAATTGCTGCCGACAAAAATTTAAAAGAAACGCTAGACTTAGATAGTTTGGACTATGTGGATTTGGTAGTGATTATTGAATCTAATTTCGGCGTTAAATTGGTTGAGTCTGATTTTGCAGATGTCGTTTCCTTTCAAGATTTTTACAACCTAATTGAAAAGAAAATCTTGGCTAAACAAGATTAAAGATGAGCCAATGGGACGGTAAATCCAAGGGTACCTTATTGGGTTACCAAATTTTCGTCAACATTATTAAGAAACTTGGTGTCAGAGCTGCATATGGATTGTTGATTCCGGTAGCACTGTATTATGTTTTAGCCTATCCCATGACTGCCAAGGCTATGTTTTACTACTATAGAAAACGTCAAGGCTTTCCATTTATTAAATCAATACTCGCACTTTACAAGGGATATTTCGTATTCGGTCAGGTTTTGATCGATAAATTCGCACTATTTGCCGGACTCCGTAATCGATTTACCTTTGATTTCGATGGTATAGATATACTAAAACAACTCCTCGACGAGAAAAAAGGCGGAATTTTAATTAGCGGTCATATCGGGAATTTCGAGATTGCAGAGAAGTTCTTCGCAGATATAGATCTCAACCAGCAAATTCACATTGTTGCAGCCGATCAAGAACGGACAGTGATTAAAGACTACTTATCCAGTATTTCTAAAGAAAATTCGCAAATCAACTTCATACATATCAAAGAAGATATGTCGCATATATTCGAAATTTCAGCAGCATTGGCGAATAATGATCTCATTTGTTTAACGGGAGATCGCTATTTTGATAACTCTAAAACAATGTCTTCGGAACTATTGGGGGAAGATACACATTTCCCTGCAGGCACTTTCATGATTGCCTCGCGCCTGAATGCGCCGATTGCTTTTGTGTATGTAATGAAAGAACCCAATCTACATTACCATTTATATACGCGTAGGGCCCCTGCTGTAAAACACCGGGACGCGCAAGCGGTTTTAAATGCTTACACGCAAAGTATGGAGCAAATGCTCAAGAAATATCCGTATCAGTGGTTTAATTTTTTCGATTTTTGGAAAGCAGAAAACAAGGAATAATCCCAGCTTTATTTCCTTAATATTCAAACCTTTTTACTCGAACAGTCAAAGTAAGTAGAACCAGATTTTTCGCATGCGATGTCCGCAACACTGACAAAACTGCTCGATTAACTTAGATTTTACTATTTTAGCGGGCCAATCAAACGTAGAATAATGGATCAGCAGCTCGAATTTCCCATTAATGACCAACGTATCATTTACCAATGTATACCGCAGCGTCCTCCGATGGTAATGGTCGATGGCTTGTTAGAATACCATGTTGAGGGCATCGTAGCAACTTTCACGGTGAACCCTGATAACATTTTTCTGAAAAACGAATACCTTCAAGAAACCGGAATTATAGAGCATATGGCCCAGTCTGTTGCCTTGCATACTGGATTTGGCTATTACCTTCGTCGCGAACAGGCGCCGATCGGCTATATTGGGAGCATCAGTAACTTAGAGATTTATCAATGTCCGAAAGTACATCAGCAAATCAAATCAGAAGTAAACATATTGCAAGAATTTTCCGGTGTCACCCTGGTAGAGATAACAAGTAAAGTAGAGCAGACAATTATTGCTACAGGACAAATGAAGACGGTAGTAGCAAAATAATTTTCTTCACAGAAAAAGCTAATTGGATTGCCTACTTTTGTAAGCATACTGGCGAAAGCCAATATCAAGCTATGAATAGACGAAAAGAACGATTTAAAACCGATAAGATTTTACAGCATACGGAACACTTTAAAGTTAAGTTTAACGAAACTGATGCTTTGGGTATTGTATGGCATGGCAATTATATCGGCTACTTCGAAGACGGTAGAGAGGCCTTCGGCCGGCATTACGGAATATCTTATAAGGATATTCAACAAAACGGATATGCCACACCTATTGTTAAAGTTCTTAGCGAACATAAAAAGCCCCTTAGATATGCAGACGATGCCTATATCGTGACGACCTATGTCGATTGTGCTGCGGCAAAGATGATCTTCAACTTTGAAATCTATAACAGCCAAGATGAATTGGTATGTACGGGAGAGACTGTTCAGGTTTTTACAGACTTTGATAACAACCTCATTTTGTCGATCCCTCCTTTTTTAGAGGAATGGAAAAAGAAAGTGGGGATGTTATGAAACAAGCCTACATTCACGAGTCCAATATAATCAGTCCGCTGGGCTTTACTACGGACGAAAACTTCGAAGCTGTACGCGCCGGAAAGACCGGTATTCAAAAGCTTAAGCTGAACGGCATCCTCGATGAAGTTTTTATTTCATCGATAAATGAGGATCAAGTGGAGGCTTTATTTGCTCGTCTCAGCCTAACAAGCGCGTCGTCGAGAATAGAGAAATTGGCTATTGCTGCTCTCTTTCCTTTGATTCAAGACAGAAAATCTTTAGAAAATAGTTTACTAATCGTTTCGGCTACGAAGGGAAATGTCAAAGCCCTCGCGGAAAATGATACTGAGGCCAGCGACATCCCAACTTTAGCAAAAAATATCGCAACCTATTTTGGTTTCCAAAAAGAGCCTTTAATTGTCAGCAATGCCTGTGTTTCGGGCCTAATGGCTCTTTCCATAGCGAAACGCTATTTACAATTGGGATTATTTGAAGATGCCTATATCGTTGCTTTTGATGAGGTTTCAACATTTGTACAATCAGGGTTTAATTCTTTTCAGGCGGTTAGTTCAGAGGCCTGTCGCCCCTATGATCAGGATAGATCCGGTGTTAGCTTAGGCGAAGCTGCTGTTGCCTGTCACGTCTCAACGGAGAGGCAATCGGATAGCGTAAGAGTTGCAGGAGATGCGAATATAAACGATGCCAACCATATTTCTGGGCCTTCCAGAACAGGCGAAGGTTTGTTTCTAAGCATCCAAAAAGCATTAGATGAAGCTCAGTTACGCGCTGAAAACATTGATTATATTGTTGGACATGGAACCGCTACAATCTATAACGATGAAATGGAAGCAATAGCTTTCAATCGTGCGGATCTGTCGACAGTACCACTTGCCAGCTATAAAGGGAACTACGGACATACATTGGGCGCTTCAGGTCTTTTGGAGTGTGTACTTTTAGTAGAATGCATGCGAAGAAACCTGTTGTTACCCAGCAAAGGATTCCAAGTGCTAGGAACCTCACAGCCAATTGAGGTTTTGACAGCGGAACGGAAGTGCGATATTCGAGTGGCCTTAAAAACAGCGTCAGGATTCGGTGGAACAAATACCGCAATAATACTCTCAAAGGATTAGGGATGCAGAAGATCAGCCAATATATAGCTATCCGTGATAATAGGGTCCTTTGGAATGACAACGTAGTTTTCGAAGGACAGAGTTCAGATTTTAAGGACTTCGCTAAAGAACTATATCAGCATCTAGAGATTAATTATCCGAAGTTTTACAAGATGGATAATTTATGTAAATTAGCCTTTTTAGCGTCAGAAATAGCATTAACAAACAATGAGGAAGAGGATATTGCATTGTTATTCTGCAATAAGGAAGGTAGCTTGGACTCCGATCTACAGCATCAGAAGCTCATAAGCAATATAGATAACTTCTACCCTAGCCCGGCGTTGTTCGTTTATACACTTCCCAATATCAGTATTGGCGAAGTGAGTATTCGACATCAATTGAAATCGGAAAGCATGTTTTTACTCGCCGACAGATACCAATCGGAATACATCGCACCGTACTGCGAGCTTCTGATAAATAGCAGCAAGGCTAATAAAGTACTCTGCGGATGGCTAAAAATGATAAACGGAGACTATCAGGCCAACTTTTACTTGGTTGAACCTGAGGGAATCTTAGAACATAACATAGAAAACATAGATCAGATTATAAATAAATAATAAGGATGGCGGAATTAAAGAATCTGTTAAAACAACAGATAATTGAGGTGTTAAATCTGGAAGATATTTGTGTGGCAGATATTCAAGACGATGACGCCTTATTCGGGGATGGACTTGGATTGGACTCCATAGATGCATTAGAACTAATTGTACTGTTAGATAAGCAATATGGTATCAAACTTGCCGACCCTAAGCAAGGCAAGGAGATCTTTGCCTCGATTAATACGTTAGCGGCTTTCGTCGAACAAAACCGTACGAAGTAAAAAAATGCCGATCGGAGTCGCTATAACCGGAATGGGTATTGTTTCGTCGATAGGTCTTTCTGTCGATGAGAACTTCCAATCTTTAGTAAACAGACGAACCGGCATCTCCTATCTAGAGAACTTCCAATCTAAACATGCAGCTCAGATAAAGGTAGGCGAAATAAAAGTGAGTAATGAGGAATTTCAAGATCGCTTAAAAATTCCTTTAGGTCATAGCTTTACCAGAACGAGCCTTTTAGGCGCCTATGCCGCAAAACAAGCGATTTTAGATGCAGGAATCTCTGACATTAATTCGGTTAGAACAGGATTAATATCTGCAACTAGCGTAGGCGGCATGGATACGACCGAAAAACACTTCAAAGACTTTCAGGATCAAACTGCATTGCAGAAATTCATCAATAGCCATAATGTTGGTGATAGTAATAATAAAATTGCGGATTACTTGGGAATCCGCGGAATGGTAACAGGTATATCGACCGCGTGTTCATCCGCGGCTAATGCCATCATGTTGGGATCTGCACTCATTGAAACCGGTCGTTTAGACCGAGTTATCGTCGGCGGAACGGATGCACTAAGTAAGTTTACTATAAACGGTTTTAATAGCTTAATGATCCTCTCTGACACAGATAACACACCCTTCGACCAAGACCGCAAAGGTTTGAATCTCGGAGAGGCAGCGGCGTATTTGGTCCTCGAATCTGAAGAGCAGGTACAAAAAGAAAACAAGCAGGTATTATCCTACCTCAGCGGTTATGGCAATGCAAATGATGCTTACCATCAGACTGCTTCCTCCGAAACCGGCGAAGGAGCGTACCTAGCTATCAAGAAAGCGATGAAAAAAGCAAACTTATTAGCAAAAGAGATTGATTATATCAATGTACATGGTACAGCAACTGCTAATAACGACCTCTCAGAAGGAAGAGCATTGCTTAGAATATTCGATAAAGTTCCGGAATTTAGCTCTACCAAGTCTTTTACTGGCCATACATTAGCGGCTGCAGCAGCAATCGAAGCAGTATACAGCATCTTAGCTTTACGAGCAGGAATGGTATTCCCTACGCTGTACTTTAAAACTAAGATGGAAGAATTTGAGCTTGTGCCAACTACGGAACTCCGCGAAAAGAACATCAACCATGTACTTTCTAACTCATTCGGCTTTGGCGGCAATTGTTCATCTCTCATTTTCTCAAAGAGTTAAGGATGGAATGTTATATTAACGGTTTAGGATCGATAGGAATCCAATCATTAGGTTTTAATGTGTGGATTGATGAGCCCTGCATTATTAATACTAGTAACAAAGTGGCGCATCCCTCCTATAGAGAACTTATTCCTGCCGGAGCATTAAGGCGAATGTCGACCTCTGTAAAGATGGGGATTTATGCTGCGCACCAAGCAATGCAGGAGGCGCATGTGAATTATCCCGATGCCATCATCACGGGGACTGGCTTAGGTTGTCTTCAAGACTCTGAGAAATTCTTAGACACCATGATTGAGAATGATGAAGAATACCTTACGCCAACTTCCTTTATACAATCGACACATAATACCGTTGCAGCACAGATTGCTCTGCAATTAGGCTGCAAAGCCTATAACTTCACCTATGTAAATGGAGCGAACTCCTTCGAAGCGGCCTTATTTGATGCAATGCTACAGACAACTAGTTTCGGAGCTAATTCAGTACTCGTAGGTGGCATTGATGAGACTTCGACTCAATTTGATCGCTTATTTCAGCTTTCTGGGCTTTATAAAACAGAAGGAGCATCGATAGATTTCAAACATCCAAGCAGTCCGGGCGCCTGTTTAGCGGAAGGTGCCAACTTTTTCGTTCTTTCAAACGAAAGACAACAAGAGTCATACGCTCAATTGGTTGATGTGCATTATTTCAATCTACCTCAGGAAACGGTTCTTTCTGAAGTTGAAGGCTTTCTAGGAAGAAATAGCCTTCAAATTGAGGATATAGATCTTGTTTTCTTAGGCTATAATGCAAACAGTCAAGATCAAGGGTTCTTTGAAACATATGCATCGCTATTTCCTGCAAGCTCGCATGCCTACTATCAGCATTTATCTGGTTCTTTCTTTACGGCATCGGCTTTTGGCTTAAAACTAGCTGCTGAAGTCCTGAAACTTCAACAGCTACCATCAAACATCATCTACAACGATATTAAACCTAAGCAGCTTAAAACTATCTTATTAATAAATCAATCGCGAGGAGTTGACAATAGCTTAGTGCTTATTCAATCATGTTAAAACACCAGTACATTCGAATAGTCATTGTAATTGCTTGCGTCGTAGCAGCAATCGGCTACTTGTATGATTATTGGAGCATATTCATCTTCGTCATAGTCGCATTCATCGGGTTAGGCTTAACCGTGTGGGGAGTCTTTGATATCCGTTTAGGTTATTTTGGTAAAACTCACTTCAAAGCTAGCGAACAGAGGACAAACTTGGTTTCACTGACCTTCGACGATGGCCCCTGCCCCTACACCGAACAAGTGCTCAATTTACTGGATCGATACGAAATGAAAGCAACTTTTTTTTGTATCGGTCAGCAAGTGTTGAAATATCCTGAGATTGCGAAGAGAATAATAGATAGCGGACATAGCATAGGTAATCATAGCTTCACACATCGAAAAGATATTGCTTTTTCTAATGCCGCTGAGATGGCGACGGAGATAAAGCTTGCCGATGATGCTATTACGAAGATCACGAAATCTGTTACGCCCATGTATCGCCCTCCTTTTGGAGTGACTAATCCGAATGTGATTAAAGCATGCAAGGCCACCAATAAGGAAATCATAGGCTGGAGTATTCGCTCGCTAGACACGGTGATTAAAGATGAGAAAAGGATATTGAACCGCATCGTACCGAGAATAAAGCCCGGTGATATTGTATTACTCCATGATACCTCGGAGCGCACTATCAATGTGCTGGAACAGTTGTTGATTAAAATGAAGGATATGAATCTACAATCTATACCAGTGGATAGATTACTAAAAATAGAAAGAAATGGGTAAGTTGAAAGGACTATTTATAATATCATTCTTGTTGATTACAGTTACGAGCTTTGCTCAAACAAAGATGAGCACAGCAGAGGCTGCAACCTTTAAGAGCAATGTAGAGAAGCAAGCGCAAAAGATTAGCAGTATAACAGCTAATTTTGAAGCTAGCAAATATGTATCTGTCCTTAAAAAGCCGGTAAACTTTACAGGAATTTTCAGACTGAAGGGTAAAAAGCTACTTTGGCGTTATGATGCTCCACAGCAGAATGCGATGCTTTTTGATCAGGATAAGCTCTTTATGAAAGACGAAAAGGGCAAGAAATCAACCATAGATCTAAATAAGAACCGTAGATTTCGTCAGTTGCAAAGCTTGATGACGGAGACCAATACGGGCAATGTCTTCGATGAAACGAACTTCAACATCAGCTTTTTGAAAAATGGATCAGATAAACTAGCAATCTTAACACCAAAGAATAAAGACATGGCAAGATTTATTAAGCAGGTGGAACTGACCTTTAGCAATAATGAACATACTGTATCTGAAATCAAGATTGTGGAGAAATCGAATGATTATACGCTATTCAAGTTGAAGAACAAGAAATTTAACAGCAGTATTAGCGATAGCGAGTTTAAATTGTAATTTTGTTTACCGACTAGAAACGTTTGACCTCTATGCTGATCCCTGATTTTTATACCGTACTGCAAAGTAATCTTAGCGAGACGCAAGTCGATGCTCACATAAAACTAAATGCAGAGCACCCTATATTTCAGGGGCACTTTCCTAATAACCCGGTTACACCAGGGGTCTGCATGCTACAAATATGCAAGGAGCTGACTGAATCAGCTACTAATAAAGCGCTAAAGATGAGCTCTTGCAAGAATATAAAGTTCACAGCATTAATCAATCCTTTTACGGATCCTGAGCTGCAGATTAATTTAGCTATTAAATCTGACTCGACCTCTTATAAGATCAGCGGCACAGCCTATTACGGCGATACTCTAGCGATCAAAATATCAGCTCAATTAACCGCTTAATGATGTTGGAAAGCTTGGGAGTTAATCATCGTGTTTGTGTCATTATTCCGACCTACAACAACGCTAAAACGTTGAAAAGAGTCGTTGATGGTGTATTGCAGCATATAGACCATGTATATGTTGTTAATGACGGCAGTACAGATGCTACGTCGAGTATCCTTACTCAATATAATGATATTGTAATCATCAATCAGCCGAAGAATCAAGGCAAGGGCAAAGCCCTGCAAGAAGGCTTTAGGCAAGCCCTTGAAGATGGATTTGATTACGCAATAACTATAGATTCTGATGGACAGCATTATCCGGATGATATCCCTGTTTTTCTTGAAGAGCTCTCCAAACACAGCGAACCGGTCTTATTGATCGGAAACCGCGACATGGAACAGGCCGGTATCCCCGGAAAAAGCAGTTTCGGCAATAGATTCTCGAACTTCTGGTTTTGGTTTGAAACAGGAATTCGATTGGAAGATACCCAATCCGGATATCGCATGTATCCACTCAAGCATCTCCCGAAAAAACTTTACACCAATAAATTCGAGTTCGAGATAGAAATCATTGTTCGAACAGCATGGAACGACGTATTGGTAAAAAATATTCCGGTAAAAGTACTTTACGACCCAGCGGAGCGCGTATCGCACTTTAGGCCATTTAAGGACTTCACGAGGATATCCATCCTCAATACGGTACTCGTATTGATTACCCTACTTTACATCAAACCACGTAATTTCTTTCGAAAGCTAAAAAAAAAAGCTTTAGCAAATTCCTAAAAGAGGATATCCTACAAACTCAGGATACCGATGAAGTCAAAGCGATGTCGCTCGCTATGGGGGTGTTTATTGGAATAATCCCAGCCTGGGGTTTTCAAACATTCCTATGTATCAGTATCGCCGTAGCATTACGCTGGAATAAAGCATTAGCATTTCTGGGATCAAACATTAGTATTCCGCCATTTATCCCCATTATCGTATTTCTAGCCCTGCACATTGGCAGTTTCATCATTCCAGCAGACCAACCTATCCATCTTGATTTCGACCATCTCAATATGGAGGCTATCAAAATTCATCTGTTGCAATATGTGCTCGGGAGTTTTCTTTTAGCTATTTTTGCTTCCATCAGCATAGGTTTGATATTTTACTTGATCCTTAAATCTGCTAGCCGAAAAGCAAAGAAACATGTCGAATAGTTTTTATTCCATTTATAAACTCATCCAAAAGCACCCAAAGATCGCATTGCTTAGCGCAATGCTTTTCCTGATTGCTTCCGTAATGGTCATTAAAAACATCCGATTCAATGAGGATATCAATAAAGTAATTCCTATCGATAATTCAGCGGCGACTGCAACCAACATCATACAGCAGATGTCTTTCACGGATAAAATCTCCGTAATCTTCAGTAAAAATGAAGAAGCCACCGATGATGACCTAAAGGATGCAGCACAAGCCTTTCTAGATACGGTAGCCCAATACGAGCATTTTTACCACAACATTCAAGGCACCTTAGATGAGGATTTATTCAATCGCTCCTTCGAATTGGTTTACACGCATTTACCCGTGTATCTTGACGATAAAGACTATGCTACTATTGCGCAAAAACTACATAAAGACAGTATCAGAAAACAAGTCGATCAAAACTATGCTACCCTAATGGGCAGTGGGGCACCTTTTATGAAAGAAATCATCGTTAAAGACCCGCTACAGATATCTTTTCTCGCCTTAAAAAAACTACAGCAATTTCAGGGAGGAACAGATTATGTTTTTGAAGACGGCTTCCTGTTCTCCAAAGACAGGTCCAAACTCTTTCTGTTCATCAACCCGAAATTTGGAGGTGCTGAAACAAAGAATAATGAAGTGTTTGTAGACAGTCTTAGAGGAATTCAAAAGGCCTTAAATCAAGAATTTAAAAATGTAGAGACCTCTTATTTCGGCTCAGCCTTTATCGCGGTTGCCAATGCGAAGCAGATAAAACACGATATCCTAACGACTGTAGCTATCTCAGTCAGCCTGCTCATGCTGATGCTGATCTTTTACTATAGAAACTGGTTTGTGCCTTTGATTGTAATGATTCCCTCCGTGTTTGGTGGTTTATTAGGCATTATCTGCCTCTACTTTATTCGATCAGAGATCTCTGCGATATCACTGTCCATCTCAGCCATTCTTATCGGTATTACGATTGATTATGCCTTACATTTCCTTACGCATTCCAAAAGCAGCGCTAATAAAAAAGAGCTCTTCCGTGACGTCTCGCGCCCATTATTAATGAGCAGCTCAACAACCGCTATCGCCTTCTTGTGCCTGCTGTTTGTTCGATCGGAAGCATTAATGGACTTAGGGATATTTGCCAGTATTGCTGTTGTAGCCACTGCAGTATTTACGCTCATTATCCTACCTCATGTCTATCAGGGAAAGGAAATAAAGCATGCCCACCTTATTGACCGGGTCGCGCAATATCCTTTTGAAAAGAATAAGCTGTTGACTGGTTTTTCGCTCTTGCTCATCGTTCTTAGCCTTTTCACTTATCACAAAGTGAGTTTTGACGGCGACCTCTCTAAGATAAACTATATCCCGAAAGACCAACAAGAAGCCGAAAAAGCGCTGAATCAGGGGCAGGAAATCTTGAAAAACCTGTTTATTGTCAGTTATGGAGATCAAGAAGCTGATGTATTAGCCAATAGTCAAGCGCAGTTAAGCCAACTACAGGACAACAGGAGCATCAGCAGCATCCAATCTATCAACAGCCTCGTGCCCAGCATAGACGCCCAGCAGGAAGCCATAGCGCGGTGGAATGCGTTTTGGACAAGCAGCAGAAAACAAACTACGATTAGTGAAATTGAACAAACAAGCATTGCTAAAGGCTTCGTAGACCAAACGCACCAACCTTTTTATGAAGCATTAGATCGCGAGTACACAACGATCAGCCTACAGGATATCGAAGATTTTGATCCTCAGTTCTACCGCGAATTCGTTCATGGCGATAATAGTCAGTACATTATTTCTACACTGATTTCCCTAGCGCCCGAAGATCGAGATCAATTTGTTAAATCCTTTGAAGAAAGCAATAAAGGAAAAAACAATATAATAATCGATAGACAAGCTTTAAATGAGCAATATTTGGGCTACCTTATCAACGATTTCAATAGCTTGGTGAGCTATTCCTTCCTCGCGGTAATCTTCATTCTATTCTTTTTTTATAAGCGAATTGAGCTAGTTATCGTTGCATCCATTCCAATTGCATTGACGGGCTTTATTACAGCGGGTATCATGGGACTTCTGAACGTCCCATTTAACATCTTCAGCACGATCGTATGCACGCTTGTATTTGGACATGGTATCGACTTCACGATATTTATGACCAGTGCGCTGCAGAAACAATACACGAACGGTAAAGATGAAATGCCTATCTATAGAACCTCCATTATTCTTGCCGTGTTGACGACTATATTGGCCATTGGAGCACTCATCTTTGCTAAGCACCCAGCGTTGAAATCCATTTCATCCATTGCGCTTATTGGGGTCAGCGTTGCTGTATTAGTTACATTTGTCCTTTACCCTTTATTATTTAAATTCCTGTTTTTTAATCGGATCAAGAAAGGTCTATCTCCTATTAACTTGGGGCTGCTGTTACAGAGCATCTTCCTTTTCTCCTACTTTGCTATTGCAAGTGTATTCGTTTCTGTCCTCATCCGATCTTTGTTCTGGATACTACCGATGTCCAAGTTGAAAAAGCAAGTTCTATTCTCAAAATGGATGTCCCTATACATGTCCTCAGTACTTCACTTAAAACATCAAGTGAAGAAAAGAATGTACCATATCGACCGTATTGAGAACAGACGCCCAAGCATATTGATCGCAAACCATAGTTCATTCTTAGATAGCCTGAGTATGGGTATGCTGCATTCCAATATAGTTTATCTAGTCAACGACTGGGTTTACAACTCTCCCGTATTTGGCCGCGCTGTACGCTTTTTAGGTTTTCTACCTACCTCAGCAGGCATCGAAGGACAAACGGACATGCTAAAAGAACGCATAGGAAGTACGTTCTCTGTTGTCGTATTTCCGGAAGGCACACGATCCAATACCTCGGAGGTCCATCGATTCCATAAAGGCGCATTCTTTCTATCCGAAGAATTACAGATGCCAATTACCCCAGTTTTCCTTCATGGTAATGCTGAAGCGCTACCCAAAGGCGATTTCATCATATACGACGGCCTAGGCGATATACACGTAGGCGAGCCAATCGACCCAGATAATCCTCAATTCGGTGTCGGCTATGCCCAACGCGCCAAGAACATTGCTCGTTATTTCAAAGAAACTTATAAACAGATCAGGCTCCGCCAGGAAGATGAAAACTATTTCAAAGCTAAACTACACTTAAATTACCTGTACAAAGAAGGAGATATACTAAGTCACGTAAAACTTGATTTCAAAAAACATAAGAAGCTATACCATAAATTGTTTTTAGAAATAGAGGAGAAGGCAAGGATAGCACATATCACAAGCGACTACGGTCAAGTAGACTTCCTGCTTGTGCATCAGTTTGCCGCACGAAAGCTTATCACCTTTAACAGCAACCCGGAGCATCGCGATATTGCGAAGGCAGGTTTTATCGTCAATAAATTCCACATCCAATATGTAGATCAGCTGGAAGCACTATGGAACAATCAGGAGGTGCTTTTGCTCTCTGCTATTTCCCAATTTGATATAGAAATCCCTACACATATACAGAAGATCATTGTTCTTTGCGCTGATATTAGCGAAGATTTTGTAAATTTCTCGCTGCGTCATCAAGAAGCAAATTACCGCGTATATCTTAGAAATGAAGGAAACTAGACGTTTTGATGTTGTTGTTATGGGAAGTGGACTTGGCGGTCTAGTGACAGGACTGTTGCTTGCGAAAGCAGGAAAGAAGGTCTGCATCCTCGAAAAAAACAACCAATACGGCGGCAATCTGCAAACCTTTGTTCGCGACCGAGAAATCTTCGACTCCGGTGTCCACTACATTGGATCGCTCGCTGAAGATGAGAATCTAGGCCAGTATTGGAAATACCTAGGTGTTTTAGATCAGATTCAATTTGAACGAATGGATCTCAATCAGTTTGATGTAATCCGTTTCAAAGACGATCCCACAGCATATCCACAGGCACAAGGCTACGAAAATTTCATCCTACAACTTAGCAATCACTTCCCTGAGGAAGAAAAAGCTATTCGGAATTATATAGAAACGGTCAAGCGCTACTGCGCGCAATTTCCCTTATACGAGCTTAAAGAAGGCTTTGGTTATGATGAGGATGTTATGCGAGACAGCTGTCTCGATATCATTTCATCGCTGACCCAGAACGAGAAACTGCAAGCCGTCCTCTTGGGAAACGGCTTCCTTTATGGTCTGCACGCCGATTCGCCGTTTTACATGCATGCATTAATCGTAAAATCCTACATTCAGAGCGCATGGCGATGCATACGTGGCGGGAGCCAGATCAGTAAAGCATTCACGAAGCAATTGCGCTTGCATGGTGCAAAACTTTATACCTATCAGGAGGTCGAGGCTTTGAACTTTGACGGGGATAAGATCAAAAGCTGTGAGACCAAGGACTTCATTTATGAAGCGGAAACCTTTGTCTCGAATTTAAGCGTTTTAAAGCTCTTTAAGCTATTTGATGACTACAATTACCAGAAGCCTTATATTAAGCGCCTAGAAAGCTTAAAAGAAGGCCCATCTGCATTTTCAACCCATATAGTACTTAAAGAAAATACGGTTCCGTATTTTAATCATAATATTTATCATTTCGATGAGCCAGCCGACGCCTTGAGTTATGAAGACAATTGGAATGGCGACAGGCCCAAATCCGTCATGATATCCTGTACGCCGCAACATGCGAATCCAAAATACGCCAGCAGTATTTCCGTGTTGACCTATATGGATTTCAAACAGGTGGAGCAGTGGGAAGATACGCGCAACACGGTCGCGGAACCCTTACATCGTGGTAACAGCTACGACGAATTCAAGAATAGAATTTCTAAAGAAATGATCGACATATTGTCGTTATACTTCTTTGAAATTCAGAAAAATATTAAATCCATATATACTTCTACTCCACTCACCTACCGCGACTATATCGGCACACGACGGGGTGCAATGTATGGAATAGAGAAGCATGCATCGAACCCTTTGGCGAGCATGATATCTCCAAAAACCAAGGTGAAAAACCTATATCTAACCGGACAGGATGTTCGTTTGCATGGTATCCTCGGAGTAACAATCAGCGGCTTTATGGCTGCAGGTGAAATACTTGGAAGAGAAGAGTTCTTCGATCGTTTTCTAAAATCTGTACGAAATGTGTAGAGCCTTCTGTCTTTTCCTAATCTTATTTCTCCTCTCTTCTTGCGGGTCGATCAAGAATCTTAAAAAAGAAAGCGCAAGATTTCAGCAAGAATTTGACAGTATTAATGTTAGGCTAGAAAGCGAAGACCAATTAAGTCAATCTCCTTATGGAAACCTACAATTGCGCCTAAAAGGGAATGATTTTGAACTAGGCTACAAAAAAGGCTTGATTACCAAACCTTTCTTACAGCATCAGGAGGATGTTTTTTTTCAGAAAGTTGCAGAATTTGTGCCGAAGCCAAGACGACAGCGCTTATTGATGAAGTTTTTAAAATGGTATCATCTTGATATCCTGCAGGATATCCCCCTCAGCTATCGAAAAGAGATATATGGACTATCCAGACACGCTGGAAATAAATACGATTATGTAGGCAACAAATACGAAAGGAGCTTACTCCTACACGGTGCGCATGATATCGGCCATGCCATGCAAGATCTGATGCTCGTTGGCTGTTCCAGTGTGGCGCTATGGGATAGCAAAACCCAAGACGGCAAACTACTGATCGGTCGAAACTTCGACTTCTATGTCAACGACGCATTCGCAGTAAACAAAATTGTTGAATTCATTGCCCCCGACGAGGGTTACAAATATGCTTCCGTCTCATGGCCTGGAATGATTGGCGTCGTATCGGGAATGAATGAAAAGGGACTGACTATCACCCTCAATGCCGGCAAGTCGAGTATTCCGCTTCGCGGAAAAACGCCGATCTCAATCGTTGCGCGCGATATTTTGCAGCATGCACAGAACATCGAAAAAGCAATACAGATCGCAAAAGGTTTTGAAGTTTTCATATCTGAATCTTTATTGATTGGTTCTGCGCAAGATAATCGAGCGGTCAACATTGAAATGAGCCCCAAGCGATTCGATGTGTTCGAAGTAAACAATGATATTCTTTTCTGTACCAATCATTTTCAATCGTCTGTCTACACAAAAGATAAAAGAAACAAAGCACATATATCCAGTTCCCACAGCCAATATCGCCTCGATAAACTGGAGCAATCTTTCAGCAAGAAAGGAACCTATCAGCCTGAAGATATTGCCAAGGTATTGCGCGATGAAACAGGCTTGAATAATGAAGATATAGGGTATGGAAATGAAAAAGCACTGAACCAACTGCTAGCCCATCATGCCGTAATCTTTAAGCCGGACGAACTGTTGATGTGGGTATCGAATAACCCTTATCAACTTGGCACATTTGAAGCCTATGATCTTCGGAAAGCATTCCACAACGAAAAGCCAATTCAGGCGATCAAAGAACTAGAAATACCGGCAGATCCGTTTCTAAAAACGAAAGCCTTCGCGGATTTTCAGCAATTCAGAGGCTTACTCCCCAAAATCGAACGGGCTACGAAAACAAAACAGGAAATTTCAGATAGCGATCTACAGTTATTAGAAAAATCTAATCCAAACCTTTGGTTAACATATAAAGTACTGGGAGATTACCATTTTAAACATCAAAACTGGGAAAAGGCCAGCCATTATTACGAAATTGCACTTAGCAAAGAAGTGAGTTCTGAAAAAGCGAAAGAGCAGCTGCAGAAACAACTTCTAAAAGCAAGAAAGAAACTATGATTCCAAGAATAGAGACCCAAGAAAAGTTAGAAATAATAGCCTTCCAGAACGAACTGTTAAGAAAACAGATCGCTTATTTGATGGCTAATTCGCCTTTCTATCAGCGAAAATTCAAAGCGGAAAATATTCAGCTTGACACCATACAGTCAATTGAAGACCTATCGAAAGTTTCCGTAACGACAAAAACGGACTTGCAATTATTTAATGATGACTTCCTCTGTGTCCCTAAAAAGGCGCTCAGAGACTATTCGACGACTTCCGGAACGCTGGGTGACCCCGTAACTTTTGGACTAACTGATCAGGATCTGGACCGCCTTGCCTACAACGAGATGCTTTCTTTCGAATGTGCTGGCGTAAAAGAAGGGGATCTGGTACAGCTAATGACCACAATAGACCGTCGTTTTATGGCCGGTATGGCCTATTTCCTTGGTCTACGAAAACTCGGGGCTGGCATCATCCGCGTTGGGGCAGGCGTGCCGCCACTGCAATGGGACTCTATCCTGCGCTACGAACCCAAATACCTGATCGCCGTCCCTTCTTTCATCCTCAAGATGATAGAATATGCCGAAGAGAATAATATTGATTATAAAGGATCATCCGTCAAAGGTGTAATCTGTATTGGCGAGTCGCTACGCACGGCCGACCTACAACCTACGCTTTTGGCGAGTAAAATACAGGAAAAATGGCCTATCGAGCTCTATTCGACCTATGCTTCTACAGAAATGAGTGCCGCATTTACGGAATGTGAAGCTTTTCAGGGAGGACATCAGCACCCGGAGCTAATCATTACTGAAATTCTTGATGATCAAGACCTGCCTGTAAAAAATGGCGAATTAGGCGAGCTTGTTGTTACGACTTTAGGCATAGAAGCCATGCCTCTATTGCGCTTTAAAACGGGCGATCTTGTAAGAAAATATAGCGAACCCTGCTCCTGCGGGCGAACAACGGATAGATTAGGTCCCGTAGAAGGCAGAAAACAGCAGATGATAAAATATAAGGGAACTACCCTCTATCCGCCTGCTATGCATGATGCTGTAGCACATTTCAGCGAAGTGAAACTGCACCTCATCGAAATATCATCGAATGAAATCGGCACAGATGAAATCCTGATTCGCATATTCGCAACGGATAGCTCCGAAGAATTTGCTGGCAAATTGAAGGACTATTTTAGAGCCAGACTACGTGTCACTCCACACATCAGTTTTGAAGATGAAGCGACATTACAGAAGATAATATACAATCCACTTAGCCGCAAACCTATCACCTTTATTGATAATCGATAGATTATCGTTAAAAATTGTTAATAAGGGAAGTTCATGAAACGAAAGGCACTTGAATTGCGTTATGTATATAAAGCAAAAGTAATAAGAGTAAAAATTTCATAATTTAGGTTAATAATTGGTTTGGTAAAAATCCTGAAGCTCCCCGCTTCAGGATTTTTTATTTTGTAAGTATCTATTTTCAAAGGGCATCAAGAACTTTCATTTAATATATTATTTCAATCGAATCCTGAAAAGCTTCCTCCCTCATTCGACCCCCTCCTTTCCTTCTCCCTATCCACTCCCAAATCTCAGCCCTTTCCCTGCGGTTCTGATTGGGTTATACATTGAGTTTGAAAGGGCTTTAAAAGGGAAAGTAGCCCAACTCAGGCTTATCCCATTCCTTACCCAAAACTCACTAAAACAATACGCTAATCAATTAATCCTTTTTCCAATAGATCTTGGAAAATTAATACGTCTACGGGGCTAGACTTCACATGGTCTGCATATTCAAAAAATGCAATCTTTTCAATCTCGCTAGACGCCACGGGGGTTCCGCGGAATTCAGCCGTATAACAAGACATCTTCACCTCCACTCCCTGTGGAAACTTAAACGGGTCGGCTTGTGCGCGAAAAGTTCCGAAGTATGCAATGCTATCAGGAATAATATCCCCATCCAATTCTTCCTTCACTTCTCTAATCAGCGTTTCCTGATCCGTTTCGTTGCCATCGCGCTTACCACCCGGCAAATACCATAGCTCTCGATTCTTATTGATCGAGCTCAACACTTTGCGGTCTTTGATATAAATAAGGGCAACTTTATCGATTTCCATGGCAGATAAAAAATAGGTGGAACCCTATTAAAACGTTAAAAGCGGCAAAAATGTTTTATTGCGGGTCATGAATATTGCAGACCAAAGGCAGATCGTAAAATTGAGAGGCAGACTCCGCATATGGAGCCTGCCACCTCTGACACCTATGAATGAAACATAATTACAAGGTCTTTTTATATCTTTTAGCTTCCGCCGCGAACGCGGCTCTGCTCTTCGTTCTTCTTATTTAGCCGATCGAAAGCTTTCCCATTCGTTCCGATTTTATAGGATAGGGAGAGCAGGAAAGTCCGGCTATCTAGATTGATATATTGGTTCATACGGACATTGCCTGAGAAAGATTCCGTTTGATATCGGCGTGTTTTGAAAATATCATTGGCAGCAAACTTCAGGTTCAACTTATTATCAAAAAATCGCTTCATGACACCGGCAGAAACATGTCCGGTGGATTTCTGTTTGAAAACACCATCCGATTGTGGCGACTGATAAGCGGCAATCAATTCAAACGACCACTGCTTAGGCAGGTTCAAGGTATTTGTAGTTAAAAAGTCTACCGACCATTGCCTATTATCAATCTTTTCCTCGCGGAATGATCCGAAGAAGTAATTCTCATGTGCCGTAATATTGTTAATGCTGCTGAATGATTTAACAGGCGAGAATGCGTAGTTCACATTGATGCCCTTATTGCGATATCCCTCGATATTTTGCAAACTTCGAATGGTTACCTGCTGCTCAGGCAACTGCGTGAGGACGCTAGTCATCACATCTTTAACGTCAGTATAGAACAGCGAAAGATGAAGATCTTTCATCAACGAATAGTTCAGTTCGAAGCTATGGGCTAATTCGGGTTGCAATAGCGGGTTTCCTTCCCAGAAGATGGAAGCATCCACAAAATAACGAAAAGGGTTCAAGTCCTCGTACTCCGGTCTATTGATCCGACGACTATAGGAAAATTGCAACTGGTGGTTATCGTTCAATCTGTATCCTAAAGAGCCACTAGGAAATAGATTTGTATATTTTCGTTTATTGATGCTGTTCGTTGTTAATTGATTGCCAACGGCGTTAGTATGCTCAGCACGTAAGCCCGCCATCAAGGTCCAAGGACCCGACTCCAGATGATAATTCATATATCCCGCATGGATCTGCTCGTCAAAAAGAAAATGGTTGCTTGTACCTAAGTCACGAACCCAGTCAGCTACACTTAAAGTATCGTTGATTGCATTATTGTCCGAATTCATCCAACTGCTCTTCCATCCGATTTCGAAACGTTGCTTATTTGATAAATGATGCAGGTAGTCGACCTTTCCAACCCTAAGTTTACTCACCGAAGGTGTTTCGTTTTTACGCATAGAAACAAAAGCTTGCTCATAATCCGTTTCCTGATAATAGGTATTCAATGCTTGATCGGCATCGTAATCAGCATACATATAGTCAAAATCTGCAGACAAAGTATGATCCTTGGCTCCTATTTTTTGCTGGAAACTTAAGTTGATATTATTCGTATTCCACCGACTCACATTATCGTTATAGGTCAGGGCTTTGGAAATAGGAGACGCAGAAGTGTTGAAGACGTTTTTATAGCCTGCGTTCCTATTTTTGTATGTTCCAAAGTTCCCTGACCATAACAGGCCTAACTGTGTGTTTATAAAAGGATGGTAATCAAACCCAACCTTAGCATTATTCGTATTTAGTGGTTCATTTGTCTTCGAGTATTGTTTGGAAACCGCCGATCCACCGGCTATTCCCAAATCGGCATAGTAGCGATCAAAGTTTCTATATTCTTCTTCGCCCCGGTAAGTGTAGTCATAGCTTCCATATATATTAAATGCCTTTTCTTGCTTATTGAAATTTAGGCCTGCTCCATAACGCTCTTTCCTGCCGCCCCCGCCAAAGCCGTTTACTGCAAGATTGAATCCAGGCTTTCTGCCATCTTTCAATACGATGTTGATCATTCCTCCCATGCCTGCGGCGTCATACTTCGCCGAGGGATTGCTGATCAGTTCAACGGATTTTAAGGAAGAAGAAGAGGTTCCTTGCAGCAAGGTGGCCAGTTCCTTTTGAGAGAGGTAAGACAATTTGCCATTGATCATGACGCCTACATCTGCTTTTCCACGCATACTGATATTACCATCATCATCTACTTTCACGCCTGGAGCCCTTTGCAAGATTTCTAGCGCGGTTAAGCCATCGGAAAGCAGACTATTCTCTACGTTGATGATCATGCGGTCTGACTTCTGTTCAATCAGACGCTTCCTTCCAGTTATGGCTACCGCATCAATCGTGTTGGACTGTGCCTTCAAGATAATTTCGCCTAGGTCTATTATCCGGTCTGTAACGAGGATATTATCGTTCGTTGCCTCGGCATGGCCTAGATAGGAAAACTTTATCTGGTATCTACCTGCTGGCAATTTCTGAAAAAACTGACCCTTGGCATCACTCGATAAAGAAAATGTATTTGAATCGGCGTGCTCAATACGAATACTGACTTGATCCAGCGCTTCATGAAACTCATTTAGCACAATCCCCTTGATACCTGAAAGAGATTGCCCTAAACAGAGAGTCGATATAAAAAATAGTACGGCTAATAATGTGAAATGAAACTGCATATCTATCGTGTGTCGTTACGGAAATTTAAATAGTTCTAGGCTAGGATACGGCTGATTCAACTTGCTTTCTGCTCCGATCGCTTTTTTGGAAACGAGCAGCTGTTGATTTTTTCTTTTTCTTTCTCCTGCCCCACCAGATCAAGAATCCTGTAATAGGTAAGGAAGTCGCAATAATTCCGGCTAAGAAGGTCGATAATTTACCAAATTGTCCCCACCATTGTCCCATGTGCAATTGCCATATGGTATTTTCCACTTTCTCATGAATAATGTATGGCCTATCAATAAAAATCTCTTCACCGCTATACCGATTGTAAATCGCTAGGTCTAAATTTTCGGTGCTCTTTAGGCCAGCCACTCCCAGATTGATCACATAGGCGCCTACCTTATCTAAGTTATAGACCCAAATACCTGCGTTTTTCTTCTCGGGGTGAGCCTTTAGCGCCCGATAAGCAAATTCGGCGAGGTCCCGTGATTTTCTTTCTCCATCCGCCTCCGGCAAAATCGCTTCCACATGCTCGGAAGAACCGCCGAATGCTTTGCTCAGCACCTCACCAAGCGAATGAAAAAAGATAAAAATACCAGTCACGCTCAGAATAAAGCACAATAAGAGAGAATAGAAACCGTAGACATTATGCAAGTCATAATTCAAGCGTTTGAACTTCGCTTTCCATTTGATGGTGAAGGAGTCATTGACTGTTTTTTTAGTCCATCGCTTCGGCCACCATAATATCAGGCCGGTAATGCATCCCAGCGCGAAAATGATGGTAGAAATCGTAACGATCCAATGCCCAACCTCTCCTGCAAGTAAAGCGGAATGCAAATGTGCAGTTACATAGAAGAAGTGAGCATTCGGATCGGCTTTCAACACCTCAGCGGTGTAGGGGTTAACATATAAAAAAGTAAGTTTCTTCGTGTCTTTATGGAATGCGCGGATACGCATGCTCCGGGCTGCTTCTTGAAAGAAGACCATTTGCGACAACTGATAATTGGGATCGAATTGTGTCACCGCTGCGATTATTTCATCGGCGCTCGCCTTTTCCTTGCCTATCGAAACGTAGCGTGCATCACCGGCACTGTATTCTAAGATTTCGTCGCAATAGACAATGAGCGTACCTGTTAAACAAACAAATACCAGTATGACGCCCGAAATAAGACTGGGCCATAAATGAAGCCAGGCATTCAAACGGGAGAACCAGGTCTTCCCTTTTTTCTTTGCCGGAGCATCCGCTGACGCTGCCTTTCCTGTTGATCTTAATTTGAAGTTAGTCATTTCCTTAGGAGTTTAGGGATGCCGGATGCTTTGCAGCATCCGGCAAATTGATGGATATATGTACTTAGAACTTAAATGACAGGTTTGCTAATATTTCGAAAGGCTTCTGTGGTTTTCCGTAGAAATCCCAGTATTGAATATCGCCTAGATTGTTCAATTTCACACCAATTCTATACTTTGGTTTATCATAAAATGCAGTGGCATTTACAGTTGTATAAGCGGGAACTGCGAATACTTCTTGTACGTCTAAATAAACCTTATCGACATAGTTGATACCAGCACCGAGACCAAAGCCAGTCAGACTCCCTTGTAAAAACTTATAGGAAGTCCATACATTCGCAACGTGTTTCGGTGCCCAGTTTTTTCTTTTGTTCATATTGGCTTCAATACTTTTCACATATTTAATGTCATTGTATCCATAGCCTGCAATAATATTCCATCCGCTGATTGGGTTTGCGATGAAATCGAACTCAATACCGCGACTTCTCAACTTCCCATCCTGCACATAAACGTCTTGGGAAACTTCGCGTAAGCTGTTGGTCACATCGATATTATAATAACTTAAGGTAGTATTGATACGACCATCTAAGAGTTCTCCCTTCGCGCCAAACTCATATTGATTAGCTTGCTCTGGTTTCCAGTTCATCATAACAGGCTCCAAGTTGAGGTCTTTGTCACTAGGTAAACCTTGTGATGCTGCCATGTTCCGGAAACTATTCATATAGTTGGCAAACAGGGATAACTGTCCTTTAATCGGCTGATAAACTAATCCAAATTTTGGAGAAAGCGAGGTCTGTTCATAGCCCTCCAACGTTCGCACTGTATTATTCTTAGGATCTTTATTTGGTGTAAAGCTATAGGAGTCATCCGCCATATAATGATTCACACTTAAACTAAGCATGACAAACAAGCGATCAGCAACATTCGTCACATTGGATAAATAACCGCTTAGTATTTTATTGCCGGAACGATTATAAGAATCTCCCGGGCTTTTAGCATCTCTAGACTTCAAGATATCGGCTCTAGTAATCGGATTCCATGCCTGATCGGTAATACCGACAGTATCGAAGGTGAGAAATGCCGGTGACATCGATAGATCGGTGTTCTTGTGGAACGAATAGTCTACACCCGCTACCAACGTATTCTTTACATTGGATATGAAGAAATCGCCAACAAAATTCTGCTGAAGTGAATTGTAAGTTAGATTATAACGGTCGAATATACGATAGCGACGTTCGATTTGGTTATCATTTAGATAAGTTGGGACAAAGAAAATAGACTCCTTATCACCACTTTGGTTAAATTGATAGGATGTTCTCGATGTCCAGTGATCCGATATTTTATACGCTAATTCGGTACTCACGTTCATATTCGCCCGAGATGTCATGATATCATCGCTTAATAGCGCTCTATCATAGGGTAATGGCACTTTATCCATCGTTCCGTAGGTCAGTTTCTGCGTGTTGCGCATATAAGCTAACAATGTTTTCTCCGGAACATAGATATCAGCATCAAAGCTGACGGTCGTTCTGTCGTTTGGCTTGAAGAGCAAGCTTGTTGCAAAGGCGAATGCCTGTTGCTTTCCAGCATCTTGGAAACCATTCTGCGTCATGCCCATAACATTAAAGCGCGCTAAAGCGGTTCGGTCGCTATTCAACGGCGTATTGACATCCGCTGTAATTCGATTCATCCCCCAGCTTCCGGTGGTATAAGCTACCTCACCACGAAAAGATTCGAATGGCTTCTTCGTTACTGAATTAACCACCCCTCCATAGGAAGTAACCTGCGCACCAAATAAGGTCGCAGAGGGACCTTTCAATACTTCAATGCGTTCAAGATTGTAGATTTCATTGGCAGTTCTTGGGCTACTTGGAAGACCATTGCGCATGGTAACTCCCGCATTAAATCCGCGTAAGAATACCTCATTACCACTATCATTAACACCGTTGCTCGCTACTGCGCCGGCCACTTGAGACATGGCTGAATTAAAATCTGTAGCGCCCATTTCCTGCACTAATTCTTTGGTCACAACTGAATAGGCCTGTGCATTCTGCAAGTTTGCCAATGGCATTCTCGCAATATCAGAGGTCTCTTTCCTCGAAAACTTATTACGCTGTATATCGGAAACTATAACCTCCCTTAATTGGTTTGCTTGCGATTGTACGGTTATCTTATCTACCTGTGTCGTCTCGTTAGCAATGACTCGTACCGGAATCTCTCGAACGGAATAGTTCGCATAGCTTATCACGAGCGTGTAATTGCCGGCTGGGGCCGATAATGTGTAGCTACCGCTCGTCGTTACAGAAGTGCCGTAGCTGGTATTCTTAAGTTTAACAGATGCATAAGCAAGTGGCTTCCCGTCCATCGTAAAGACCTCCCCTGCTAGTTGCCCTCTCTGCTGCGACATCCCAAAAAACGGAACCAAGAGCAGGAAGAAAAGCATCGTAATTGTGCTTGAATGTTTTAAAGTAGAATTGTATTGCATACACTATTTTTATTTAGAATAATTATAAATAATGCTGCAAATGTATTAGTTTTGACCGCTATGGAATATCAAATAGAGGATTAATAATATCAAAAAAAGGATATTTTGAAAACAATCTCCATTGAGGAATTTTACGGAAAAGACTTATTATCAAAGATTTTTGAACCCAATCCAGCGGAATGTTGTAAAGACGGCTTTCAGCATCGTGTATTAATTAATGAATTTGTAAGAGGAAACTTTCAATGCCTTTGTGTAGAGGATGTCGTCATCTCTTATCAGGAATGGCAGCTCATTCAACCCTTCCAACTAAGTATTGCCCATCGCGAACAGCTTATTAAATTGCAGTTCGAAATAGAGGGTGATTCAAAGTTTAGAAGTGATGACTTGAAGAAAATCGATATACCTGAAGGGCACTATCAATTCATCTATATTCCCAATGCGAAAGGAAAGCTCGAATATTCAAAATCTAGAAAGGTATTGGATTTACATATCTCGCTTGAACATTTATTGCAGTTCCTGACCTCGCAGGGATTAAGCGATAAAGAAATTCGCGAGCATCTCTTAATCAAACATTATAGTTTCTTCCGCTCGGCTATGAAAATTACGCCGCAACAGCATGCGCTGATCCGAGAACTGTTAAATCATCAATATCAGGAAGGCTTTGCGAAAGAGTTCATCCGTATAAAAGCATTGGAGCTCATCTATTCGGCATTTAAGGATAATGCTAATACAGCCTCTGAGACGAAATGGCGAGCGGAAGATCGAACGATATTGCTAGAAATAAAAAATTATTTAGACTGCCATTTCCAACAAGAACTACACCTGAAAACTATCGCGCGGCAATTTGGTATCAATGAATTCAAATTGAAGAATGCTTTCAAGGATCTTTTTCAAGATACGGTCATCAATTATGTAAGAAAACAACGTGTAAAGCATGCACACCACCTACTGATGCATAGCAATATGGAGATTAAGGAGATTGCCTTTATCAGTGGGTTCAAATATGCGCATCATTTCTCGCAGGTATATCTGCAACATTATGAGCGGCTGCCAAGCGAAACAAGGCAAGCCATCAACAGGTAATTAGTTAGCTAATTTCAGCTCATTGCCAATTTTATTTGCCACGCTCTTGATTACCGGTGGGATTCCAAAGCGGTCTAAATCCTTCCAGAATTCTTCCGTATACTTACTTTTTTCCTCCAAAAATTGCCAGCGTTTATCATTTGGCTTTAAGGCTTTGTATTCCGCCTTTGTCAAAAAACTGCGCTCCATAACATAAAACTCAGTCGAGTAATCTCGTGGCATGTAGCCATGCTCCTTCTGCCGTTTGATAGAAGCAGAAACCGTCGACACTCGACTAATTAAATCCATAATGGAAGGATTCGTATAGTTATTCCCCTGATAGGACTCTGAACGGGTACTTTTGTACACTTCGAATTTAATCCTGAAAAAACTGACATGCACCTTCTTTCCTGGCGGGAAAACGTTGTAAAAGACCTGGGTGTTACCATCAGCTCCGACTTGCGAATAACCCATCGCCAAACCCTCATTTTCGATAACCGTACGATTTCCGCTATTTTTCAACTTTGCTCCCTTAACCCCTTCTATGGCTTCCAATAAGCTTTTGGATTGTATATTATTGATTGACGGTTTGAAATACATCAGCGAGCCCTGCGTGTCTTTGAGTTCTTGATTTGCTTCCGCATTGCTAAAAAGGCGATATTGATGGAGTTCCATCTTCGACTTACCTTTATTCTTATTGATTGGAATATAATAAGACACGATCCCATCATAGAGATAGCGAGAGCGATTGTTGAAGGTTTCATAATTCCTGAAATACCCCTTCAAAACCACATAATCATATTTCTCGCTATCCATCACGGTCACCTCTTCCAAAGCGACACTTCGAGCTTGCATACGGATAACCTTGGCTTTCAGAAAATCAGCATAAGGAAGATCTAAATTTTGGTAAGAGATATGATTCAACGTGATGGTCGATGCATTAGCTGCTTGCAAGGAATCCAAATGTATCTCACCATTCAAATCAGATGAACCTATCAAGAGTCCGGAATCGGTGTAAACATTGGCACCAGCAATTCGTGTATTACTGAGGCTATCGACTACTTGAATCTGCGCTTGAAGCGTATTTAGGCAAGACAATAAGATAAAAAGCAATACGGCAATTCTCATATTTAGTGGATTTGATAGCGCTAAATTATACAATTACTCAAATTGCCCGTATATAGATTAACATACTTTAACCCTGAGATTAGGCTAATGAAAAATCCACTAAGGGTTAAAGATCAGCATGATAAAGACGATAAATAAGGTCAAGTGCATCAATCCGATGATGGGCGAAGTTCTTCTTCCCATACAGCTCATCAAGCTAAGTAAGAGTGTTAAGACAAAAAGGATCGTTTCTGTCCCTGTTAGCCCGAAGTGTACTGTCTTGCCAGCAATTAATCCAACGATCAATACCGCAGGCACTGTCAGCCCAACTGTCGATACGAAAGCGCCATGACAAAGATTGATCGCCCGTTGGAATTCGTTATTCAATGCGGCCTTAACAGCAGTCATCGATTCAGGGGTAAATACGATAATCGCAATCAACACGCCTCCTAACAAAGTAGGCAGCTGGGCTGCTTGAATCCCATAGTCAACAACGACGGCCATATGATGCGAAAGTAGCACAATCGGCAAGATCATCCCTAAAAGTACTATCGAGCGGATTAGAATTTCGGATTTAGTAGAATTAGTAGCTTGCGAGCTTTCGCTCGCCTCCAACTCCGCGTTGATGATAGTATCGGCGAACCTAATCTCCATTTGCCCTACTGGAGGCTGTATATAATGATGGCGGTATTTCGTCATCTGGAAATACAGGAATGCGGCATACAACAAAGCCACAAGACCTGAAAGAATAATCGCCTGCGTCGTGCTAAATGAACCATCACCGGCTCCGCTGATAAAGTTAGGAAGCATCATGGAAATACCGCCAAGCATGATAATCATGCTGTGGTAAGCCATTGCGCCTTGCGCATTGTACTCCTGCTCGCCATACTTCATCCCCCCTAATAGAAGACATAATCCCATCACTAAATTCATAATAATCATCATGACCGAGAATATGGAGTCTTTACCAATAGTAGGGTTTTCTGTTGGGCCTAACATAACGGCCGCAATCAAAATAACTTCAATAGATACAATCGACAACGTAAGTATTAAAGTGCCGTAGGGCTCCCCTAACTTATGTGCCAGTTCGTCTGCTTCACGCACGACACCAAAAGCGGCCCCCACGATCGTAGCCAACAACAGCAAAAACACAGCAACAGCAGTCCATCCGCCCATTTGCGCGCCCAGCAAGTCATGCCCAAAAAGGCTGAAAATAACAACGACTACCCATACCAGTCCTAATCGAATCCAAGTCGATAGAGGAATGATCTCGCTAATGGATGTTTTTTTTACCGTATTCATGATTCTATCTTTACAATAATTTTTGAAAACCTTGCAAAAATAGCACCTCTGATGCCCTCGAAAATTATCCTGGGATAATAAAAGGACGGTTAAGTTTACTTCTCCTTCCGAATCCTACTTAAGCTGACAGGCGTCATCCGTAGAAAAGAGGCAATGTATTTAAGTGGCACTCGTTGCAAAAGTGCCGGCGATTCTTCGACTAGCTCGTCATAGCGTTCTTTAGCTGATTTCAACTGCGAGGAGATCCATCGTTTTTCCATCTTCAACAACTCCCCTTCCACGATTACTCTACCCAAATTGGCGATATGAATATCGCGCAGATATAAGGATTTCAACTTCTCAATACTGATACCATACAAGACGCTATCCTCCATCAGTTCGACATCTTCATAAGATTTCACATGCTCGACATAGCTGCGCATGGACAAGACAATATCTCCCTCTAGACCAAACCAAAACGTAATGTCCTGCTCCGGCTGTGGAGAATATGCCCGAACAAGGCCTTTCGCAAGAAAGTACACTTTGCGCTCTAAGCGATCGGACTCCAAAAGGATGTGCCCCTTCGAAAAACGGACTTCCTGCATCTCGCTTACTAAGAGTTCCAACGAAGGCGCAGGAAGCTTATAAAAATTGTTTAATACTTGTTCAATAGTCATGGATGAAGAAACAGATCTCTTGTTTATTTGATCTGTTCTCCTAAAATAATAAGAATTAAAGCAAATAGCGACAGAAAATAGTAGTTAGTAGATAGTATTAAGTATAAAGATCTGTGGCGGCCATCATACTCCCCCCTCTATATGCCAAACCAAATATCCTGCACATCATTTCATTCTTCCTTTCCTGGTTCAAAACAAATCCCCCTATCGAACAGAAGCTTTAACTCCTTAAAAATCAGCAATAAACTATTCGGTGTATTGTGATTCGCTTATGCTTTAGCCGTCCTGCTTTTTATCAACTGCTTAACTCATTCTTCGCAAAAATAATTGTTAATTAAAATAATATGCCTTACTTTAGCCTTGACTTTAGGGGTGTCTGCATTTATGCAGGCTGAGATTTTACCCTTATAACCTGATCCAGATCATACTGGCGTAGGGAAAAGTAAGATGTCAACATGGGTGCCGTACGCATCGATGTAGCCATTCCTAAAGTTTTTCACCCATAAAAAAACAGAATAGGAATGGAACTAACAATAAACCAACAATCCAGATATTTCGAAAAAGCTCCAGAGAGTCTTGCTGCCTTGCTCGCATCAGAGATTGGTGTGTTACGCAAAGGCACGGCTGTCGCTGTCAATAATAAAGTCATTCCTGCTGTAGAATGGGCAGAGACTACCCTATCCGACAGGGATCATATTCTTATCATCACCGCAACCCAAGGCGGCTAGAGACTAAATCAAATCTAAAACACGATATGAAAGAACAAGGAATTTCACAGCAACCTTTCCCTAACTCAAAGAAGATTTATGTGCCGGGTCACTTATATCCCATTCGCGTGGCCATGCGGGAAATTAGCTTAAGTAATACAAAGCTCAGCAATGGTGGTGAGGAGGAGAATCCTCCGATAACAATATATGATACCTCAGGGCCCTATACAGATGAAGAACTGACGATAGATGTTCGTCAGGGAATATCACGCATTCGCGAACAATGGATTCTTGATCGCCAAGATGTGGAAATCTTGGATGGTATCAGTTCAGAATACGGGCAAGCACGATTAGCCGACAAGCGTCTAGATGAATTACGTTTTAGCTACAGCCATCAACCGATGCGAGCTAAACCAAATGCTAACGTAACACAGCTGCATTATGCAAAACAGGGAATCATCACTGCGGAAATGGAATATGTCGCTATTCGTGAGAATCAGCGTATAGAACAATTGGAGCATGCGACTCCGGGCATGGAGCAACAGCATGAGGGCAATAGCTTTGGCGCCAATACACCAAAGAATCGTATTACGCCGGAGTTCGTGCGTGATGAGATTGCTGCAGGTCGAGCAATTATCCCCAACAACATTAACCATCCAGAGAGTGAGCCGATGATTATCGGGCGTAACTTCCTCGTGAAAATCAATGCGAATATCGGCAATAGCGCCGTTACTTCTAGCATTGAAGAGGAAGTTGAAAAAGCGGTATGGGCATGTCGTTGGGGAGCAGATACCATTATGGACTTATCAACCGGAAAGAATATTCATGAAACCAGAGAGTGGATCATCCGCAACTCGCCAGTGCCTATTGGTACTGTTCCGATTTATCAGGCCTTAGAAAAAGTAAAAGGAGTGCCAGAAGATCTGACTTGGGAGATATTCCGAGACACATTGATCGAACAGGCAGAACAAGGAGTCTCCTATTTTACGATTCATGCCGGCGTTTTGCTTCGCTATATCCACTTAACCGCAAAAAGAGTGACAGGTATTGTTTCCCGTGGCGGTTCCATCATGGCTAAATGGTGTTTATTCCATCATAAAGAGAACTTCCTATACACGCATTTCGAAGAGATTTGCCAAATCATGAAGCAATATGATGTCGCATTCTCTTTAGGTGATGGTCTACGTCCTGGCTCTATTGCTGATGCAAATGATGCTGCCCAATTCGCCGAACTGGAGACGCTTGGTGAACTAACGAAGATTGCTTGGAAACATGATGTTCAAGTGATGATTGAGGGGCCGGGACACGTTCCTATGCACATGATCAAGGAGAATATGGAAAAGCAGTTGGAAGAGTGCGACGAAGCACCTTTCTACACCCTAGGACCATTGACGACCGACATCGCACCGGGCTACGATCATATCACTTCCGCCATAGGTGCTGCCATGATCGGATGGTATGGCTGTGCGATGCTCTGCTATGTTACACCGAAGGAGCATCTGGGATTACCGAATAAAAAAGATGTCAAAGATGGCGTGATTACCTATAAGCTAGCTGCGCATGCTGCAGATCTAGCCAAAGGTCATCCGGGCGCTCAATATAGAGATAATGCTTTAAGTAAAGCGCGGTTTGAATTCCGATGGAAAGATCAATTCAACCTATCCTTGGATCCTGACACCGCTAGAGAGTATCACGACGAAACACTTCCTGCCGACGGCGCCAAGATTGCACACTTCTGCTCAATGTGTGGCCCTAAGTTCTGTTCGATGAAAATTACGCAAGAAATTAGGGAAACAACCGAGCAAGGCATGCTCGAGAAATCACAGGAATTTATTGAAGCTGGGAAAGAGATTTACTTATAATGATTGTTATAATAAGCGAACAGGCGGTGGAAAACGAGATAGAAACGTTGCGTCAATTGTTGCAGCATGATATTTTATTGCATATCCGCCGCCCCTTCATCAGTCCCTCGGAATTCGAATCATTCACCAAAGAGTTAGGATCCGAATACCTTGATAGATTGGTCGTCCATCAGCAACATGCTTTGGCTGTGAAGATGGGGATTTCACGCTTGCATTTTAGTAGCTCAGATCGTAAAAACGTCTTGCATTCAAAGTATCAAGAAACTTTCACCTGCTCAACATCTACACATAGCATTGCAGAGTTCAACTCCTTAGGAGCCTATTGGAGCTATGCTTTCTTAAGTCCTATTTACCCTAGCATTTCCAAGCAGGACTATGGACTAGGAAATGCAGTGTTGAAAGAACTTTCTCAACGAACGAATCACAGCTCTAAGCTAATCGCATTGGGAGGTATTCATAAAGACAATATACAGGAAGCATTAGATGCGGGTGCAGATGATGTCGCTATGCTGGGTTCCATTTGGCAAGCTAAGGATCCGGTAAGCTATTTAGAATCTTGCCTGTTGAAAGTGGAATTATAAATGAAGATGAATAAGAGTAGAAGATTACCTCGATTAATGTTTATCTCAGACGGAAAAGATCTGGATGAGCAATTGGCGGGTATCCAATCGGTACTCGATGCTGGAGTAGAGTTTATACAGATACGATGGAAAGATGCCACCGCGCTTCAATTGGAAGAGCTTGCGAAAGCGGCAAAGCAACTTTGTAAGCAGTACAATGCATTATGTATAATCAATGATTTCCCAATGCTGGCGAAATCGTATGATATTGACGGAGTACATTTAGGCTTGGAAGATGATGCTGTTATCTCTGCAAGAAAAGAACTGGGTGCTGATAAAATTATAGGCGGGACAGCGAATACGCTGAAAGATGTGCAGCAACGAATTGCCGAAGGCTGTGACTACATTGGCCTCGGCCCTTTCCGCTTTACAGCGACAAAGAAAAAACTGAGCCCTGTATTAGGGCTCCAAGGCTACAGCAACCTGCTCACTAATCTTGATATCAATACAACCCCGCCCATCTATGCTATCGGTGGGATAACCATTAACGATGTACAGGAATTACGTAAAATCGGGATTTACGGTATTGCCTTATCAGGTTTCTTGCTAAAGAATCCACAGGCTATGCCACAACTTAACAAATACCTATATGAAGAATTTGAATATAGCCGATAAAGAATTTACCTCGCGCCTATTTTTAGGAACTGGTAAATTCGGAAGTTACGCACTGATGCAAGAATCTATAAAAGCGTCAGGATCTGAATTAGTTACCATGGCTTTAAAACGTTTGGACCCGAATAATAAGGAAGAAAACTTATGGTCGGCATTGCAGTTGCCCGGAGTCAATCTATTGCCCAATACTTCGGGTGCACGAAATGCAAAAGAGGCTGTATTGGCCGCGCAATTGGCAAGAGAAGCGATGGAGACAAATTGGTTGAAGCTGGAAATACATCCAGATCCTCGCTATCTTCTACCCGACCCCATCGAAACGCTGAAAGCCACCGAAGAACTAGCGAAACTAGGCTTCATCATTCTGCCCTACGTCCATGCAGATCCGGTGTTGTGCAAGCGTTTGGAAGATGCCGGGACGGCTGCAGTGATGCCATTAGGAGCACCGATTGGCAGCAATAAAGGCTTAAAAACCTCAGATTTCCTGGAGATTATTATTGACCAAAGCAATGTTCCTGTTGTAGTCGATGCAGGAATCGGTGCGCCTTCGGATGCAGCCAAAGCAATGGAGATGGGTGCGGATGCCGTATTAGTGAATACCGCTATTGCGGCAGCGAAAAATCCTGTTGCTATGGCAGAAGCATTTCGATTGGCTGTTTTCGCGGGACGACAGGCTTATCTTTCCGGATTAGATGCAAAACGCAGTTATGCCGAAGCATCTAGTCCGCTCACTGCATTCTTAATGGAGGATTAAAAGATGGCATCAGGGAATTTTCAAACCGTATTCGACGAGTATTCTTGGGAGGATGTGAAAAACCGCATCTACAGCAGCACTACTATTGATGTTGAACGCAGCTTGCGGAAGTCTCAAAAAGACATCAACGACTTCTTAGTGATGCTATCTCCGGCCGCGGCCTCCTATCTGGAGACGATGGCACAAGAAGCCCAGCGCCTAACACAGCAACGCTTTGGCAAAACCATACAACTCTACGCGCCATTATATGTGAGCAATGAATGCCAAAACATTTGTACCTATTGCGGCTTCAGTATGGACAATAAAATTCGCAGAAAGACTTTAAGCAATACCGAACTGTTGATAGAGGGCATGGCGCTTAAGGCGATGGGCATTGACCATGTGCTTTTAGTAAGCGGCGAAGCCAACAAGATCGTCGACACGCCATACTATGAAAATGCGATCAAACTATTGAAGACTCATTTTGCACAAATATCCATAGAGGTTCAACCGCTTGACTTGGAGGATTATCACACACTAAGAGCTGCTGGTTGCCATACGGTGCTAGTTTATCAGGAAACCTATCATCAGGAGGTCTATAAGCAATATCATCCAAAAGGAAAGAAATCTAACTTCAAGTATCGCCTAGATACGCCAGACCGCATCGGACAGTCCGGTATTCATAAAATGGGACTTGGAGTTTTGCTAGGTTTGGAAGACTGGCGAGTAGACAGCTTTTTCAGTGCCCTTCATATTGACTACCTACAGCGCAAGTATTGGCAAACGAAGTATTCCGTTTCCTTTCCTCGCCTTCGCCCGGCGCAAGGGATCATCGAACCAAACTTCATTATGGAAGACCGAGATCTCCTGCAACTCATTTGTGCTTACCGGCTTTGGAATCCTGATTTAGAAATCTCTGTTTCGACCAGGGAACGTGAGGTTTTCCGGAATCATATCATCGCCATTGCGGCAACTACGATGAGCGCAGCATCGAAAACCAACCCCGGTGGATATGTTGTTGACCCGCAGTCGTTGGAGCAGTTTGAAATATCGGATGAGCGCAGCATGGAAGAAATCCGAAGCATTATTCAAAAAGCAGGTTATGACCCAGTTATGAAAGATTGGGACCAAGCATACACAGGAGTGTAACGTATGAAGGAACAGGATAGGATATTCGCTCGATACAGCCGACAGATCTTCATTGAAGAGGTGGGTATCGAAGGACAGCGTAAGATTATGAATGCGAAGGTCTTGGTCGTAGGAGCCGGAGGATTAGGTTCTCCCGTAATAAGCTATTTAGCTGCTGCAGGCGTAGGACAATTAGCCATTGCTGATTTTGATAAAGTCGAACTGCACAACCTAAACCGACAAACAATCCACAAAGAAAGTAGTGTCGGTGAATTAAAAGTTAACTCAGCCGAACAGTTCGTGAAGGACATGAATTCGACTATCAAATTGGAAAAGATTGCTGAGAAAATTACAAAGGAAAACGTAGTAGAGATACTACAACCTTACGATATTATTATCGATGGTTCAGATAATTTTACCACCCGCTATTTAATCAATGATACCTGCGTAGATCAACAAAAAACGTTGATCTACGGAAGTATCTTTGCCTTTGAAGGGCAGGTTGCACTCTTCAACTATAAAGGATCGAAAGACCTGCGAGCTATTTTCCCAAATGCTCCAGCACCCGACGAAATCCCCAACTGCGATAAAAACGGCGTCCTTGGTCCGCTCCCCGGCATAATCGGCAGCATGATGGCGATGCTGACGCTCAAAGTAATATGCGACCTGCCGGTCGAAACAAACCAATTAACCATCATCGACACCTGGAACTGGAAATTCACCAACATTAGTTTCTAGTAAAAACCACAGGCAAATCATTCATTAATCAACAAATACTCCCACTTGCCGTGTCTAATGTCTAAAATCTAATATCTAAAAATCTACCTCACTAGTCTTCCCTCGACCCGTCATCTGCCATTCTTACAATCTTTGGCGAAAAGGTTGCCACGATATCGACTAAGTCCACCTGCGCTTCCATTACCTCATGGATATTCTTGTACGCCATAGGCGCTTCGTCCATCGATGCTCCGATTAGCGTAATCCCTTGATCAGATAACATCTTATCCAGTTCGGACTGCGCCAAGGTTTTGATCGCTTGTGTACGGCTCATCAATCGGCCGGCACCATGCGATGCAGAATTGATCGATGCCTCCTCTCCTTTTCCACGCACCAAGAATCCAGGAGTTGCCATAGAGCCTGGGATAATACCCATAACATCTTTACCCGCTGGCGTTGCACCTTTACGATGCACAATCACTTCCTCGCCATTCAACTCTTCTTTCCATGCGAAGTTATGATGATTCTCCACCTTTGCCAATCGCTCAACTCCCAAGCTGTTCTTAACCTTTTCATGAATCACCTCATGGCAAGCCGAAGCGTAATCACCGGCAAGATTCATCGCCAACCAGTATTCCAATCCCTCGTCAGAATTTAAATCTAAGTACGCAAGGTTTTGTGCCTGGTATGGAAGTTTGCAAATTTCCTTTGCCAGTTTCGTATAATGATTCGCGATCATGGCGCCGAGACCGCGGGATCCAGAGTGCGTTAATAGCGCAACATAGGTTCCTTTAGCAATACCCAAAGCCTTATCATCTTCTGCAAATTCGAGCGTCCCAAATTCAACGAAATGGTTACCACCACCCGACGATCCTAGCTGCGTCCAAGCCTTGTCTTTCAAATCCTTAATAAAGGGAATCTCTTCGAACAATTTGTTATCTAAGACTGCATGGTCTTGACGCTCATGTTTTAAGAAACCATTACCTGCCCCAAAGCGGGAGTTCTTCATGATTACTTCTTGAAAGAAATCCTTCTGAGTCTCCAATGAGCTAGCCGGTAAATCGAAAATCGATAAAGCCATACGGCATCCAATATCGACCCCTACACCGTAGGGAATTACCGCATTATTGGTCGCTAAAACCCCACCGATAGGCAAACCGTAGCCTTGGTGCGCGTCTGGCATCAGGGCGCCAGCCACTGTAACTGGCAACTTCATCGCTGTGTTCATTTGCTGCTTCGCTCCCAGCTCAATGTTTTCAACGCCGTAGACTGCATAGTCATCCACGCCTTCTTTCAAGCGAACTAAACTCGACTCTATCTTTTCGGTGTTGATTAAAGATTCAGCTAGTGGTCTAAATACCTTGTCCTCTAAAAAGGATTCAGGATTTTCTAAGACCTCTTTAAACTTCTGTAGCATTTCTTCCTTCTTCAGCCCATGGCGTTTGCTATTAATCTTCAAAGCCGCCCCTAAAGCGAAGTTTTCTTTATATCCTAAGGCAATCAAATCATTGCCATTAATTCTTTTATTTTCCATTTCTCTCAATTTAATGGGTAAAGCCAATTTGCTTTACCCAGCATCTTAAAAATACAATTTCTATTTTACGAACAACTGTTTCAACTGATCGACGATCTGCCCATTTCCAGAGACCGATATTGCATTCACTTTCTCGGCAATCTTCTCCACATATTCCATCTCCTTCAATTTATACAACATCGCATTCTCCTCTAACATCTTCGCCGTATTCAATAAGCTACGGGTCGATGCAGTTTCCTCCCGACGGGTGATGATATTGGCTTGTGCTTTTTTCTCCGCCATCAACACCTCGTTCATGATCTTACGGATTTCCCCAGGTAAGATGATGTCCTTCACACCGGCGCTCATTAAAGTTACCCCCAATTGTGCTACCTGCGCTTTCGTAGCCTCGATCACATATTCACTGATCGATCCTTTGTTTTCCATCAAGGCGTCGAGCGTCATGTTGCCGATATATTCACGCAATGCAAATTGCATCTCGGCATACAATAACTGATCGAAGTTCTTGTTCTCCAATATTGCTTTCATCACATCCGTCACCTTATATTGGATCGCAAAGTTGATTCTCACCTGCGCCTTATCTTTCGTTAAGATCTCCTGGCCAACGACATCCATGCTCGTTAATCGTAAATCAACTTTCGATAACTGAATCGTAGTCGTATTCTTCCAGAAAAAATAAGTCCCTGCTTTAACCTCCTTGACAAACACACCGTCGACAAACAATAAACCTATTTCCGTAGGTTCAACTTTAAATTGTCTCACGTAGTATGAAAATGGAACACGTTCATACAACTGACGGTTTATAGATTTTGGAATTTCTAAAGTTGACGTATCATAGATATCGAATCGCGACGTATTCAAACCCTTCCAAAAAACATGACGACCAGCGGCCAAGACTCCTTTAAAGTTGTTGTTCACATATTGTAAAGCGATCTCATTATCTCCGACCTCCACGACTTCGACTAATTCGGTGAACGAAGGTATTTGCAATAAAACATCTAGATCATGAGCAACCTGAAACGGATTTGACATATTGTAGATCTCAGCGCGTTCGCCGAAGCCTACCCAATGTTTTCCTTCATTAAAAACTCGTACTACTGCGTTGTTCTTAACAACCAATCCTACTTCATTTTTGTTAATTGTTACTCTTTTCATCGTTTTATTATTTAATATTATACCATACATTTTATAAAGCTCTCCAGTCTTGTTCATTGCGAACTATCGGGAGAAAAGGGTCTTTTAAATGTCGCTGTAGCTCAAGAATTCCGATATTGCCTATACTAATTAGGTCAATTCGAAATACTGCACTTCAGTCCGATCGAAAAGATGCTTTGCTCGCAGGATACCTCTCAATTGCTCCTTTACCCTCCGAAGAGAGTAAATTTGCGGAACTAGAAAGGAAAGCTTCAAGGATCTTTTTTTACAAGAAGATCATAACTTTAGGAGAATCTTTTTGATAAGTAGATTCAAACTTTTAAGGGCTTTCGCCCCACTACCGTAGACACTTCCTTCAAGTGCGAGGGATTCGAACCCTCATTTGGTGTTATTGCTCTAACCACTTGAGCTACTTCGACAAGCGAAGGCAAGATTCGAACTTGCGACACATAACAGGAGACACTGCTTTGACCCTTAATCAGTATATTGCATTCGACCGAACCAACACTTCCCTGCTATACAGAAACAGGAGATCAGATTAAAGAAATCTCCGCAGATGCCATATATCCAACCGGATATATATCTTGAAAAGCTTTCTGCTTTTATTATTCAATGAACTATTTGTCGCTCCCGACATTACAAAGATGCATGCTGCATTACGCAGCCATTTTGCGCAATGAAAAAAGAATTATATTTTTATCTACAAAACATGATAACACGCTCATTATCAAATAGAAAAATTTGCCTATTAAGCCAAAAAACTTTCATCAATCTCTTAAGTACGCAAATCCATTGCGTAGAACATTGAAATCCCCTATCTTTAATCTAGGAGTACTTAACTCGAAAAAGCATGTCAACAAATAAACTCGCCCTAATTCGATATAAAACCATCGACAACTGCTTACGCCAAAAGCATCGTAAATGGACGCTAGATGAACTCATAGAAAAGGTCTCCGAACAGCTTTATGAGTTGGAAGGAATTCATAATGGCGTCAGCAAACGAACCGTTCAAGCCGACATACAATTGATGCGATCGAATAAACTCGGTTATAACGCCCCAATCATTGTGACCGACAGAAAGTACTACTCATACGAGGATCCAAACTACAGCATTAGCAACTCGCCCATTTCTGCTACCGACATGGAAAAGATGAAGGAAGTAGTGGAGGTCCTAAAACACCTCAACGGCTTCGCTTATTTTGATGAGATGAGCGATATGATCGCTCGCTTAGAAGACAAAATGCTTGTAAATTCTGGCGAACACAAGCAAGCCATACAAATGGAAAGCAACACCTTATTAAAAGGATTAAATTGGATAAACACGCTTCACAAGGCCATTCGAGAAGAAATACCTTTATTGATCACCTACAAATCTTTCAAAACCGATACGCCATCTGATACGGTTTATTTCCCTTACCTATTGAAAGAATATAGAAATCGTTGGTTCTTAATTTGCCGGCAGAAGAAAAACAATGGTCTTCAAACTTTGGCTTTAGATCGCATTCATGAAATCGCAGAGATGGCGAAGTCACAGTTCGTGCCTTACGATGGCGTAGATTTTGAGCGCTACTTTTCCGACACGATTGGTGTAACGAAATCAATCAAAGATCGAGGGAACAAAGTGATATTACATGTCGAATCAAAGAATGCGCCTTATGTGGAAACCAAACCCTTACATAATTCGCAACAGATATTGAACCGCCTCGACGATGGCAGCATCATCATACGTATCGATGTTGTATTGAATTTCGAACTCGAGCGAGAAATATTGGGCTTCGGGGAATGTATGAAAGTGCTCGCACCTCGTTACTTAGTAAATCGAATAAAAAGACGAGTATCGCAGAGTATGAAGCAGTACAGCGATTCTGAAAACAATCAACAAAAAACAAAAGAAGAAAAATAATAGTATTACTAATAATGAGTAAATTAAGTCTAGAATAATCGTGATTGGGAACCACAGCGCTTCAAAAATTTTCGAAGCAGATTATTTTAGCATTTCAAATACCTATGCAAAAAAGTAAAATGGAGGAAAAACCAAAGAAAAAACCAAGGAAAGTTACGGCCGGACCGATCCGAGAGAAAGCCAGAACGATGGAAAAACTAATTGCGGCAGTAGGCAAAGTCATTAAGAAACATGGATATCCAGGGCTTACGGTCGCCAACATAGCGAGTGAAAGTGGCTTGGACAGAAAGCTAGTTTACACCTATTTTGGCACCCTAGACAACTTAATCGAGGTCTACATTACACGACAAGATTATTGGAAATCCAAAGCGAACAAACAAATCGAGTCGCTGCTGCAAGCCGAAAATCTGAGTAAACTGGCGATGGTAAACTTATTACAAGGGCAATTTGAACAGGTCCTCAATGATAAGATACTACAGCGGATCATCCATTGGGAGCTTGGTGTCAAAAGCAAACCGCTCCGTAAACTGGCAGACAGCCGCGAAGAAGTTGGCGAATTGCTGTTGAACAAATTTGAAGAAAGCTATCCGAATAAGGATATAGACCTACGTGCGCTGTTGGCAATTCAAACCGCAGGATTATATTATCTAGCGCTCCATGCCAGCTCAAACGGTAGCACCTTTTGCGGTATCGATATCGGAACGCCCGAAGGGAAAGAAAGAATCAATCGAACCGTGGAGAACACGCTAGATCTTTTAATAAATAGCTCCAATCAATCTAAAGGAGACTAAAATATGATAATATGAACAGAACCATTCGCATAGACGATCAAATCTCATTGAAATTCCTTGTAGAAAGCGACGCAAGAACGATTTTTAATTACATCAACACACAACGAGATTATTTAGGAGAATGGTTACCCTTTGTTCAGTTTACCCATGAAGTCAAAGACAGCAAAGGTTTCGTCGATATGGCGATCGAGCTTCGTAAAATCAAGAAGGACTATGTCTATAAAATATGCTATGACGACCGCATGATCGGTCTCATCGGCACCAAAGAAACCGATTATCTGAATAAAAATACAGAGCTAGGCTACTGGCTATCGCAGGACTATCAAGGTCAAGGCATCATGACCAAGGTCGTTGAAAAACTGACCGCTCTCCTCTTCGACGAGATGGGTATTGAAAGGATACAAATATGCTGCGCTGTCGGTAACGAAAAAAGTATTGCTATCCCGAAAAGATTAGGCTTTATCCAAGAAGGAATAAAGCGTAATGGCGAATGGGCCGGCAATTTAGTATTTCGAGATCTGATTGTCTTTAGTAAGCTCAAATCCGAAAGCAATTCTTAACTATAGAAATTGCCAGTACCGTCTGACCTCAGTTAAATAACAGACTTTCATAACCCTTATCAAACCCATATCATACCCCATTCAGAAGGGCTTTGATATGGGTTTGTATTGGGTTTACATTGGGTTTAAAAGGGGTTTGGCTAGAAGTTAGTAGTTAGTAGTTAGACCTATAGTTTCTAGTTTTGAACCAAGAAAGGAAGGATGCAAAGATGACCATGATCCTGCTCATCCTTGCATTCTTCCTTTCCTGGTTCAAAGACAATACTCTAATATCTCATTTCTAAAGTCTAAAATCTAATTCCAGCAATAGGTCTAAATACTAACTACTAAATACTAACTACTATTTCCTCGCTTCCTTCATCGGGTTGCTTTCTGTAGACTGTCCTCTTGCGCTTCTTCCGTTTTCTTTGAAGATTTCGAAGCGCGAGGGCTGTGCTTGTCGAGGCCAAGCGTTGTTTGCTTCATCGATGTCGGCAGTTTCGCGGTAGGGATCTAAGCGAATACTGACAACGTCCTTTGACTTGGCGAAGACTTTTGTTGCTTCTTGCTCGTTATGGCGCCATATATAAGCAGAGATACGGTCAATTTCTTTGCTGCCGTCGGCATAGTTCCATTCGATAATCAGGGGCATTACTAAACCGCCATTATTTTTAAAGGTCAATTCGTAGAAAGAGATTTTTCCATCGAATATATCCTTTTCCTTTTGGCTTAGGCCGCTATAAAATTGCTGGTAATTGTTTTGGTCAGCGGGACGTACCGCAAATCTATCCCATTTGTTATAGAAGTCTAATAGCGAAGTATCCTTTTCTACGAGGAATGCCATATTTTCTTCCATGTTGCGTTGCCTGCTGATACTGTTTAAGTCCTTCTCAAAAGCTTCTTTTCGGCTTTTTTGAGCTTCCGCTGGATTTCCGCCAGTCATTTTATACTGCGTTACATTTTCTAGGGAAATTTCAACCGGATCAGTCCCGAAGAACCAACCTCGCCAGAACCAGTCGAGATCTACCCCGGAAGCATCTTCCATGGTGCGGAAGAAATCTGCAGGTGTAGGGTGCTTAAATGCCCAGCGTTGGGAATATTGTTTAAATGCGAAGTCGAATAGCTCTCTTCCCATCACGGTTTCGCGCAAGATATTCAATGCTGTAGCCGGCTTTGCGTAAGCGTTCGGCCCGAACTGAATGATATTCTCTGAGTTGGTCATAATTGGCTCCAGCTGATTTTTAGGGAGCTTCATGTAATCGGTAATCTTATGTGCGGGGCCACGGCGCGATGGAAAATCTTTGTCCCACTCCTGCTCGGTTAGGAACTGTAGAAAAGTGTTCAAACCCTCATCCATCCATGTCCACTGCCGCTCGTCGGAATTGACAATCATGGGGAAGAAGTTGTGTCCGACCTCATGGATGATGACCCCGATCATGCCATATTTCACCGCTTCAGAATACGTTCCATCCTCATCTGCACGACCGTAGTTAAAGCAAATCATCGGATATTCCATTCCATTTGCCGCCTCTACCGAGATAGCCACAGGGTAAGGATACGGAATCGAATATTTTGAATATGTTCGTAGCGTATGGGCAACCGCTTTGGTCGAGTACTTTCTATATAAAGGATATGCTTCCGGACCGTAATAGGACATGGCCATTGGTTGATTGCCCTCTATACCATCTTGCACTTTCAATGCGTCCCAAACTAATCTTCGAGAACTTACAAAAGCGAAGTCTCTCACATTTTTTGCTTCGTATATCCAGGTTTTCTTTGCCGAGGATTTCTGCCCCATTGCTTTTTTAGCATCTTCGAGCGTCACTATTTCTATCGGTTCGTCCGATTGTTGCGCTTTCTTCCAACGATCCATCTGTGTAGCGTTCAGCATCTGTGCATAATTTTGGCAGACTCCGGTGGCACCTACGATATGATCTGCAGGAACTGTGATATGCACCTTATAGTCTCCGAATACTAAGGCAAACTCCCCTCTTCCGGTAAACTGCTTATTTTGCCAACCTTGGAAATCTGAATATACAGCCATGCGCGGAAACCATTGTGCAATGGTATACAAGTAATTGCCATCCTGCTCGAAATACTCGTATCCTCCACGACCGCCTTCTTCCATACGATTGGAAATCTTGTAGTCCCAATCAATATTCAGTACCATCTTGGCTCCTGGTTTCAAAGGAGTGGGAAGATCTACACGCATCATCGTGTAATTGATTGTGTACTTTAAAGGATTGTTCCCTCCATCAGCTACCTTCCGGATATTGACGCCGAAGCCTTTCTTTTCAGGCACCAAACCTTTCAATCTTTCTAAAGACATGCGTTCGTTCAGGCTGCTTTGATCGAAGCTTTTGCTTTCTGCATCATCAGCATGCTCGTTTTCATCCAATTGAATCCATAGATAATCCAACGGGTCGGGCGAATTGTTGGTATAGGTGATGGACTCGGAACCTTTCAAGATCTGATTAACATCATCGACTTCACAATGAATTACGTAATCTGCCTTCTGCTGCCAATACATGGCGCCCGGCGCACCGGAGGCGGTACGAAATATATTTGGATCGGAAATCAGCGTACCGAGTTGTTCGAATTTATTTCCATGGTTCGACCCTGGATTGTTCAACGACTGTGCGACACTCTGCTGCGTGAAGAAGGCACTTAAGCCGATTGCAAATGCTAAAACCTTAGATTTTTTCATACTTAAACTGGAATACGTTCTAGAGCCATAATTAATGAAATACCGACAACGGCTGACGAGAGGAAGAAACTCCAATCTCTATTCGTCACACTAAAGATCTTCAACATCAGTTCAGACAGAAGGATAACAAAGAACACGATGATAAGTTGACCGAATTCTAAACCGAGGTTGAAGGAAAGCAACGGCCAAAAGATATTTGCCTCTTTTCCTAAAAGGGATTGTAAATAATTAGAAAATCCTAATCCATGGATAAATCCAAATGCTAGCGCCATGCTGTATAGCAATGCCGGACTCCGTTGTTTTCTACGTTTTGGGAGATTGTATAATGCTGTAATTAATATAGTAACTGGAATTAGGAATTCTATCCAATCTGAATTGACATTCAATACCTTGAAGGCTGCAAGCGCTAGGGTTACGGAATGGCCGACTGTAAAGGCTGTAACCAGCCACAATATCTTCTTCCAATCTTTCAGCACATAGCTACAGCAGAGTACCATTACAAAAAGTATGTGGTCATATCCATTCAAATCAAGAATATGTTGCCAACCAAGTTGGAAATAGATAGAAAAGTCGCTCATGAATTAGGTGTTATCAATTCGTCAACACAAATTTAATATTATTTTAATTATCGCTGCTGTTGTTCTGGTTTTTCGATAATTTAGCATAAAATTGTTGCAATACTTTAAAGCACAACCAATGATAAAAACACCTTGGCTCCTACTTATTCTCTGCTTAATTACGATTAGTGTATTTGCCCATCCTTTTTACGTCAGTATTTCAACGGTTGACTTCAATTCTAAGAACAAACGTATTGAAATTTCATGCCGAATCTTCTATGATGACCTCGAAGTAGCGCTAAAAAATCAGTTGAAGCAAAAGATCGACGTTATTAATCCTAAAAATAAAACCGTAGCCGACTCTGCTATATCAAAATATATACAGGATAATTTTAACCTGAAGGTAAATGGGCAATTTAAAAAGCTGAAGTTTGTAGGTTACGAAGTAGAAGAGGATGTTGCCTGGTGTTATTTCGAAACGCCGCAGACTAGTCCAGTCAGCACGATAATAATTACCAATCAGTTGCTGTATCAAGATTTTAAATCGCAGTCCAATATTTTACATGTTACTGTCGACGGAAAACGTCAAAGTACGAAAATGGATAATCCGAAGAAAAGTGTTGTAATAGATTTTAGACAATAGACATTAGACTTTAGAACCAAGAATTCTATATATGGTGTCTGCTACTGTCTCAATGCAGTTAAAAATAGGGAAAAAGAAATAATATTTAAACCAATAAAAGACCGCCAAACATCTTAAATCTGATGTCTAGTGTCTAATATCTAAAAAATGTGGTTTTTCTATTGAGGATTAGCTCCTCTGGTGGGTTTGGTTTGGTTGGCTGCGACGAATCCCCAGTTTGTTACGTAGTATAAGTAAGGGTTGTTCATCATTTTTTCTTTTTTGTTACTTTTCTTTTTAATCATATTTTACCTTTCTTTTTATTGTTTGATCATAATATAACAAATTTTGAACCAATTTGCAAATCTATTTCTAAAATTGCGTTATAGTGACAATAAGGAATAAGGAAAAAACAACGTATAGAAGAAAGATGCTTTTGATGTTTTCTTAGACCGCCTGATCTACTTTGGCGTGCGCAATTTGTAGTTCTGCAGAATGTTTACTGATAAACTCTGATGGAGAGGTATTGAGAATACTTTTGAATATGCGATTAAAATGCACAACCGTGTTGAATCCACATTGATATGCTACTTCTGATATATTCTCTGTAGACTTGTTGATCAATAATTGGCAAGCTTTCTCGATTCTTATTTCGTTCAAAAAGGTAACATAGGTTTTCATCGTGTGCTTTTTGAAGTACTTACAAAAAGCCGAAGGCGTCATATGGATAAGCTTTGAGACCTCTTCGATGCTGATTTCCTTATCGTAATTCGCTAATGAGAAACGAAGTACTTCGTTGATTCGGATACCGACTTTATCGTTGAATGTAGATTCAGGAAGTCCGGAATACAGGGAATACATATCCTGTTCATGACGGATCAGGAATTGGAAGATATCGAGGATCGATATGATCTTCTTCATCCCCTCTCCTTTTGCCAACTCAATAAACTTATCCTTAATTCCCAAACTAACATCTTGAGAGATTTTCTTACTTGAATCTAGCTTCTTGAAGAAATCGCGTGCGGGATGCAATTCCGATAAATCGAAAAAGTGCCACAGTTTATCAAATGCAACGAAAATATGAATCACATGGATATTCTCTTCATCTGGTCCTTCTTTGATAAAGATATGAGGATCGTTCGCCTTCATGATGTAGATTTCATCATCGGAAAAAGGTTGGATCAAGTTACCGATCAGCATGGATCCGCTGCCTTTTAGGATATAGGAGATCTGAAACTCTTTATGGCGATGATAATGATTATAAAAATTGCTACGAAGATCCTCTTGCACATAGAAAGACCCTACCCCTGATGCCGGCGCAGTGAACTCAATAGGGTTCTTAGAATCGACGTTTCTCATAATTTAATCCTTAATCTTGAAGGTGTTCGAATATATTAACAGCTGAAACATTAATTAATCCCATAATTTAGTTCCTTCAAAAGCACCTATAATCAGGTGCAAATCTAAGCATACTTTATGGGTTAAATGTAATATTTGGATACTACTTTCCTACGATTAAAAAGAACAACCTTTCCGAGGAAAGGTCATTCTTCATTAAAATTAGTTAAAAGTTAAAGAAATCATGGGTATTTGCTCGGATACCTCCCAGCATCTACCGGATTATTTTTGACGGAATTGTTCGTAGTTTTTCTCGAACAATCCTTTAAGTTCCAATGCTTGTTTCTCATATGCTGCAGCGTCTTCCCAGAGTGCTACAGGGTTAAGAATTTCTGCAGGCACTGCATCGCAAGCTTTCGGCATATGCAATCCGAAGATCGGATGTGTGATATATTCCTGCTCCGATAGTTTACCTGCTAAGGCTTCACGAATTAAGGTTCTGGTGTAGCCTAATTTAATGCGATTTCCAACGCCATAAGGGCCGGCAACCCATCCGGTGTTCACTAACCATACCTGGATATCCGGATGCTGTTCCAATTTCTCACCCAATAGATCCGCATACTTCGTAGGATGCAATGGTAAGAATGCCTGTCCGAAACATGCTGAGAAGGTTGCTTGCGGTGTTGTAATACCAGCTTCCGTCCCGGCAATCTTCGATGTATAGCCGTTGATAAAATAATACATCGCTTGTTCAACGGTCAGTTTAGAAATTGGAGGCAAAACGCCAAATGCATCTGCTGCCAAAAAGAAAATATGCTTAGGCGCTGATCCTTGACCGTTTGGAACGATGTTCTCAATAAATTCTAGGGGGTAAGAAACGCGAATATTCTCTGTGATACTCTTATCCTCGTAGTCAGGCTGACGAGTTCCTTCGTGGAATTTCACATTCTCTAAAAGGGAATTGAAACGAACCGCTTGGTAGATCTCGGGTTCTGATTCTGCGTTTAAGCCGATGCACTTCGCATAACATCCGCCTTCGATATTGAACACTTTATTTTCCGTCCAAACATGCTCATCATCTCCGATTAGCTGTCTGCGTTTATCCGAAGACAAGGTTGTTTTTCCTGTACCAGACAAGCCGAAGTAAAGGGCCGTTTCACCATTCTCGCCACGATTAGCCGAACAGTGCATTGTTAAATACTGCTTATAAGTAGGTAACAAGTAGTTTAACACGGTGAAGATACTTTTCTTGATCTCGCCAGTATATCCTGTTCCTGCGATCAGAACGATTCGCTTCGTAAAGTTAATCGCTACGAAGTTCTCATTATTTAGTCCTAATGTCGCGTAATCTGCGATAGTATATTGCGGAGCAACTAATATTGACCAATCAGGTTGATTCTCCGCTTTCGCGTCATTGTCATTAATAAATAGATTTGAAGCGAAGAGATTGTGCGACGCATTCGTTGAAACAACGCGGATTGTAATTTCCTCTGCGGGATCCGCACATGCTTTTGCATCTAGAACATAGAGTTTTTGCTGTGATAGGTAATTTGTTACCTGATTCCAAAGCGTTTCAAAATGTGCTTCCGCGATTGGTTGATTTACGGCATTCCAATTCACTTTATCCTTAGTTTCCTCGTCCAAAACGATGAAACGGTCTTTCGGCGAACGTCCAGTAAATTTTCCGGTTTCAATGCATAAGGCGCCATTATCTGCTAATACGCCTTCATTGTTTAAGATAGCTTGCTCAACAAGTTCAGCCGCTTGCAGCTGGTAATGTGAGGTAGCCTGTAGATCAATCTGCAAATATTTCAAATCCGGCAGATTTGAATTCGTTTTATATTGCATCATAATAGGTATTTTTAATGCTTATTTCTTCGGTAAAGGTACAGTGTACTATTAGACCGATATTAACCGCAAATGGCAATTTGTTAACCTATATTGTCCTAAATTTTACAGGCTAATAGAAAATTAAAATAAGAAGAGTAAAATACCACGGTTTAAAGCATATTTACCATATATTTATCATGTAAATAAAATCCCTAGACGGACAAAATGATTAAAGAAGTTTTTATTATTGGAATAGGTGGTGCGGTAGGAAGCATCCTGCGTTATACGACGGGACAATATATTGCGAAGCATTTCCCCCATGCCATTCCAACAGGAACTTTATTAGTGAATATCATTGGCTGTCTACTGATCGGATTCCTAATTGGTTTTTTCGATAAACAGCAAATCATCAATGCCCACTGGAAATTGCTTCTGATTACAGGGTTCTGCGGAGGTTTCACCACCTTTTCGACCTTTGCCGCCGAAAACTACAATCTTATAACCAATAACCAGATTCCTCAAGCGCTATTATACATCGGTTTAAGCGTAATACTTGGCCTGCTTGCAGTATGGGCAGGATTATCGATCTCTAGACTGATAGCCTAAACATTTATTGTATGCGCTTTGCTATTCAGCTCATCGCTGAGTGAACATTCTATTTTATTAGTTAAATAATCTGAAATTCTCTCCACATCTCATACTAGATTTTCACAGTTTGTGACAAATGGTTACAAGGGAAACTTTTTTTTAAAATTTAACATAGATTTTTATCAGACTCAACAGGACTCACTTTTTCTGAAAAACAAAAACATTAAATATCTGATTAAAAATACATTACGTTTATTAATTAAATAAGCATCCTCTACCGAATATCAATTCATTTTTTACAATACTTTCCTCGAGTTAGATTAAGAATTGTTAAAAAGTGTAAATCATTGCTCAAAATTTCAATAGATTTATCATAGTGTTCCATCTCTAGCCCTAGAGACTTCACAAAAATTATAAAACTAAAAAACGAACAATGAAACAAAGATTACTTAGTCTTTTAGTGCTATGTACGCTTATGGTTGGAGCGGCTTTTGCACAAAATCGCCAAGTAACGGGAAAAGTATCCTCGTCATCAGATGGATCTCCGATCTCGGGCGCCTCAGTTTCAGTAGTTGGAGGAACTGCTGGAACTCAAACAGACAATGAAGGTAACTTCAGCTTGGAAGTCCCCACGTCTGCAACTCAATTAAATGTATCCTACATAGGATATACCTCACAAAGGGTTTCCATAGGAAACCGATCAGTTATCAACATCCAATTAGTTTCAGAAGATGAAACGTTAGAAGAAGTCGTTGTGACGGCGTTAGGTATCTCCAGAGAGAAAAGATCTTTGGGATATGCTGCACAGGAGGTTAAAGGCGATGTCTTAACCGCAGCACGTGGTGGAAATGCACTACAGTCACTATCTGGAAATGTGGCCGGAGCAGTAGTTTCTGCACCTTCGTCCAGCCTAGGCGGTTCTACGCGTATCGTATTAAGAGGTATCGGTTCCCTAACTGGTGAAAACAAACCTTTAATCGTTGTAGATGGTATCCCAATGGACAACTCGAACTACAACACTGCGAATGCAGAGAGAGGTGCGGGTGGACGTGACTATGGTGATGCCGGATTTGACATCAACCCTGATGATATCGAGTCGGTAAACGTATTAAAAGGTGGTCCTGCATCGGCTTTATACGGTGCAAGAGCGTCGAATGGTGTTGTTTTGATCAAAACAAAAAAAGCACAAAAAGGCCGCGATGAGATTGTCGTAAATACAGGTGTGGCATTCGAAAATTTAGGTATTACACCAAAGCTTCAAAAACTATACGGTGGTGGTCTTGGTCCAGAATTCATTAATCAAACCATTGACGGGAAAGATTATCTGTTGGTAGATTATAATGCCGATGAATCTTGGGGAGCGAAATACGAGAACCAACAAGTATTGCATTGGGATGCTTTTGATCCTGAAGACCCGGAAAACTACATGAAAACTAGAGCATGGCAATACCCTACGAACGATTACAAAACTTTCTTTGAAACCGGCGTAGCATATAATAATGCGATCTCACTTGCTAAATCCTATGAAAATACATCGGCTAGACTATCTCTTTCGAATGTGTCACAATCGGGTATTGTTCCAAACACCGAGTTAAAAAGAACAACGGCAGCATTAAGTATCGACAATAAATTCTCGGATAAATTCTCCGCACGAGGTACGATCAATTACATTCGTACGAATGGATTTAATCGTCCTGAACAAGGATATGGCGACGCTTCGATCGGTCAAAAGATGTTCCAATGGGGACAAATGCAATTAGACTATAAACGTCTTCAAAAATACAAAACATCGGCAGGTGCTCAAAAAACATGGAACCGCTCGTCTTGGGATGATGCAACACCAAAATACTCTGATAACTATTATTGGATTGTCAATGAAAATACTTCAGACGATCAACGTGATAGATTCTATGGTAATGTGGAAGTACGCTACGACTTCATGCCTGGGCTATATGTGACAGGAAATGTCTACGGCGATAATTACACTTTGAAAATTGGCGAACGTGTTGCTGTGGGTTCACAAGGGGTATCAGGATTCACAGAAAGAATCAGAGAGTTTACGGAGATGAACTATGAAGGTAGATTACATTACGACAAAAAATGGGAAGACTTCTCATTCAACGCCTTTATCGGTGCTAACCGTCGTAATACAACTAGATTCTCTTCAAACTCCAACACAAACGGTGGACTTATCGTTCCGAATCTGTACACGACAAATAATAGTATGGATGCCGTTACGCTACAGACAACCTTGTCTAGAAAACGCGTAAACTCGGTATTTGGTAACTTCTCATTAGGATACAAAGATTTCTTATATGCTGACTTTGGATGGCGTAATGACTGGTCTTCTACACTACCTGAAGGCGATAATTCATATTTCTACCCTTCTGTAACAGGATCTTTTGTATTCACAAAATTTGTTGATGCAGAGTGGTTAAGCTTTGGTAAACTACGTGCTGGTTGGTCTCAAGTAGGTAATGATACTGATCCGTATCGCTTATTAGACGTGTATCTTAATAACACATATGGAAACACCTCTTATCTTGAAGTTCCATATTTCTTAAAAAGTCTTCAGAAGCTAAACCCTAATCTTCGCCCGGAAACTAAGAAGTCTTATGAATTCGGTCTTGAAACATCCATGTTTGACAGCCGAGTTAGTTTAGATTTCACCTATTACAACGAAGAAACTACGGACCTGATTATGCCTGTTACTACAGGACCAGAAACAGGATATTCGTCAAAAATATTTAATGCTGGACGTGCTGTTAACAAAGGTATAGAGGCCATGTTAACATTAGTACCAGTTCGCAATGACAATTTCGAGTGGTCAACTTCAATAAACTTTGCTCGAAACAGAAACAAAGTCGTTGAATTATATGAGGGTATCAAATCCCTTCCGCTTGCAAACGCGCCATTTAAAGCTTCTCTGGTTGCTATGGTGGGCCAACCGTATGGACAGATCTATGGTTCTGACTTTATTTACGATGACCAAGGAAATAAGGTAGTGGGTGCAAATGGTTTGTATCTATCCTCAGATGCAAAGAACCTGGGAACAATCCTTCCTGATTTTAATGCTGGTTGGAGAAACAATATTCGTTATAAGGACTTCACATTTAGCGCATTGATCGACATCCAAAAAGGTGGTAAATACTTCTCCGTATCAAACATGTTTGGTCATTACACAGGGGTATTGGAAGAAACTGCTGCAAATGGTGTTCGGGAGAATGACTTTGTTGCCCCTGGCGTAACTGGAACAGTTAATAAAGCTCCAGACGGTTCTTACACAGTAACTAATACAAAAGAGAATACAACGGAGGTATCCGCATACAGATACTTTAGAAATTACTATGGCGGTCCAACTGTACAAAACGTTTTTGATGCCGACTACGTTAAATTGAGAGAAATCACGCTTGGATACAACTTACCATCTTCATTTGTTAGCAAACTGCGTTTGAAGAATGCTACGATCTCTGGCTTCGCGAGAAACCTTGCTGCCTGGGGTTTAGCGAATAAAAACTTCGACCCAGAAATGACAACAACAGGATCGGGTAATATCCAAGGATTTGAAGGCGGTAATTTACCTGCATCAAGAAACTTCGGCTTAAACTTGAAATTACAGTTTTAATCATTTGAATTAGAGAACATGAAAAATATAAAATCTATACTATTAACTTCTGTAATTGGAATTGCGTCTTTAACGTTTAGTTCCTGCACAAAAGATTTAGGAGAAATAAACAAGAACCCCAATTCGCCGGAAATCGCACCGACAAATATGATATTCAACGGCGCAAATCGCGTATTATTTGACAACACACGCGATGGTTGGTGGATGGCTAGAATGTCTATGCCGTGGATGCAGTACTCAGCACAGAGCAACTATGTAGAGGAAGACAAGTACGCGTATAGGGATAATCAAACCACCAACGGTTGGATCTTTCTTTACCGCGTTGCAAATAACTACAAAGATTTAATCGAAAAATGTGAGGATCCCGCAACAGAGGTTCAGATGACGCAATATGGACCATTACAAAATCAAATTGCCATATCCAGAATCATGCTTGCCTATGTTTTCGACAATTTAGTAACACACTTTGGCGATGTTCCTTACTGGTCTTACGGACAAAAGGACAACCCCAATTTCCAAGCGCTGAATATTGATAAATATCTTACGCCTGCCTACGCAAAACAAGACGAAATCTACGCTGACCTTTTAAACGAATTAAAAGAAGCAGCCAATCAGTTAGATGTTTCCGCTGGTGGATTCGTGAGTGGTGATAATATATATAAGGAACCAGGTGCTGCTGCCGCATGGAAGAAATTTGCGAATTCCTTACGATTAAGAATTGCAAACCGGATTAAGAAGGTGCATCCGGCTGCAGTAGCAGAAATGCGCGACGCAGTGGCTTCCGGAGTCTTTACCTCCAATGCGGATAACGCCATCCACAAATCCGGTTCAACAAACTTAGAAGGAAACCCGCTCTGGAAAACATTCTTTGTAGATAACCGTACTGACTTCTTTGTGAACAAAACATTTATTGATCTTCTCAAGGGTACCGTCGGTAATTTCGGAGTCGATCCAAGATTAGTGAAAATCGCCGCGCCAAATGGAATCTCCTGGGCAAAATACAAAGAGGGATATACAGATAACGATACATTAAAATATTATACAGGTATCCCGAACGGTCTTCCACAAGTAGAAAACTACTATACACAACCAGCCAACGTTAATTTCTTCTCAAGAGATATCTTGAAAGCTACCCGAGGTGAAGTGTTAATGGAATATGCCGAAGTAGAGTTTATCCTGAGTGAGATGAACAATTGGTCGCAAACGAACTACATTAATGGTGTCAAAGCCAATCTAGAACGCTTGGGCGTATCTGACGAAGCTGCGGCAGCTTATATTGCGAAGCTTCCGGCAGCTAATGAAAGAAATGTAATGACACAAAAGTACATTACGTTATTCTTCAACCCTGATGAAGCATGGAACGAATACCGTAGAACAGGATATCCAGATACACAGATCTTATTGATGCCTGGAGAAACTGGGACTCGTCCGCAGAACAATACGACTTACGTATTTACACCATTACAGTCTGGAAACGTCATTGCAAAGGACCTTCCAGCACGCGTGCGCTATCCTTTCACACAGCAAACTTTGAACCCAGAAAACTGGAAAAAAGCATCTGCTGAGTTAGGTGGCGATGAGATTGATAAGAAACTATGGTTTGCTAAGTAATCAACCTCCACAATAAGAAAAGGCTGCCCTTAAATTGGGGCAGCCTTTTTCTTGTTATAAAAAATATTTTTATTATTCCTTTATTAAGGCTCTATCTAAATGCACATATCCGCCGTCGACATGAATCAATTGGCCGGTAGTATGACTAGAGCGATCTGACAACAAAAACACTGCTGTATTAGCGATTTCATCTACCGTAGTCATTCTATTTCCCAACGGAATTTTACTCGTAATCTTTTGTAATGTTTCTTCTGGATTATCCAGCGTCTGAATCCAACTTTCATATTGTGGTGTCATACTCTCGGAAACAATGATTGCATTGACACGAAGACCATAAGGCAACAGTTCCACCGCCCATTCTCTTGTTAAAGCATTACGGCCACCGTTGGCTGCCGCGTAGCCCGAGGTTCCACCCTGCCCTGTCTCGGCAGTCTTCGAGGAAATATTCAAGATGCTGCCTTTGCTTTTTATCAATTCTGGCAGGCAATGATGAGCCATTAGATAATAATGGATCAAGCTGTTATGAAGAGATTGTACAAAACCATCGTAATTACCCTTCAATAACGAAACGCCATCGTTCAGTCCTGCATTATTCACTAGTCCATCGATTCTGCCAAACTGCGAAACAACTTGTTCAACAGCCTGCTTACAGGCTTCCGGATTTGCTAACTCAGCTTCTACAGCGAAGGCCCTTCCACCGCTCGCTTCCACCTCTTGTTTGACAGCTTCATTATCCTTTTGCTTTCTCCCGACGATAACCGGGATTGCCCCTTCCGCAGCAAGCGCCGATACAATACCCTTACCAATACCTTTTGCGCCACCTGTTACTATAACGACCTTATCCTTTAAATGTAAATCCATAGTTTTATGTTATCGAATAGAACTTCACTGCATTATCACCCCAGAAACCCTTCAATTCCGCTTCCGAGAAATCCTGCAGTTTATCCGCTACGATGTTGATACTATCTTCATAAGTTCCTGCTAGCAGGCAAACCGGCCAGTCCGAACCAAACATGACCCTGTCCTTTCCAAAACAAGCAATCACATGCTCAATATACTGTGTGAAATGATCCAGCGTCCAGTGCTTCCAATCCGCTTCTGTCGCCAATCCGGATATCTTACAATGAACATTGCTATATCCCGACAAATCCGCAATGAACTGTGCCCATTCGTCAAACTCTTGCGACTTGATCGGAGGCTTCGCGATATGATCTAACATAAAAGCCTGATCAGGATTTGCGGAAACACATTTCAGTGTACTCGCATAATGCCTTGGGCGAATAAGCAAATCATAAGTGTACTGATGCTTTGTCAAAGCTGCAATTCCTCTTAAGAATTCATCTCTATGCAAGAAATCAGGATCTGATTCCCCTTCTATAATATGGCGAAAACCCTTGATTATGGTATGCTGTTTGAACCTTTCAAGCTGCTCCTCAACGGTATCCGATCGTAAATCGACCCACCCGACAACGGCTTTAATCAGTTTATAAAAACCCGAAAGCTCCACTAGAAATTCCGTTTCCTTGACAGATTGATCAGCTTGTACAGCAACGACACCATCAAACTTATTATCCTTTAAAATCTGCCCAATATCATTCGGTAGAAAGTTCCTTCGAATCGCTTCCATCTCCTCCGTGATCCAGCTATCGCGAACCGGATCATAAAGCCAAAAATGTTGATGAGCATCAATACGCATATCTTCTTCGTTTTATTTAGAAAAAGCAACGACCTCTTGTCGTTGAACACCAAGGTGGTCTGCGCCCAATTCAATAATATCGCCAGGCTGCAAATAAATTGGCGGATTAAATCCTAAGCCGACACCCGCAGGCGTCCCTGTCGAAATCACATCCCCTGGCAGTAAGGTCATGAACTGCGAAACGTAAGAAACCACAAACGGCACATTGAAAATCAGGTTGCTGGTATTTCCATCCTGATACATCTTACCATTCACTTTTAACCAAAGACGAACGGAATTGATATCCGGGATTTCATCAGCTGTAGTCATTACAGGGCCCATTGGCGCGAAGGTATCACATCCTTTTCCTTTGTCCCATGTACCACCACGCTCCAGCTGGAACTCGCGTTCGGAAACATCATTGTGCAATACATAGCCAGCTACATAATCCAATGCTTCATTTTCATCCACATAGGAAGCCTTTTTGCCGATGACAATACCAAACTCCACTTCCCAATCGGTCTTCAGGGAATTCTTAGGAATCATCACCTGATCATTCGGGCCAACCAAAGCCGTAGTAGACTTCATAAAGATAATAGGTTCCGCAGGAATCTTTGCTCCTGTTTCTTCCGCATGATCTTTATAGTTTAAGCCAATACATACAATCTTCGAAGGACGAACAAAAGGAGCGCCCAATCGAGCATCCGCAGGAATCTCAATCAGATTTCCCTCATTCGCTTTCACAAAATCCTCTAAACGAGCAAGCCCATTATCTGCAAAAAACTCCTCATTATAATCACCGCCAAAAGCAGAAACATCATAGTTTCTATCCTCGATTTGAACCCCTATTTTTTCTTTCCCAGATTCTCCGTAACGTATTAATTTCATTTTATTTGTTTTTTTTAGATGTTAGATCTTAGACATTAGATATTAGAGTATGGTGTGTTAGAGTTAGTTCGAGCAAGTAGCTCAACCAAGATATAGAGAGATTCTCTTTTCCCCATATTTAGCGACATCCAGTTCTCATGTCTAATATCTAACATCTTATATCTACTCTAGTTATTCAATTTAATAAATCCTCCATCGATTGGATAATCGTTGCCTGTAATAAAGCCGGCATCATCTGAACAGAGGAACAAAGCTAATTTAGCAATTTCTGCCGGCTTAGCCATCCTGCCGATAGGTTGCGATTTAGAGAGCTTCTCAAACATCTCTTCTTCCTGTCCTGGATAGTTTTTAGCGATAAAGCCATCAACAAATGGCGTATGCACGCGCGCCGGTGAGATGGAGTTCGAACGAATATGATCGTGAAGATAATCTCTAGCGACCGATAGGCTCATGGCATAGATTGCGCCTTTACTCATGGAGTATGCGAATCTGTCTGCAATTCCAACCACCGAAGCAATAGACGCCAGATTCAAGATTGCGCCTCCTCCGTTAGCTTTCATCACTGGAATAACAGCGTATAAAGCGTTATAAGCTCCTTTTACATTGACCTGGTATATACGGTCAAAATCAGCTTCTGAGCAATGCTCCACATTGCCTACATGGGCAATACCAGCATTATTAACTAATATATCGACCTTACCAATCTGCGCAACAGCAGCAAGAACCTCCTGTTGATTGCTAACATTGACGGTATGCAACTCGCAAGCACCTCCAGCTTGTTTAATAACGCTAGCCGTCTCTGCTGCGCCGTCCGGATTCAAATCTAAAATATGAACCTTCGCCCCTTCAGCAGCAAAAAGTTCCGAAATAGCGCGACCAATGCCAGACCCACCTCCTGTGATTATCGCGACTTTACCAGCTAACTTAGCCATATGATATTACTTTATTATTTAAATTCTATTAATGTACAACTATCCATAAAGATATCTACAAGGACACCCCGCGACGCCATGGAATAAAATCATCCTGACCAAGGACAACAGCCTTCGCCATTTTTTCGCCGCTCGCCACATCGATCACATAATCCAAAATACGATGAGCCGCTTCTTGGATCGTTTCTTCCCCGTCGATAATTGTTCCGCAATTGATATCGATGATATCATTCATTTTCTCATAGATCTTCGTGTTCGACGAAACTTTAATAACCGGAGCAATTGGATTACCTGTAGGCGTACCTAATCCCGTTGTAAACAAGACCACATTAGCGCCCGAACCCACTTCAGCAGTGGTACTCTCGACATCATTTCCCGGTGTACAAAGCAGATTCAAACCCGGTTGTGAAGCCGGCTCTGGGTAATCTCGCACCGCAACAACCGGTGAAGTTCCGCCCTTCTTCGCTGCCCCTGCCGATTTGATCGCATCGGTAATTAAGCCATCACGAATATTCCCTGGCGAAGGGTTCATATAAAATCCTGAGCCATCAGCTTCCGCCTTTGCATTATACGTTTTCATCAAGCTCATGAAACGACTCGCCGTCTCCTCATCAACACAACGGTCGCTAAGCTCTTGTTCTACACCGCATAGCTCCGGAAATTCGGATAATATAACCGATCCGCCTAAGCTGACCAACATATCCGAAACGTAGCCTAAAGCAGGATTCGCCGAAATGCCCGAAAAACCATCCGATCCACCACATTCTAAGCCGATGCATAATTTATCTAATCCCGCCGGTTGACGGCTATGTGCATTCGCTAAACTCAATCCCGCAAAGGTCGCTTTGATCGCCTTTTGCATCAACTCCTGCTCCGTCCCTTCAAACTGCTGCTCGAAAATATAAAGCGGCTTATCAAACTGAGGGTCGCGTTTCTGAATCTCCTCCTTCAAAATAGAGGCTTGCGCATGCTGACAACCCAAGCTTAAAACAGTCGCACCAGCTACATTGGGATGGGTGATATAACCTGCTAACAGACCACAAAGTGCATCCGAATCTAATCTCGTTCCGCCACAGCCCATCTCATGGTTGAGAAACTTAATTCCATCCACATTCTCAAACAAACGACTCTTCGATTTATTGGCTTTCGCTGCACTTAAATCAACATCCAGCAATTCATCAACCGAAGCTCCCGCTTGGAATTTAGCAATCATCACATCCACCTCATCAGCATAGTCCTTTGACTCTACCTGATAGCCCAATTTTTCTTCTAGGGCATTCTTGAGGGTCATGACATTGCGGCTTTCGCAAAATACCAAAGGAATGACCAACCAATGGTTTGCTGTGCCCACCTTGCCATTGCTACGATGAAAACCTAGAAAGGTTTTATCTTTGTACATAGAAACATCAGGCTTAGACCAACCTAGATTGCGTTTTCCCAATCTAAAATCGTCGGATGCATGACGCAGATTATTAACATTGATTAAAGATCCCTTTGTTAAATCGTAATTCACCTTGCCCACCAAGACACCGTACATATACACTTCATCATCCTTGTGCATATCAGAAATGGTAAATTTGTGTTTCGCCGCTACTGCTTCGATCAGAGGAAATTGTTTATCCTCAAAATCAACCTCATAGCCTGCCGGCAAGTCGCGCAATGCCACCAACACATTATCTTTTGGATGTATCTGCAAATACGCCAATTTCTTTTTTTCCATTTCTTTTATAATTCAAATATTTGATCCATAATAACCCACTTCTCGCCTGGTTTCGCGCCGGGAATAGCTTGTTGATATTTCCACATCAACCCTTCCCACACTTGAACCGCAGGGTTCGCTGCATCCATAGCATCCTTGCGTGCAAAATCAAAGGTCTCATCAACCTCCATAATCATAAACAAGCGGTTCCCAAAGCGATAGATGTCCATCACTGTAATTCCTGCATCAGTAATCGATTTTTTAATCTCATCCGACACTGTTTTATGATGCTGTTCGTATTCAGCGATCATCTGCGGATCATCAACAAGATCCAATGCAAGAGCATATCGTTTAAACATATTATTAAATATTAATGTGCAGCAGCGGTGCTAACGGCTGCTGATTTATTTTTATAAGCAAATAGCGCAACCACTAAAAAACATATAACGACTACAAAATAGCCATATTGCATATTTCCGGTGGCATCCGAAACATAGCCTAACACCGGTGGCAATAAGGCGCCTCCCACGATAGACATGATAATCAAACTGGAAGCCGATTTTGTATCCGATCCAATGCCCGTTACTCCAATAGCAAATATGGTTGGAAACATGATCGACATAAAGAAAGCGATAGCAATCATAGCATACAGCGTCAATACTCCAGAAGCGAATATCGCTACACAAGTAAGCAATGTCGCAATGATGGCATAGATAAATAATAATTTAGAAGGCGCAATAGAACGCATTAAGAAGGTACCTATAAATCGTCCCAACATAAAAACCAAACCTGCCACGCCAGCATAATATTTCGCATCCTGTGCAGAAATGCCGGATACTTCGACCGCAAATACGATCAAGAAACTTAAAATACAAACTTGAGCTCCCACATAGAAAAACTGCGCTAAAACTGCCCAGGAGACATTCTTATGGCGAAAAGCTTTTACAAAACTGGACTTCTCCTCGTCCGCTTCTTTCGCCTCCGGAAGCTTGATCAGCATAAAAATAATGGCTGCAGCCAAAATTATACAACCCAGAATAACGTAAGGCCCTTTCACGACTGCCGTCTCCGCCTGAATATAGCTCAGCCGTTCCGCATCGCTCAATGCTGCCACTTGTTCCGCACTTAGGGGATCCTCAGCAAGTATAAACTGTCCGCCAACAATGGGCGCTACAAAAGCAGCGAGTCCATTAAAAGACTGCGCAAAATTGAGTCGCTGGGTAGCCGTATTCGGGTCGCCCAACACCGTCATATAGGGATTTGCTGCCGTCTCCAATATGGTAATTCCACAGGCGACAATGAACAATGCCGATAGAAAGAACATATAGCTCATCGTATTGGCAGCAGGAACAAACAGAAAACAGCCGATTGCGAATAATAACAGTCCAATCAAGATTCCAACCTTATATCCGTACTTCTTCATGATGATTCCTGCAGGAATACCCATCACCAAATAGGCAATAAACACAGCAGAGTCGACTAAGGATGCCTGCAAATGATTAAGGCTAAAAGCACTCCGTAAATGGGCGATCAAAATAGGATCTAGATTATGAATAAACCCCCAAAAGAAAAATAAAGAGGTGATTAGGATGATCGCAACGGTATTATTTGTCTTACTCATATGCCGGTTTATATTGGAAAACCCTAATTACGGTATTTATTCTAAACAATGGATAAATCATTTTACCAAATATATAAACGATTTTATCTCGGATACACTTGCAAATATGATTTTCATTGAATAAATTAGTTAATTATGATTATTAAACATTTTGCTTTACCAAAAGAACCTAATCAGAGCTTCCAAATTCGACGCGATTATACACCTAAGCACCAACTGATTTGGCACTATCATGAAGAATTAGAGCTTATCCATGTCATAAAAGGCGTGGGGACTTTATTTATAGGCGATTGTATAAAATCTTTCCAAGCCGGAGATTCTGTACTGATTGGATCGCAGATTCCACATTATTGGATGTTCGAAAATAACGCTTCCGATACCGAACAAACAGCAGCTATTGATTGCATCGTTTTACATTTCAATAAAGACATCGGAATCCCCAACATCCTCCACGCACCAGAATTGGGCGGAATAAAGCAATTGATCAATCATAGCAATCGCGGTCTATATGTTTCCAATAAAAACCCCAACCGCATTCCTTTCCTCATCGAGAAAACATTAAACAGCTCCGGTCTCAGCAAACTGACCTCCATGCTTGAGCTATTAGATCATTTCGCTCAGCAGAATACCGAAAACTTAACCAGCGAAAATTACTCCATCCTCAACATCTCCGACGACCAAGGTAGGATGAACAGCCTCATGGAACACATCCGCGACCATTACAAACAGCGCATCAAACTCGAAGAACTAGCCTCCATTGCCGGCCTGACCGAAAATTCATTCTGCCGATACTTCAAACAAAAAACCGGAAAAACACCCGTACAATTTATCACCGAGCTCCGAATCAGTCACGCCTGCACTCAGCTCCGAAACTCGAACCTCAGCCTCAAAGAAATCTGCTACGATAGCGGCTTCAATAACTTCGTCAGCTTCCACAAGAATTTTAAAAACATTACGAAAGTAACTCCGACGCAGTATCGTACTAGTAGTTAGTATTTCCTCTATAAATACTAATCGAACAAGCCTTTAAAGATCATCTAAAGGCTTGTTTCTATTTGATTAGGCATAGTCTTGCTTTACCAGGCATTTGCCTAGTCCGCTTTTAAATAATAATAATTTCCTCTACGAGCTTTTAGCTCACACGCAATTTCTTGCCAGAAAGTTCCTTATTATGCCAGTTTAGAAATCGGGGTATAGTCCACCATAAATACTAGGGCCTTGGTACTTTCCTTTAAAAGGCCTGCTAGATTGCTTGGGCAAAATAGGGTTCCTTTTTGGCTAATATGTTCCAAATTATCACCAACAGCTTTCTAGCATTTGCTATAAGCGCTTTGTTGTGGTGCATTCTTTTTCTGAATCGTTGATATCGCGCCATAAAAGCGCTTCCCTTTGTTCTGGATGCTCCCCAAGCACATTGTACGAGCATCAAGCGAAGATATTTATTTCCGTGTAGGGTCTTTCTTCCTTTAATCTTACCCGCACTTTGGTCGTTCCGCGGTCTAAGACCGGTCCAACCTACTAAGGCTGTTGCCGATGTAAAGAATTTCATGTCCGTCCCTATTTCAGAAATGATACAGGCAGCTGCGTGCTCTTTCACTCCAGGTATGGTCACCAATAGTTCCATTTGAAGATTGAAATGCTGATAGCATAGCTTCAGTAACTCTTTCTTGCAGAATTCGAGCTGATCATGGTGGAAATTGATATCCTCCACGATCATCCTCAATATCTCGATGTCTACTGAAGTGAATGTTCCTGTAAGCGAAGCTCGGATCGTTTCCGCGCCGCTTTTCCTAACAATCCGAGCATGGACCAAGCTCAATAAATAATCCGGGTTCAAATGATTCTTAGCGATAGCCTGAACAACTTTCTTCATGGACTTGCAGCCGATATCAGAGACGTAATTACTCAAACGGATGTTGCATCTTTGAAGCATCTCATCCATTTCCTGTTCACTGCGACGCAATTGTTTGTTGAGCTTGGTAATCTTACGGTTGTAAAGCCGCAATTGTTGGATGATGCTAGGAGGAACAAAGCTCCCTTTAATCAGATCCTTCATCAATACCGTAGCGATCCACTCGGCATCCTTGACATCGGACTTCCTTCCAGGAACCTGCTTGATGAACAGTGGATTGACCAATTTAACATCAAAATCCGATTCTAGAATATTCCATAACGGGTACCAATAGATACTGGTGCTCTCCATGGCAACAAGTCCGACACCATGATCAACAAGCGTGTCACGAAGCCGTTCAAGGTCAGGGGTTAAAGTCTTAAAAACCTCTTCATACTTTTCGTTGTTTTCACTTAGAATGCACATAAAAACACTATCTTTATGTACATCAAGACCACAAAATTTTTCCATAATTATGTTCTATAATTAATACTATAATGGAAACAAAGTTGTGGTCTTCTTGATTTTTATTCCACGCAGTTATAATTCTACAAATTCATATATCAGTTTAGATTTTAGACAATAGACATTAGATATTAGAGTATTGGGCATACTAGCGGATTGTATTTTGCGATATGAAGTAGTGACATCGCAGCCTCTCGATGTCGTGATTTTTATTTGAACCAGGAAAGGAAGGATAAAAGGATGACTATGATTAGAAAGAAAAATAGGGGTAAAAATAGCGCACTGCTAAGATCCTGATTATCCTAAAATCCTTCCTTTCCTGGTTCAAAGACAACTTTTCCCTCTTAAATAGTCACATATCAATAACCAAAAAATCCCCTTGTTCTTTCAAACAAGGGGATTTTTTTACCCCATACGTTGTCTAACATCTAATGTCTATTGTCTAATATCTAAATCTAGCCCCTACTATTATAATTAGGTGCTTCTTTAGTAATCTGAATATTGTGTGGGTGCGATTCACGAAGTCCTGCTCCGGTGATTCTTACGAATCTTGCACCTTGTAATTGCTCGATTGTTGCCGCTCCACAGTAACCCATAGATGCGCGCAATCCGCCGATGTATTGATAAACTACTTCAGCTAATGTTCCTTTATATGGTACACGACCAACAATTCCTTCTGGAACTAGTTTCTTGATATCGTCTTCCACATCTTGGAAGTAACGGTCTTTCGATCCTTTTTCCATCGCTTCGATCGATCCCATTCCGCGGTAAGATTTGAATTTTCTTCCTTCTAATAAGATGGTCTCACCTGGTGCTTCTTCTACTCCTGCAAATAAAGAACCCGCCATGATCGTATCAGCACCCGCTGCGATTGCTTTCGCGATATCGCCTGTTTGCTTAATACCACCGTCAGCAATCAAAGGAACCCCAGTACCTTTTAATGCTTTGGCAACTTCATAAACAGCGTATAATTGAGGAACACCAACACCCGCGATAATACGAGTTGTACAGATAGAACCCGGACCGATACCTACTTTAACAGCATCTGCTCCGGCGTCTGCCAACATCTTCGCAGCGTCGCCAGTCGCAATGTTACCAACGATAACCTGCAGTTCAGGGTATTTCGCTTTTACTTCTTTTAATTTGTTGATTACGCCTAATGAATGTCCGTGTGCAGTATCAATTGTGATAACATCAACACCTGCTTTTACTAAAGCATCAACACGCTCAACTGTATCATGCGTAACACCAACTGCCGCACCAACTAATAAACGACCGTGCTCATCTTTTGCTGCATTCGGGTAATGCTTATATTTCTGAATGTCTTTGAAAGTGATCAATCCTTTCAATACACCGTTCGAATCAACAACAGGAAGCTTTTCGATTTTATGGTTTTGTAAAATCTCTTCAGCTTTGATTAAGTCTGTACCTTCAGGCGCAACAACTAAGTTTGTTTTAGTCATCAGTTCGCTGATTGGTCTAGCCATATCTTTTTGGAAACGAAGATCTCTGTTCGTTACGATACCAACCAATCTATTCTCTTGATTGATTACTGGGATACCACCAATTTTATGTTCGCTCATAATTTGGAAAGCATCACCTACTGTAGCGTTCTCTAATAAGGTAACGGGATCCTGAATCATTCCGCTTTCCGAACGCTTCACTTTGCGAACCTCAGCAGCTTGCTCTGCGATCGACATGTTCTTATGTAACATACCAATTCCTCCTGCTTGCGCGATTGCAATAGCAAGGTCGGCACCAGTTACAGTGTCCATCGCAGCAGACACTAAAGGAATATTTAATTTTATTTTTTTAGTCAGGAAGGTACTTGTATCAACGTCACGAGGTAGAATCTCTGAGTAAGCAGGGATCAATAACACGTCGTCGTAAGTAAGGCCTTCGGATACGAATTTTTGTGGATCTAATTGCATAGCAAATATTATGGGGGTTATCTATTTGCAGGGCAAAATTACGAAAAGTTATTGAATTTTAAAACAAAGTTTCACTAATTACATAAAATCGACAATCGACTTATTCATGCTTTCCGTTAACAAATCTCAAAAAAACCTTTACCATAATTTAACTTTGGCAAGCTAATTGCATTGATGATGAAAATATAAAGTTTATTTAACATTTAATTTATGAAAAAGACCTTACTATCTTTAGCAGCTGCAGCAGCTTTAGCTTTTGGTGCAAATGAAGCACAAGCTCAGACTCCTTATAAAACCGCAATCGGTTTAGGTATTGACTTAGGTGATGGCCCATCTCTATTCGGTCCACAAATTAAACATTCATTCGGTGGTGCAAATGCTGGTCAAGCACAAGTATTATTCGGAGATCACTTCACAGTAATTGGTGTTGACTATTCTTACAACAGACCATTTGGTGGTACTAACGGTTTAGGTTGGTATGTAGGTGTAGGTCCTCAAATCGCTTTCGCGAACGATGATTCTGCATTCGCTATCCGTCCTGCTGCTGGTTTAGAGTACAAAATCCCTTCTGCTCCCCTAGCTTTACACTTCGACTGGAAACCTTGGTGGAACCTTTCTGACAACTCAAACTTCGAAGCTGGTCGTTTCAGCTTAGGATTTAAATTTACTTTAAGATAATCTTTGAAGTAAAGAAGATAATAAAAAGGCGATTTCGATGAAATCGCCTTTTTTTTGTTTAATGCATTTAATTGTTTGCAAATATTGTTTTGAACCAGGAAAGGAAGGATGCGAGGATGATCAGAATGTGCGTTGTCTTCGAGCCAAGAAAGGAAGGAAAATTTGTCTTTGAACCAGGAAAGGAAGGATGCAAGGATGAACAGGATCATGTTGAAGGAAAAATGGGGTTCGTTTCTGAACCTTTGGTTCAAAACAAATCCTTCCTTTCAAAACAAACCGCTAAATAATTGACGAACAAATCGACAGCCATAGGTCTAAATACTAAGTACTAAATACTAAATACTATTCAAAACCCTTACTAACCCAATACATAACCCAATCAGAACCGCTCGAAACGGGTTCTGATATGGGTAAAAAATGGTTGTGATAAACTTCTAAAAAGTAAATAATCAAAAGCAGCTTCTAAGCAACGAAAAAGCAGCAAACAAGCGGTGCCGCAAGTAACAATTCAATGACCCAAAAGACGCTTGTCTCTACCCTTCCAAATACCCCCTCGTACAAAGGCTTTTGCATAACAAATTTTTCGATATTAAGTTTGCTAATTTGTTTCGTTTCTCTAATTTTTTTATACCTTTGCGAATCTTGGTAAAATATTATTAAGCTTAAAAAACAGAACTAAATCATAACTTATTACG